>NZ_JBOBFT010000009.1:0-202580 GCF_050587525.1 Plantibacter lichenum | reverse complement strand
CGCCGGTGCACGCGGGCGACGCCGAGGGCGCCCAGCGGCCGGGCGTCCTCCGGCCTACGCGCCCGCGCGTTCCTCGAGCGCCGCCTCGAGGCGCTCGACCTTCGCGTCGAGCTCGCCC
This sequence comes from Plantibacter lichenum, assembly GCF_050587525.1. Taxonomy (NCBI): domain Bacteria; kingdom Bacillati; phylum Actinomycetota; class Actinomycetes; order Micrococcales; family Microbacteriaceae; genus Plantibacter; species Plantibacter lichenum. Next base: position 202,462 of record NZ_JBOBFT010000009.1, on the reverse strand, counting down.
GTGTACCCGGGACGGATGTCGGCCTTGAGCACGAGCGAGACACGGCTGCCGAACGCGCCGACGGCCTCGGTCGCACGCTTCACGACGTCGAAGACCTCGTCCCAGTCGCCCTCGATCGTGGTGAACATCGAGTCCGTGTGGTTCGGGAGACCCGAGTCACGCACGACGGCGACGGCTGCAGCGACGGCATCGTGGACGGACGCATCGGCGTTGCCGCTGCCGGAGGGTGCGACGGAGAAGGCGACGAGCATGGGATCACTCCAGGTTCTGATCGGCCGGACGCGCCGGATCGATCGGGTTGCGGGCGGTGCGGACGGAAGGCGCGGGAGGCGCGGAAGGCACAGCAGACGGCGAGGAGGCCAGGGACGACGGAGGCGTCGACGACCCGGAAGGCGCGGAAGTCGACCCTGAAGGCACCGCAGACGACCCGGGAGCCACAGATTCCGAACGCGCCCCACGCCGGACCCGAGGCGCCCGCGCGGCGTGCCCTCCCAGCCGTTCCGGATCGACGACGAGCTCGACCCTCGGCGGCACGACGAGCGACCAGACGGCCCAGCCGAGGAGCGCGAAGTACAGGAGGTTGCGGAGCGTCAGGACGGTCACCATCGCCGGGTCCTCGCCGAGCAGCCAGAGGTACAGGTACGGGTAGAAGAGCTGCGTGAGACCGGCGATGCCGAGGGCGATGAGGGCGGGCGTCGCGAACCGGCGCCCGCGGTAGACGATCCCGAGGATGACGGGGGCTGCGAGCCAGGTGACGAACTGCGGCGAACCGACCTTGTTGAAGACGATGAGGGTGAGGACGAACGCGAGGGCGAGGGCTGGCAGGATCTGGACGACGTGGCGTCCGGCGCGCATGGCGAGGACCCCGATGAGCACGATGGCGAGCACGGCGACGGCGAGGATGGGCGTCATGATCGAGGCGACTGCGGCCTCGGCCGGTCCGGAGACCTGGAAGGTGAGGATCTGGTGGTCGTAATAGACGCCGCTCCCCGGCACGCCGGCGACGGCCATCCAGAGGTACACGTTCCCGATGGGCGATTCGACCTGCAGTCCGCGCCCCGTCTGCTCGGTCACGAAGCTGAGCACGTGCGATCCACCGATCGCGAAGCCGACGACGAGCACGGCGAGCGCCGTCGCGACGGCCGTGAGCAGCACGACGAGCCGGCGGCGGAGCGCGATGACGAGGGCGGCGACGAGGGCGGCCGGCCAGATCTTCATCCAGGCGGCGACCGTCAGGAGGATCGTCGCTCTGCGCGGTCGCCCCGCGGCCCAGAGGAGGCCGAGGATCGCGATCGGCACGGTCACGGAGTCGATGCGGCCGAGGGCGATGGGGCCGAGCAGCACGAGGAAGCCGAGCCACCACCAGGCCGCTGCGGAGCGGTGCTTGGAGGCGCCGTTGCCGACGAGCACGCCGAAGGCGACCGCGTTGAGGATCGACACGAGGACGAGCCACGCGAAGCCGTACCAGGCGGGTCCTGCGAGGAGCGGGAGGAGCATCGGCACGATCGCGAGGATCGGGTAGACGAAGCTCACGTCGACGCCGGGGATCGGGCCGCCGTTCGTCGCGTTCTGGACCCACGGGAGGTACACGCCCGTCACATCGCCGATCGGCTGTCCTGGGGCCGCCAGGCACAGCCAGATCAGCAGGATGTGGACCACGGCGAAGCCGGACCAGAGGAGCCATCGCCGAGTCACGTGATCATCCTAGGGGCGGCCGCGGCCGGAGACCTGGACATCGGGTGACAGGCGCCCCGGCCGATCACGACCGGCGACTCAGTACCCGCTGAACGCATCGGTCCGCACGCGCGTCGCGCCGACACCGCGCAGGGCGGGCTTCAGGGCGTCGATGAGCGTGGGCGGGCCGGAGATGAGCACTTCCCGCGCGGCGAGGTCCGGAACGGCGTCGACGAGCCGTTCGTGGTCGATCCGCCCAGGTCCCAGGTACGTCCAGCCGGCCGGGAGTGGCTCTGGAGCGACCGGCGCGGCCACGAACACCCGCACGCCCCACGCCTGCAGTTCCGCCGCGTACGCGAGTTCCTCGGTCCCGGAGACGACGTACACGAGCACGATGTCGCGCTGCTGTCGCCGCACGTGGAGCTGCGCGAGCTGCGAGGCGAAGGGGGTGATCCCGATGCCGGCGGCGATGAGGAGGAGCGGGCGCGTCTCATCGGCGGGGAGGACGAAGTCGCCCCACACACCGGTGGCGGAGACGGAACCGCCGACCGGCAGCGTCGCGAGCGCACGTTTGAAACTGCTCGCCCGCTCGGGCATCCGCATCGCGACCCGGATCGTGTGGCCGTCCTCCGGAGGTGACACGATGCTGAACGTCCGTCTCGTCCCCCGCACGTCGGCCCTCCGGTGCGGGAGGGTCAGTTCGAGGTACTGTCCGGCCACGAACGACACCGGTCGTGTCGCCGTGAAGCTGTACTCCACGGCCGTCGGGGTGAGCTGCGTGGTCCGATCGAGGCGCAGTCGGATGCCGGACCGGCGGCTCACGGCGAACGCGAACAGGTTGCCGACGAGGAGTGCGAGCTCCGGCGTGGAGAAGACGGGCCCGAAGGCGTACGGCACGGCGAACACGACGCCGACGAGCACGGCTTCGACGAGTTGCTGCCAGCGGCGCGGCGGGAGGGTGAGCGGTTCGCTCAGCATGAACGCCGCGAGGAAGACGATCGGGTACGAGGTGAGTGGCGCGAGAGCCGCGGCACCGAGTTCCTGGCCGGAAGCCGCGAGGCGGATCGTGACGAGCGCCCACGCGACGACGATGAACGTCCCGGCCATCGCGAGTCGCCGAGTCCGATAGAGCACGAGGAAGCCGAGGACCACGACGGCCGGCAGCAGGTACGGGCTCGCCGCCCACCACACAGACGGCGAGAGTCCGCTCACGCTCATGACGACGGCCGCGACGACCGTCGGGTTCACGATGTGGCGCTTCCGGAACACGAGCACGTACTTGCCCGCCTGAGCGATGAGGGAGGCCAGTGCGATCCAGAGCAGCGCGAGCGGGTCGGTGCTCGGCCACAGGATGAAGAACAGCAGGAGCGAGGTGATGACGGCGGACTCGCCGTGCGGTCGCACCCGGAAGAGCGCGCCGAAGAGCCGGTTGCCGCCATAGCCGACGACGATGAGCACGGCCGCCGTCGCGAGCAGCTCGAGCGGCGTGTAGAACACCTTCCCGAGGAGCGACAGGATGAAGGCGTAGAGCGCGAGGGTGCCGAGCGAGAGCGTCACGAGCCGGTACATCGTCACCCGCCCGAGCACGGTGTCGAAGAGGTAGGCGAGACGGCCTCCACCGATCATGTGAACAACTCCCCTGGAAAGCCGGCCGAGGTGTCGACGAGGCCGGTGGTGAACATCCTGACACTCTCGACGCCGTCGAAGCGCGGTGCGAGGATGCCGTGGTCGGTGAAGAACAGTGCTGTGGCGATGCCGTCGGCGACCATCGCGGACGGTGCGGTCGCCCACGTCGCCGCGACCTCGTTCGTCGGGAGTCCGGTGCGACCGTCGATGACGTGGTGGAGGCCGGATCCCCACGCGCGTCGGTTGGTGGCGGATGCGCAGAGTGCGCCGTCGGTCATCGTGGCGACGCCGATCGCCTTCCGCGGGTCGTACGGGTGCTCGAGCGCGACCCGCAAGGGGATGCCGCCACGGTGCAGGAGGTCGCCGGACGCGTCGATCGTGAACGCCGTGTGCCCGGCATCGTGCAGCAGGTCCGCCACGATGTCGACGAGGTAGCCCTTGCCTGCAGCTCCGACGTCGATCACGACCGCGGTCGTCGTGGTGAGCGTGCGCGTCTCCGCGTCCCACGCGGCGATGTCGTCCCAGACGGGTGCACCGATCGCCGGCCCCGCCTGGACGAGCGAGTACGCGGTATCGTAGCCGAGGCGTTCGAGCGATGCGCCGACGAACGGGCTCACCGCGCCGCCCGTCGCATCGAACAGTGCGCGGTACAGCGCGAAGAGCGCAGACGCATCCTCGGGGAAGGGTTCGCTCGCGGGCCCCCGTGCGAACCGGGCCACGAGCGAGTCGTCACGGAAGCGGGAGTACGTCGCATCGAAACGCTCGATGCGGTCCGCCAACGCTTCGGCGAGGTCGTCGCCGAGCGGTTCGGCCGTGTCGATCTGCCACGACGTCCCGATCGCCTCGAACGGCCTCCCCTGGCGGATCACCGGATCAGCTCGCGGCCGCATCCGCCTTGATCTCGTCGATCGCCTCGTTGAATCCGCCGCTCGTGAGCGAGGAACCGGCGACCTTCGAGACCTTGAGCGAGTCGATGTCCTTGCCGACGACCTCGCTCTGGATGCCGGAGATGAACTTGGCCTGGAACTGCTTGCCGTTCGGGCTGTTGGCGCCGGAGACGACGTCGAGGGCCGTCACGACGTCCTTCGTCAGGGTGACGGTGACCGTGAGGTCCTCCTCCCCGCCGGGCGACTGATAGCTGCCCTTGGCCGTGTAGGAGCCGTCCTTGTAGCTCGCGGAGCCGGAGGACGCGGAGGCGTCGGTCGTGCTCGATGCGCTCGGAGCCGCACTCGACGAGGTGCCCTGCGGCGCGGCCCCGGAACCCGATTCCGCGTCGGCCGCCGCCGAGCAACCGGCGAGCGTGCCGACGAGGGTGAGCCCTGCGAGCGCCGCGAACGTCGTCTTCGTCGCGGTCCGCGAGAGTCGTGGCTTCCGGTTGGCGGGGATCATGTCCATCTGTGGTCTCCTCATCGTCGGCTGGGGCGCCTGTCGAACAGTGTGTTGAAGCTTCCTATGCGCAAGCTATGAGCGTCCTGGAAGTTCGGCCGGATCGGCTGTGGACCAGGAGTCGCGGGACCGGGTCCCGTTTCGGCCGTCAGTCCCTGAGCAGTTCCGCGACGACCCCGCGCACGGCCTCAGCGACGTCGAGCGCGACGAGCGGCCCGTCCTTCGCGGCGGCCTGGCCGGCGAGCGCGTGCAGCAGGGCGGCCGATGCGGCGATGGGTGCGAGCACACGGTGGTCGGCGGCGATGCGGGACGCGTTGGTCGCGAGCAGGGCGCCGAGGATACCGCCCAGCGCGTCGCCCGTCCCGGCCGTCGCGAGCCAGGCAGGCCCGCCGGTGACGGTGATCCCCGTGCCGTCGGGCGCGAGGACGTGCGTGATGGTCCCCTTCAGCAGCACGACCACGCCGAGCCGTTCGGCCACCTGCGCCGCGAACCGGGACGGGTCGGCGAGGACGGCGTCGAGGTCGGCGGTGACGCCGAGCCCGCTCAGCATCGTCAGGAGTTCTCGGGCGTGCGGGGTGACGACGACGCGCCATGCGTCATCCGCCCCTGCACCCGTGCCGGATCCGCGATGCAGTCCTCCCGCTGTCACCCGGCGGAGCGCGCCGGCGTCGGCCGCGACCGGTTCGCTGGACCGCAGCGCCGCATCGATGAGCGATCCCTCGTGCGTCGTGAGCGCGTCGGCGTCCATGCCGGACCCGAGGAGCCACGCCTGCACCCGGCCGTCCGCAGTGACGACCTCCGGGCGACGCTGCAGGACGAACGACGCCGCCCGCTCCGAACCGAGGTAGCGCAGCATCCCGAGCCCCGTCCGGCTCGCCGCCTCGACCCCGATCACGGCCGCGCCGGGATAGCGATCGGAGCCCGTCACGACGCCGAGGACGCCCCGCGCGTATTTGTCGTCCTCCGGCTTCGGTTCCACGATCCACTCGCGCAGCAGTTCCGTCGTCCACTCGATGAGTTCAGGCATGCTCCTTACGATACGGGCCCTGTGAGCGCGATATGGGCCCTGTGGAGAACCGGTTCCCGATGCCGCCGTGGGTTAGCGTTGACGAAATCGAAAGGACGGTCCATGCCGATCAGCATCCCCGGACGAGTGGTGGTCTTCGACTACGGCGAAGTCATCTCCGTCACCCCGGTCCAAGCCGATCGCGACGCGCTCCTGGCCGTCGCCGAGGTCGATCCGGAGGTGTTCTGGCCGCCGTACTGGCGCTTGCGAGATGCGCTCGACCTCGGCTCGCTGAGCGTCACCGACTACTGGACCACCATCCGCGACGAGATCGGTGCCGACTGGTCCGATGCCACCATCCAACGACTGTGGATCGCGGACTTCCGCAGCTGGCTCAGCATCAACACAGAGGTGTTCGATGCCATCGCAGCGCTCCACGCCGGAGGCACCCGGCTCGCCATCCTCTCGAACGCAGGTACCGACTTCGGCGGCTTCTACCGCCACGGCCCGCTCTCCCGCTTCTTCGAGCGCGTCTTCGTGAGCGCGGAGATGGACCTCGTGAAGCCTGATCCCGCCATCTACCTCGAGACCATGCGAGCCCTCGGCGTCTCCCCCGCCGAGTTCATCTTCATCGACAACCGCATCGAGAACGTCGATGCCGCCGTCGCCCTCGGAGCGACCGCTCACCACTTCACAGGCGCTGCGGGAATGCGCACCTTCCTCGAGGAGTTGTCGGAAACGACGACGGCAGTGCGTTCCAGCTGAGTCGCCGATCCACAACCCACCGAAGGAGTCAGATGACCACGCTGTTCGACCCGTACCGTCTCCGAGGCATCGACATCCGCAATCGACTCTGGGTGGCCTCCATGTGCCAGTACGCGGTGGAGCAGGAGGACGGCGTCCCCACGGCGTGGCAGCTCGTGCACCTCGGCCAGTTCGCGGCGGGCGGCTTCGGCCTCGTCCTCACCGAGGCGACGGCGGTGAACCCCGAGGGGCGCATCTCACCGCGGGACACCGGCATCTGGACCGACGAACAGCGCGACGCCTGGAAGCCCGTCACCGCGTTCCTCTCCGCGCACGGGGCGGTGCCCGGCATCCAGCTCGCGCACGCCGGCCGACGAGCCTCCTCCTTCGCGCCCTGGGGCACCACGCAGCGGGGAACGATCCCCGCCGATCAGGGCGGCTGGACGACCGTCGGCCCGTCGGCGGTCCCCTTCATCGCGCACGGAGAACCGGTCGCGCTCGACGCTGCCGGGATCGATCGCGTCGTCGAGGACTTCCGTTCTGCTGCGGCCCGCGCCGTGGAGGCGGGCTTCCGCGTCATCGAGCTGCACGCGGCCCACGGGTACCTCCTGCACCAGTTCCTCTCCCCGCTGTCCAACGTACGGACGGACGAGTACGGCGGCTCCCTCGAGAACCGCGCCCGGCTCCTCCTGCGCGTCGTCGACGCCGTGCGCTCGGTGCTGCCTGAGGACCTCGCGCTCTTCATCCGCTTCTCCGCCACCGACTGGGCCGAAGGCGGCTGGGACGAGCAGCAGACGGCGACGGTCGCCGGATGGGCCGTCGAGCACGGCGCCGATTTCTTCGACATCTCCTCCGGGGGCATCGTCGGCGACGCCGTCATCCCCTACGGCCCCGGTTACCAGGTGCCGCTCGCCGCATCGGTTCGTGCTTCCGGCGTCCCGACGAGCGCGGTCGGCGAGATCACGACGCCCGAGCAGGCCGCCGCGATCATCGCCGACGAGCAGGCGGACGCCGTCCTGCTCGCCCGCCAGGCGCTCCGCGACCCGCACTTCCCGCTGCATGCGGCGGAAGTGCTCGGCGCGGACGTGGACCTGTGGCCGGGCCAGTACCAGCGAGCGAAGCCCGTTCGCGTCGGCTCCTGACCCGGTCCCTGAGCCCAGGCCCCGGTCACTCAGCCCATCGAAGGGCCCCGGTCCCTGAGCCCGTCGAAGGACCCGTTCCCTGAGCCCGTCGAAGGACCCGTTCCCTGAGCCTGTCGAAGGGCCCCGGTCCCTGAGCCTGTCGAAGGGCCCCGGTCCCTGAGCCTGTCGAAGGGCCCTGGTCACTGAGCCCCTCGAAGGGCCCCGGTCCCTGAGCCTGTCGAAGGGCCCTGACGCGACAACGCCCACCCCGAACCTCGGAGTGGGCCTTGCTGCGTTCCGGCCTGGCCGCCTGGCGGCCTAGCGGCGCCTCGTGGCGTCCTGCACTTCTCCGACGAGTTCCTCGATGATGTCCTCGAGGAACAGGACGCCGGTCGTGTTGCCCTCCTCGTCGAACACGCGGGCGACGTGCGCGCCGGAGCGACGCATCGTCGTGAGCGCGTCCTCGACGTCCGATCCCTCGAACACCGACACGAGTTGGCGGATCCGCTTCGCGGGCACCGGCTTCGACTCGTCGCCGTTGTCGACGAGGTCGTCGAAACGCAGCACGTCCTTCAGGTGGATGTAGCCCATCGGCACCTGCTCGTCGTCGACGATCACGTAGCGCGAGTACCCGTACTTCGCGACGGCCCGCTCCACATCGGACGGCGTCGCCTGCTCCGTGAGCGTGATGAGCGCGCTGAGCGGCAGGGCCACGTCGCGGACCTTCTTCTCGGTGAACTCGAACGCTGCCACGAGCGCTCCGGTCGAGTCGACGAGGATGCCCTCGCGCGTCGACTGGTTGACGATCGTCGCCACCTCGTCGAGCGTGAACGCACTCGCCGCCTCATCCTTCGGCTCGACGCCGAAGAGCCGGACGACGCCGTTCGAGACGGCGTTGAGCGCCACGATGATCGGCTTGAACACCTTGCCGACGAACACGAGCGGCGGCGCGAGCAGGAGCACTGCGCGGTCCGGCACCGAGAACGACAGGTTCTTCGGGACCATCTCGCCGAACACGACGTGGAGGTAGGAGACGAGCAGCAGCGTGATGATGAACGCGATCGTCCCGATGGCCTCGTCGGGCAGCCCGGTGAGGTGCAACGGCACTTCGAGCAGGTGGTGGATCGCCGGCTCGGAGACGTTCAGGATGAGCAGCGAGCACACGGTGATGCCGAGCTGGCTCGTCGCCAGCATGAGCGTCGCATGCTCCATCGCCCACAGCGCGGTCTTCGCGCTCCGCTTGCCCTGTTCGGCGAGCGGTTCGATCTGCGAACGGCGGGCGGAGATGACGGCGAATTCGGCGCCGACGAAGAACGCGTTGGCGAGGAGCAGCACGAAGAGCCACCCGAGTCCTGCCCAGTCGCTCATGACGCCTCACCGTCCTCGATCGGTTCCGGTCTCGGTGTGAAGCGGATGCGGTCGATGCGACGGCCGTCGAGTCGTTCGACGCGGAGCACGCCGGCGTCGATGTCGATCTCGTCGCCGACGACCGCGAGGCGGCCGAGGACGCTCATGACGTATCCCGCGACGGTCTCGTACGGGCCGTCCTCCGGGACCACGACGCCGGCTCGTTCGAGCAGTTCGTCGGGGCGGAGGCTGCCGGGGAAGGTGATGGAGTCGCGTCCGCGGACGACGCCCGCGCGGGTGCGGTCGTGTTCATCCGCGACCTCGCCGACGAGTTCCTCGACGAGGTCTTCGAGCGTCGCGACGCCGGCGGTGCCGCCGTATTCGTCCACGACGACGGCCATCTGGTAGCCGCGGCCGCGCAGCTGGCTGAGCAGGACGTCGAGTTTCATCGTCTCCGGGACCCGGAGGGCCGGCGACTGCAGGGCGGACACGGGCACGTCGAGTCGGCGTTCGCGCGGAACGGCGATCGCCTGCTTCACGTGCACGACGCCGATGACGTCGTCCACGTCCTCATCGGTCACGGGGAACCGGGAGTGCCCGGTCGTCCTGGCGAGCTCGAGGACGGCCTGTGCGGGTTCGCCTCGCTGGATGGACGCGATGCGCGGGCGCGGCGTCATGACGTCGGAGGCCGTGTGCCCCGCGAAGTGGAGCGTGCGGTTGAGGAGCGTCGCCGTGTCGGCTTCGAGGGTGCCCTCGATCGCGGATCGGCGGACGAGCGAGGAGAGTTCCTCGGCCGTTCGAGCGCCGGACAGCTCTTCCTTCGGCTCCACGCCGAATGCGCGGATGAGACCGTTGGCGCTGCCGTTCAGCACGATGACCGCCGGCTTGAACACGAAGGTGAACGCCGTCTGGAACGGGATCACGAGCTTCGCGGTCTGCCGCGGGAGCGCGAGCGCGAAGTTCTTCGGCACGAGTTCGCCGATGATCATGCTCAGCAGGGTGGCGATGATCACGGCGGTGATGCTCGCCACGATCGGGAGGATGGCCTCCGGGAGGCCGATCGCGCCGAACGGGCCGCTGAGGAGCGAACCGATCGCCGGCTCCATCGTGTACCCGGTGAGGAGGGTGGTGAGGGTGATGCCGAGCTGTGCGCTCGAGAGATGCGTCGAGGTGAGTTTGAGGGCTGCGATGGTCATCGTCAGCCGCGTCTCGCCGCGGTCGCGTCGGGCTTCGAGGTCTGCTCGGTCGAGGTTGACGAGCGCGAACTCGGAGGCCACGAACAAACCGGTGCCGAGCGTCAGGATCAACCCGACACCCAACATGATCCATTCATACATGGTGGCCCCCTACTCGCTCGAAGCGGGGTCTATGGTCGGGCGAACTGTCAGAGGGAGGGTCGTCCATTGTGCGGATGAGTCTACCCGAGCACACGCTCGTTGCACCTGTGTTTTCGCTTGGGGCGGATCGGATGCGTATCGGATCGGACGAGCGGTCGCGTCAGCTCGTCTGCTCCACGACGACGGCATCTGCACCTGCATCGGTATCGGCCGAAGCCGCCACCGCAGCCCGCGCCCGCCGCCGCTTCGCGAGCAGCACGAGCGTGACCACACCGGCCGCGAGGGCGGGGACGGCGCCGGAGACGACCATGCCGACGTGCGGCCCGGCGTGTTCGACGAGCCAGCCCATGAGCGGCCCGCCGATCGCCTGCCCGCCGAGCAGCACGAGCACGTACAACGCCATGACCCGGCCGCGGATCCCCGCGTTGGCGGAGAGCTGCACGAGCGAGTTCGCGGCGGTGATGAAGAGGAGCGTGGCGACGCCGCCGCCCACGAGGAGCGCGCAGAAGAGGAACAGCGACGGCATGAGGCCCGTGGTCGCTTGGAGGACGCCGATCGCGGCGGCCGTACCGATGACGATGGGGAGGTCGACCCGGCCCCGCCTGGTCGATGCGAGTGCGCCCGTGAGCGCTCCCGCCGCGACGAGCGCGTTGAGGAGCCCGTACCCGCCGGGCCCGATATCGAAGACCTGGGATGCGTAGGCGGCGAGGAGCACGGGCATGTTGAGCGCGAAGACCGACACGAACGCGAGCATCACGACCGTCCAGAGGATCGCCGGTTTGCGCACGGCGTACCGGACGCCCTCGGCCATCTGGCCCTTCGCTCGCGGCATCGGCTTCGTCGGCATGAGCGCCTTCACGTTCATGAGCGAGAGCGTGAGCACCACGCCGCAGCAGGCGACGGCGTTGATCGCGAACGACCAGCCGGAGCCGATCGCGGTGATCATGAGGCCGCCGACTGCGGGACCGACGAGCTGACCGAGCTGGAACACGGCCGAGTTGATGCTGATCGCGTTCGGCAGCCGGTGCGGGCCGACGAGCTCGCTCACGAACGACTGTCGGGCCGGGGTGTCCACGACCGTCACGAGTCCGAGCAGGAAGGCGATGACGTAGATGTGCCACACCTGCACGGCGCCGGTGAGCGCGAGGACCGACAGGACGACGGCGAGCGCAGCGGCGAGCGACTGCGTGATCGTCAGGAGGATCCGCTTCGGGTACCGGTCGGCGAGGACGCCGCCGAGCAGGCCGAAGACGAGCATGGGCGCGAACTGCATCGCGACCGTGACGCCGACGGCCGCGACGCTGCCGGAGAGCTCGAGGACGAGCCAGTCCTGGGCGATGCGCTGCATCCCGATCGCCGTCGTCGCGACGATGTGGCCGATCGTGAAGAGGCGGAAGTTCGGGACGCGGAGCGAGGTGAAGGTGTCGCGCCAGGCGGGGCGGACGCCGACGATGGGCATCGATGCGGTCGGAGGGGACAAGGGGACGGCGGTGTCCGTCGGTGGTGTCACAGTGGGGTCCAGCGTTTCGTATGTCGAGGGTGCGTGTCGTATGGGTGGGTGGTGCGGATGGTGGTCGTGCGGGTGGTGCTGTCGTGCGAGTGGGTGGGATCCGCTCTCCACGCTATTGGCCGTAGAGTCATTCCTGAAGGAAATTGCACCTATAAGTCCTATTCGATTTGTGAATGAGAGGGTCTCGACGTGTTCGATCCAGCACTCCTCCGCACCTTCCTCGCCGTCGCCGAGACGCGCAGTTTCACGCGTGCAGCCGCCCAGCTGGGGCTCAGCCAGCCGACCGTGAGCCAGCAGATCCGCCGCCTCGAGGATGCGGCTGGCCGATGGCTCGTCGTCCGCGACACCCGCGACGTCCGCCTCACCGACAACGGCGATGCGATGGCAGGCTTCGCGCGCACGATCCTCGCCGCCCACGCCTCGGCCGAGAGCTACTTCAGCGGGTCCGCGATGCGCGGCAAGTTGCGATTCGGCGCAGCGGACGACCTCGCGATGACGCAGCTCCCCCGGATCCTGCGCCACTTCCGGCAGCTGCACCCGCAGGTCAACCTCGAGCTCACGGTGAACCAGAGCGGGCCGCTCTACCGACGACTCAAAGCGGGGCAGCTCGACCTCATCTTCATCAAGATGAACCCTGGGCAGGGCGAGGGCACGCTCGTGCGGAGCGACTCGATGGTGTGGGTCGGCTTGGAGAAGACGACGATCGAACCGGGACTGCCCGTGCCGCTCATCGCCTACCAGGATCCGAGTCTGTCCCGTCAGCTGGCGATCGATGCGCTCGAGCAGTCGGGCCGGACCTGGCGGATCACGTGCAGCACGCGTGAGGTCAACGGTGTGCTCGCGGCGGTTCGTGCCGGCCTCGGCGTCGCCGTGTTCCCACGGAGCCTGATCCCCGCCGACCTCGTGATGCTGAGCGGCCGCTTCGGACTGCCCACGCTCGGTTCGATCGACTTCACACTGCTCGCGAATCCGTCCACGGCATCCGATCCCGTCACGGCGCTCACCTCCGCGATCATGGACCGTTCCCTGGCCTGACCTGTGTTTCCACAATTCAGGAACATCTGCACAATTCAGGAAGATTCCGGGCGAAACGCTGTCAGATCATCCTGAATTGTGCAATCGACCCTGAATTGTGGAAGTTCGATGGAGATCCGGGCGGGTCAGACATCGACCAACGCGATGCGGGTCAGGCGGGGACGGTTGCCGGTCAGGCGGGGACGGTCGCCGGGTCCTCGGCGAACGGCGCAGGCAGCAGGTAGGTCTCGCGCACCTCGGCGGAATCGTGCGGGCCGCTGCCGTCAGGACCGAAGAACGGCTCGTCGAACTCGATGATCCAGGTCGTCAGCTGCTCGGTCCACACGGACACGAACGCGGCCGACCGCGAACGCCCGGGTGCCACGATCACGCCGGAGACGTACTCGACACTCGATGCGTCCGCATCGGGATCGGTCTGGACGAGGACCTGCATGCCGAGTCCGAAGCCGTGCTGCTCAGGTGCCGATCGTCGAAAAGCCATGCGCCCAGTGTCCCATGCCAGCCTGCGCGCCCCACGCCCGCTCGTCGCACCGTCCCGCCAAACCTCCGTTTTCGTGCAATCCGGCCATTTTCGGAGGCACTTCTTGCACGAAAACGGAGGTTCGGACTGTGGCAGGAGCGGGGGCGGAGGCGGAGCAGGGGTGGGGGCTGGGCGTCACCAGGAGACGGGGAGCGCCTTGCCCTCCTCGTAGCCAGCGGCCGACTGCACGCCAACGAGCGCACGCTCGTGGAAGCCCGGGATGGTCGACGCACCGGCGTAGGTGAAGGACGACCGGACGCCGGAGGTGATCATGTCGAGCAGGTCCTCGACGGAGGGCCGTAACGGGTCGAGGAGGATGCGGGAGGACGAGATCCCCTCGGCGAAGAGCGTCTTCCGCGCCAGCTCATAGGGGTCCAGACGCCCGAAGCGCTCGTGCACGGCCTTCGTCGACGCCATCCCCCAGCTCTCCTTGTACAGGACGCCGTCCGGACCGTGCTCGAGTTCGCCCGGCGCTTCGATCGTCCCGGCGAACCAGGAGCCGATCATGACCGACGACGCTCCGGCGGCGAGGGCGAGCGCCACGTCCCGCGGGTACCGTACGCCGCCGTCGGCCCACACGGCCGCACCCACTTCGCGCGCCGCCTCCGCAGTTTCGAGCACGGCGGAGAACTGCGGGCGTCCGACGGCCGTCATCATGCGGGTCGTGCACATCGCGCCCGGCCCGACGCCGACCTTCAGGATGTCGGCACCGGCGTCGACGAGGTCGCGCACGGCGACCGAGGTCACGACGTTGCCCGCGACGATCGGGATGCCGAGCCCGGCGGCCTTGACGGCGGCGATGGCGCGCAGCATCCCGTCCTGGTGGCCGTGGGCGGTGTCGATCACGAGGACGTCGACTCCTGCGGCGGCGAGGGCGCGTGCTTTGGAGGCGATGTCGCCGTTGATGCCGAGCGCCGCGGCGACGCGCAACCGTCCATCGGCGTCGAGCGCCGGCCGGTACAGCGTGGCGCGGAGGGCGCTCTTGCGGCTGAGCGTGCCGACGACCGCGCCGTGGTGCAGGACGGGCGCGAACTCGAGGTCGGCGGCGATCATGAGGTCGAACGCGGCGCGTCCACCGGTGACGTCGTCCGCGTCGATGCTCGCGAGCGCGCCGTGCACGAGGTCGCCGAGGCGCGCATCGGGCAAGGCCGTGGCGAGTCGCGACGCGGTGATGCAGCCGGCGTAAGTCCCGGAGTCGTCGTGGAGCACGATGCCGTGGCCCTCGACGGGCGGGATCTTCCGCATCGCGTCGGCAGCCGTGTCGTCGGGAGACATCACGAGCGGCGTGTCGAAGGCGACCGGCTGGGACTTCACCCAGCGGATCGCCGCATCGAGGTCCTGCAGCGGCATGTCCTGCGGGAGCACCCCGAGTCCGCCGCGTCTGGCGAGCGTCGCGGCCAGTCGCGGGCCGGTCACGGAATTCATGTTCGCCGAGACGATGGGGATCGTCGCGCCCGTCCCATCGTCCGGGGCGATGTCGACATCCAAGCGACTCGCGATGTCGGACCGGCTCGGAACGAGGAAGACGTCCGAGTAGGTCAGGTCGTGGCTGGGAATCTCACCGATGAACCTCATGGGAACAACGTATCCCGCCGGGTTGCCTGAGCGCAGCGCCCAGGGAATGGGTTTAGGCTTGAACACTGGATCCTGCGGGCATCTTCGCTGCCCGCATACAGCAAGAATTCAACGGAGAGAGTGGGCGATCGACGGTGTCGAGCCAGATGACCGGTGTGGGCGCAGAGGACGGCGCAACGAGCGAATTCGGAGCCAATGAATGGCTCGTCGATGAAATGTACGAACAGTACATCGTCGACAAGAATTCGGTGGACCAGTCCTGGTGGCCGATCCTGGAGCACTACCACCCCGTGAAGGACCAGACGCCGACGGGCAGTGCAGCCCCCTCGGCATCGGCAGCAGCACCCGCAGCGCAGTCGGCCAACCCTCCGACCGCCCCCATCCCGATCATCGGCTCGCAGCCCGTCGCCCGCACCACATCGGTGCAGGCGAAGCCGGCCCCGATCCCGGCCGACGCCCCCGTCACGAGCCCGCAGACGGTGCAGAAGCCCAAGACGGACGAGCCGGAAGAGATCGAGCCGCAGGACAAGGTCACCGTCCTGAAGGGCATGGCCAAGTCGCTCGCCACCAACATGGACGCAAGCCTCACGGTCCCCACCGCGACGAGCGTCCGGACCATCCCGGCGAAGCTCATGATCGACAACCGCATCGTCATCAACAACCACCTGAAGCGTGCCCGTGGCGGCAAGGTCAGCTTCACGCACCTCATCGGCTGGGCGCTCATCCGCGCGCTCAAGGACTTCCCGAGCCAGAACGTCTTCTATGAGGAGACCGACGGCAAGCCGACGGTCGTCGCACCGGCCCACATCAACATGGGCATCGCGATCGACCTCCCGAAGCCGGACGGCTCGCGCGCCCTCATGGTGCCCGGCATCAAGCGCGCCGAGACCCTCACCTTCAACGAGTACCTCTCCGCGTACGAGGACCTCGTCACCCGCGCTCGTCAGAACAAGCTGACGGCTCCCGACTTCCAGGGCGTGACGGTCTCGCTCACGAACCCGGGCGGCATCGGAACGGTCCACTCGGTTCCGCGCCTCATGAAGGGCCAGGGCTGCATCATCGGCGCCGGCGCCCTCGAGTACCCGGCCGAGTTCCAGGGAGCGTCGGAGCGCACGCTCAACGAGCTCGCCATCGGCAAGACGATCACCCTCACGAGCACCTACGACCACCGGGTCATCCAGGGTGCAGGTTCCGGTGAGTTCCTGAAGGTCGTCCACGAGCTGCTCATCGGCGGACGCAACTTCTACGAGGACATCTTCGCGGCCCTCCGCATCCCGTACGACCCCATCCACTGGGCTCCGGACATCAGCGTCGACCTCGCGGACGCCGTCGACAAGACGGCCCGCGTGCAGGAGCTCATCAACGCGTTCCGGGTCCGCGGCCACCTCATGGCCGACATCGACCCGCTCGAGTACGTGCAGCGTTCGCACCCGGACCTCGACATCGCGACCCACGGCCTCACCTTCTGGGACCTCGACCGCGAGTTCGTGACCGGCGCGTTCGGTTCCGCCCGCACGGCGAAGCTGCGCGACATCCTCGGCGTCCTGCGCGACTCGTACTGCCGCACCACCGGCATCGAGTACATGCACATCCAGGACCCGGCCCAGCGCAAGTGGATCCAGAGCAAGGTCGAGCGCAAATACGAGAAGCCGTCGCACGACGAGCAGATGCGCATCCTCGGCAAGCTCAACGAGGCGGAGGCCTTCGAGACCTTCCTGCAGACGAAGTACGTCGGTCAGAAGCGCTTCAGCCTCGAGGGCGGCGAGTCCACGATCGCGCTGCTCGACACGATCCTGCAGGGCGCTTCGGTCGCCCAGCTCGACGAGGTCGCGATCGGCATGGCGCACCGCGGCCGTCTGAACGTCCTCACGAACATCGCCGGCAAGACCTACGGTCAGATCTTCCGTGAGTTCGAGGGCACCCAGGATCCGAACAGCCACGGCTCCGGCGACGTCAAGTACCACCTCGGTACCGAGGGCACGTTCCGCGCCGAGAACGGTTCCGACATCCCCGTGTACCTCGCGGCGAACCCCTCGCACCTCGAGGCCGTCAACGGTGTCCTCGAGGGCATCGTGCGGGCCAAGCAGGACCGCGGCCCCATCGGCGCGTTCGGCACCCTCCCCATCCTCATCCACGGCGATGCGGCGATGGCGGGGCAGGGCGTCGTCCTCGAGACGATGCAGCTCTCGCAGCTGCGCGGGTACCGCACGGGTGGCACGATCCACGTCGTCATCAACAACCAGGTCGGCTTCACCACGCCTCCGGGCGAAGGTCGTTCGTCGATCTACAACACGGACGTCGCGAAGACCATCCAGGCGCCGATCTTCCACGTGAACGGCGACGACCCCGAGGCCGTCGTCCGGGTCGCGGAACTCGCGTTCGAGTACCGCCAGGAGTTCAAGCGCGACGTCGTCATCGACCTCGTCTGCTACCGCCGTCGCGGTCACAACGAGGGCGATGACCCGTCGATGACGCAGCCGCTCATGTACAGCCTCATCGAAGCAAAGCGCTCCGTCCGCAAGCTGTACACGGAAGCGCTCGTCGGCCGCGGCGACATCACCGAGGAGGAGTACGAGGCCGCTCACCGCGACTTCCAGGACCGCCTCGAGCGCGCGTTCATGGAGACGCACGCCGCGCAGACCTCGCCGACCCCCATCGTCACCGAGCAGGTCGACGAGGACGGGTACGCGGGCGAGCTCGAGACGACGGGCGTGTCCGATGCCGTCGTGCAGCTCATCGGCGATGCGTTCAACAACAAGCCGGCCGGCTTCACCGTCCACCCGAAGGTGCAGCAGCTCCTCGCCAAGCGCCTCGAGATGAGCCGCAGCGGCAACATCGACTGGGGCTTCGGCGAACTGCTCGCCCTCGGCTCGCTCCTCACGGAGGGCACGCCCGTCCGCATGTCCGGTCAGGACTCGCGCCGCGGCACCTTCGTGCAGCGCCACGCAGTCCTCCACGACCGGGTCAACGGGCAGGAATGGCTGCCGCTCGCCAATCTGAGCGACAACCAGGCACGGTTCTGGATCTATGACTCGCTGCTCAGCGAGTACGCGGTGATGGGCTTCGAGTACGGCTACTCGGTGGAACGCGCCGATGCCCTCGTCCTGTGGGAAGCACAGTTCGGCGACTTCACGAACGGCGCGCAGACCATCATCGACGAGTTCATCTCCTCGGCGGAGCAGAAGTGGGGACAGCGCTCGAGCGTCACGCTGCTCCTCCCCCACGGCTACGAAGGCCAGGGACCCGACCACTCGTCGGCTCGTATCGAGCGCTTCCTGCAGCTGTGCGCCGAGGACAACATGACGGTCGCCCGTCCGTCCACGCCGGCGTCGTACTTCCACCTGCTGCGTCGTCAGGCGTACGCTCGCCCGCGTCGTCCGCTCGTCGTCTTCACCCCGAAGGCGATGCTGCGCCTGCGTGGCGCGACGAGCCCCGTCTCGGACTTCACGAGCGGCAAGTTCGAGCCGGTCATCGACGACGCCCGCATCACGGACAAGGCCGCTGTGAAGCGCGTCCTGCTCCACGCGGGCAAGATCCACTACGACCTGCTGAGCGAGCTCGACAAGAAGCCGAACGACCAGATCGCCCTCGTGCGCGTCGAGCAGTACTACCCGGTGCCGAGCGCCGAGCTGAAGAGCGTCATCGAGTCCTACCCCAACGCCGAACTGGTGTGGGTGCAGGACGAACCCGAGAACCAGGGTGCGTGGCCGTTCATCTACGTCGAAGCGTCGAAGCACCTCGGCGGTCGCTCGATCAGCGTCGTGTCGCGTGCGGCTTCCGCATCGCCCGCCACCGGTTCGGCGAAGCGCCACGCCGGTGAGCAGGCGGAGCTGCTGCAGAAGGCGCTCACGCTGTAGTTCGCGTCCGCTGCCGCGTTCGTCAGCGGCGGCTGATCTCGTGCAACGGCCGTCCCGATTCGTCGGGGCGGCCGTTTCGCGCGTGCGGGCTCCTTCCGAGCCGCCGCCGGATGCGATTCTGGCCGAACTCATGGGCCGTCCGCACCCGGTTCGGGGTTCGTGCGCCCACCCGCCCAATAGGCTGATCAGATGGAGTACGCCTTCCTCGCAGTGATCGGCATCGTCACGATCGTCGCGGTCGCGGCCTTCGCGAGCAAGCTGCGGGTGGCTGCGCCGCTCGTGCTCGTGCTGGTCGGACTCGGCGTGAGCGTCATCCCCACCGTCCACGTGCCGGAGATCAAACCGGAGTGGATCCTGATGGGCGTCCTGCCGCCCATCCTCTATTCGGCTGCGGTGAACGTGCCGCTCGTCGATTTCCGCCGCAACCTCAAGGCGATCTCCGGCCTGTCCGTCGTGCTCGTGGTCGTGTCCTCGGTCGTGATCGGGTTCATCCTGTCGTCGATCCTGCCCGACCTGAGTCTCGCCGCCGGCATCGCGCTCGGCGCCGTCGTCAGCCCGACCGATGCCGTCGCCGCGACATCGATCGGCAAACGGCTCGGCATGCCCTCACGTCTCGTGAGCGTGCTCGAGGGCGAGAGCCTCGTGAACGACGCGTCGGCGCTCGTCCTCCTGCGGTCCGCGATCGCCGCCACGGCCGGGGCCGTGTCCTTGTGGGCGGTCGCGGCCGATTTCCTGTTCGCCGTCTCGCTCGCGATCGTCGTCGGTCTCCTGGTCGGCCTCGTCACGGTGCGGGTCCGCGCGTTCCTCAAGGACCCGGTGCTCACGACCGTCATCTCCTTCGCGGTGCCGTTCATCGCGTACCTCCCGGCCGAGTACTTCCACGCGTCCGGCGTCCTCTCGGTCGTGGTCGCGGGGCTCGTGACGGGCCATCAGAGCGCGAAGTGGTTCACCGCGCAGGATCGCATCAGTGAGCGGATCAACTGGCGGACCGCACAATTCCTTCTCGAGAACAGCGTCTTCCTCCTCATGGGCTTGGAGCTCAAGACGATCGTCGAGAAGGTGCAGACCGACCGCGTCGGCATCATTCCCGCAGTCGGGCTCGGGCTCCTCGTGACCGTCGTGCTCATCGCCATCCGGATCGTGTTCGTCGGCGGCCTCGTGTGGTCGCTTCGCCGCGATGAACGGAAAGCGCTTGCGAACCGCCCGAAGCTCGAGCAGTACAAGGAACGCTTCGATGAACGCACCACCGCGGTCCCCGAACCGACGGATCCGCGTGTGGTGCAACGTCGCGCGGTGGCTTCGAAGTCCTTCCGTCGCTGGGAGGCCCACCTCGACTTCCTCGAGCGGGAGGGCCTCGGCTGGCGTGGCGGCGCGGTCCTCGCGTGGTCCGGGATGCGGGGCGTGGTGACGCTCGCGGCCGCACAATCCCTGCCGAAGGAGACGCCGTACCAGGCCGAACTTGTCCTCATCGCATTCGTCGTCGCGATCGTGACGCTGCTCGTTCAGGGTGGAACGCTGCCGTTCGTCATCCGGCTGAGCGGTGTCGGCGGCAACGACAAGGAGGCGCTGCAAAGGCAGCTCGTGGAGCTCGTCGAGGAGATGTCGACCGTCGGCGTCTCGCTGCTCGACGCTCCGGACCTCGTGACCGATGAGGGCAAGCCGTTCGATCCCGGCGTCGTCAAGCGGGTGCGAGCGAGCAGTCTCGTGAAGGTCGCGACGGAGACGGAGCGCGCGGAGAACGACGACGTCGGGCCGCACGAGCAGTACCGGCAGTTGCGCCGGCGGGTGCTGGACGCGGAGCGTGACGCCCTCCTCGACGCGCGTGCTGCTGGCTCGTACACCTCTGCCGCGCTCGCCCGCGCCCAGCAGATGCTGGACCTCGAGGAGTCCCGTCTCGACCAGATCGACAACGCCACCTGAGCTTTCTCCCTCCTGCTCCTCCTCCTGCCGAGGGGTCGCGAAGTGCGGGTCTGAGGCCCCAGCACCCGCACTGTGCGTCCCCTCGGCGGGCTGGAACGAGCGGTCGATAGGGTGGAGGGATGTTTCCGCCGATCGATCCGTACGAATCCGGACGGCTGACGACGACCGACGGCAACCGGGTGTACTGGGAACAGTCCGGGTCGGCCGACGGGAAACCGGCGCTGCACCTGCACGGCGGACCGGGATCCGGGAACAGCGACGGCTACCGCCGTCAATACGATCCCGAGCGCTATCGCATCGTGTCGTTCGACCAGCGGGGGTGCGGGCGGAGTCGCCCGCTCGCGATCGACCCGTCCGCGGAGCTGTCGACGAACAGGACCGATCGCCAGATCGACGACATCGAACGACTGCGTGGGCACCTCGGCATCGAGTCCTGGCTGGTCTCCGGCATCTCGTGGGGGACGACGCTCGCTCTCGCCTACGCGCAGGCGCACCCGGACCGGGTCTCCGAGCTCGTCCTGACGGCAGTCACGACCACGACACCGCGCGAGGTCGAATGGATCACCGAGGAGATGGGACGGGTGTTCCCGCGCGAGTGGGATGCGTTCGCCGCGGCTGCCGGCCCGACCGAGGGCGAGCGAATCATCGATGCCTACGCCCGCCTGCTCGCAGATCCAGACGATGAGGTCCGCTCCGCAGCGGCTGCCGCCTGGTGTGCGTGGGAGGACGTCCACGTGTCGCTCGACCCGAACCACCGGCCGAGCCCCAGGTACCAGGATCCGGACTTCAGGCTCCTCTTCGCGACGCTCGTCACGCACTACTGGCGGCACGGGGCGTTCCTCGGCCCGACCGAGCTCCAAGACGGCGTGGAGCGCATCGCCGCCATCCCCGGCGTGCTGATCCACGGCCGGCTCGACGTCAGCTCACCGCTCGAGACGGCGTGGCGGCTGCATCGGTCATGGCCGGCGAGCGAACTGCACGTCATCGAGCAGGACGGCCACGGCGGTACGACCATGATCGACGTGCTCGCTGCAGCTCTCGCTGCTTTCGCCCGCTGACGTGGTCCGCCCCTCCTCAATCACACGGCACCACTGCGCGAGCGCGGGTCCCTGCGGCGAGCGCGCCCGAACGCGGGTAGCGCTCACGACACAGGGGCGCGGACACGCGAGCGCATCGAGCAGCACCCATCGCCAGACGCGCACGAACGCCGCGAAATCCGACTGAACCGAGCGCCACGATCCGGCGAGCAAGCCGGCGGAACGCAGGCTCGCCCCGAAGAGGTTCGTTACGCGGGCTCGTGCGTCGCCTGAGCGGCGCGAAGGCTCGCGAGCACCTGGTTCTTCAGGTCCTCGGGTGCAGCCTCCTTGCAGGCACGCTGCACGGCCTCGGTCAGCGTTCGAGAGACGAGCGCCTCACTCCGGCAGTCCTCACAGTTCTCGAGGTGCTCACGGATGTCTGATGCTTCGGTGTTGCACACCTCGTGACGGAGGTACTCCTCGAGGTCTTTTTTGGCTTTGTCGCAGCCGCAGTCACTCATTTCTTGCTCCCTTGCTTCCGAACGGCGAACCCGCGTTCTTCCGCATAATCGGCCAACAGGTCACGGAGGAGGCGTCTGCCACGGTGCAGACGGCTCATCACGGTCCCGATGGGTGTTTTCATGATGTCGGCGATCTCCTGGTAGGCGAAGCCCTCGACGTCGGCCAGGTACACAGCAAGACGGAAGTCCTCTGGAATCGCCTGGAGCGCGTTCTTCACATCGCTGTCGGGGAGGTGATCGATGGCTTCGGCCTCGGCGGAACGACTGGACGTGGCGCTGATCGACTCAGCACCGCCCATCTGCCAGTCCTCGAGGTCGTCGATCGTGCCCTGGTACGGCTCACGCTGCTTCTTCCGATACGTGTTGATGTACGTATTCGTGAGGATGCGGTAGAGCCAGGCTTTCAGATTGGTGCCCTGCTCGAATTGTGCGAACGCCGCGAACGCCTTGACGAAGGTCTCCTGGACGAGGTCTTGCGCGTCCGCTGGGTTCTTCGTCATGCGCATGGCAGCGCCGTACAGCTGGTCGATGAACGGCAAAGCCTGCTCTTCGAACAGCGTTCTGGTGTCCGGCTTCGCCGGGCGTGGTTCTGGGTCGACGGAAGTCATCACCTGCCAGTCTACGGGCAGCCCGACCGACGGACTTTCCGCACGTTCCAGCACAGCAGTGGACATCCGCTTCTCCTTCTTCCAGTTGCTCCGACTACTGTTGGAACCAATGTTGACCAATCCGTATTCCGCACCAGATTTCGACGTGTACGGCGATGCCGAGCCCGAGCGCCCCGACGAGGCTTGGCCTGCCCCCGTGGCGGCCGGTCCGATCGATGCCACGGTGTCCCTCCCCGGCTCGAAGTCGCTGACCAACCGCGAGCTCGTCCTGGCCGCTCTGGCTGACGGCCCGTCGCTGCTCCACGCACCGCTGCACTCGATGGACAGCACCAACATGGTCGAGGCGCTGCGCGCGCTCGGCACGACGATCGAGGAGCAGAAGGGCTCCGGTGCATTCGGCGCCGACTGGCTCGTCACTCCGGCTGAAGAACTCACGGGCAGCACGACCGTCGAATGCGGCTTGGCCGGCACGGTCATGCGCTTCGTGCCGCCCGTCGCTGCGCTCGCTCTCGGACCGACCGTGTTCGATGCGGATCCGTCGGCCAGGAACCGCCCCATGGGCACGATGATCACCTCGCTCATGGAGCTCGGCGTCGATCTCAGCGATGACGGTCGCCGCGCCCTCCCCTTCACGGTCCACGGCACGGGTCGGGTCGCCGGCGGCACGCTCACGATCGACGCGTCGTCGTCGAGCCAGTTCGTGTCCGGCCTGCTCCTGTCCGCCGCGCGGTTCGAGGATGGCCTGCACCTCGTCCACAACGGCGAACGCCTGCCGAGCCTCCCCCACATCGAGATGACGATCGCCCGCCTCGCGGCCCGCGGCGTCACGGTCGAGAGCCCCGCGGTCGGCGAATGGGTCGTCGCGCCCGGCCCCATCGCCGCACTCGACGTCACTCTCGAACCGGACCTCTCGAACGCCGCTCCGTTCCTGGCCGCCGCGCTCGTCACGGGTGGCAGCGTCACGCTCACCGGCTGGCCGGCGCACACCACGCAGGTCGGCGCCGACCTCATCGATCTGCTCCCGCAGTTCGGCGCGACAGTCACGCTCGACGGAGACCGCCTGACGGTAAAGGCGGGCGAACGCATCACGGCCGTCGACCTCGACCTGACGACCGGCGGCGAACTCGCCCCGGCGCTCACAGCGCTCGCGGCTCTCGCCGACGGCCCGTCCACCATCACCGGCATCGGCCACATCCGCCATCACGAGACCGATCGCCTCGCAGCCCTCGCGACCGAGATCAACAAGCTCGGCGGTTCGGTCACGGAACTCGAGGACGGCCTCCGCATCGACCCGAAACCGCTCCACGGCGGCGAATGGCACAGCTACCACGATCATCGTATGGCCACCACGGGTGCGATGCTCGGCCTGGTCGTCCCCGGGATCACGATCGAGAACGTCGCGACGACCGCCAAGACGCTGCCGCAGTTCACGTCGCTGTGGCAGACGATGCTCGGGGCCTGATCGATGAGTTGGTGGACCGACGACGATGACGACGACGAGCCGGAGATCGACGAATCCTCGATTCGCACCCGGCCGAACCCGAAGGCGAACCGCCCGCGGACGAAGACGAGGCCGGAGCACAGGGACGCCCTGACGGCACGAGTGCTCGGCGTCGACCGTGGACGGTACACGGTCCTGCTCGACGAGGGCACGGACGACGAGCGTGTGCTCACCTCCACGCGGGCCCGCGAGTTGCGCAAGCAGGCGATCGTCACGGGCGACCGCGTCGACGTCGTCGGCGACACGAGCGGCGCGGAGGGCACGCTGTCGCGCATCGTCCGCATCCAGCCCCGGAAGACGCTCCTGCGGCGCAGTGGCGACGACACCGATGCGATGGAGCGGGTCGTCGTGGCGAACGCCGACCAGATGCTCATCGTGGTCGCCGCCGCGAATCCGGAGCCACGGGCGCGCCTCGTGGACCGGTACCTCGTCGCAGCCTTCGACGCCGGCATCACCCCCATGCTCTGTATCACGAAGACGGACCTGCAGGACCCCGACGAATTCCTCGCGAACTTCGCAGGCCTCGGTCTCCGCGTCTTCCGCAGTCGTGAAGACGCGATGCCTGTGGAGGAGATCTCGGAGGCGCTCGTCGGCCACGACACGGTCTTCGTCGGGCACTCCGGCGTCGGCAAGTCGACGCTCGTGAACGCGGTTGTCCCGACGGCCGATCGCGCGACGGGGCATGTCAACGTCGTGACTGGTCGCGGACGGCACACGTCCTCGTCGACCGTCTCGCTGCGCGTCGTCGCCCCGACCGGCACCGGCTGGGTCATCGACACCCCCGGCGTCCGCTCGTTCGGCCTCGGTCATGTCAACACGGACAACATCCTGAAGTCGTTCACCGACCTGGCGGAGATCGCCGAGGACTGCCCACGCGGGTGCACGCATCTGCCGGACGCCCCCGACTGCGCGATGAACGAGGCTGCGGCCGACGGCCGTCTCGGCGAAGCGGGGCTCGCCCGTCTCGACTCCCTGCAGCGGCTCCTCGCGACGTTCGCCGCGGTCAAGGCCGACAGCTACTGAGTCGACCACGCCGCTGACGACGGCCGCGTCCGTCCCGCTCGCATCGGTCGCTCGGTCAGCTCGCCGCGTTCACAACTCAGGAGACCTGCGGCGTGTCGCACCCATCGCCCGGCGTGTCGGCCACAACACGCCGAAACGCTCCTGAGTTGTGAACGTCCCGGGAGGGCGATGCAGCGCGATCGGTAGGCTGGCAGCATGACCGAACCGATCCGCCTCGCAGCCGGCGACACCGCTCCAGCATTCACTCTGACCGACCAGGACGGCGCCTCCGTCTCGCTCGCGGACTACGCGGGCAAGCAGGTCATCCTGTACTTCTATCCGGCCGCGATGACGCCCGGCTGCACCACGGAAGCGTGCGACTTCCGCGACAACCTGTCGTCGCTCGCATCTTCCGGCTATCAGGTGCTCGGCGTCTCGAAGGACGAGCCGGCCACGCTCAAGGAGTTCCAGGAGGCCGAGGGGCTCAACTTCCCGCTGCTGAGCGATGCCGACCTCGCGGTGCACAACGCGTACGGCGCCTATGGCGAGAAGAACCTCTACGGCAAGCTCGTGACGGGCGTCCTGCGGTCGACGTTCGCGATCGACGGCGATGGGAAGATCACGCTCGCGAAGTACAACGTGAAGGCGACTGGCCACGTCAAGAGCCTGCGGAAGGCGCTCGGCCTCCCCGCCTGAGCTCCCCGCTCGGCCTCCCCGTCGAAGCTCCCGGCTGAGCTCCGTCGGAGCGATCCGCCTGCACATCGCATCGCCGCCCCTCGATCCCGTTCACAACTCAGGAGACGTGCGGCGTGTCGGCCGCGACACGCCGACGTCCGTCCCCGACACGCCGGAACGCTCCTGAGTTGTGAACAGCCCGAGTACGAGGGCGAGGACGAGCGAGGCCCCGACACCTGGTGTCGGGGCCTCATTCAGGCAGCCTCGTCTCGGAGGCGAGGGGCTACGCGGCGGCGTCTGCCGTCTCGGGAGCCGTCTCCGATGCCGGGGCTTCGGCGGGCGAACCCGTCACGACCTCGATCTTGCGCGGCTTGGCACGCTCGGCAACGGGGACGGTGACCGTCAGGACGCCGTTCACGTAGCTCGCGGCGATGTGCTCGGTGTCGATGCCCTGGCCGAGCGTGAACTGGCGCAGGAAGCTGCCTGCGCGTCGCTCGCGGGCGATCCAGGCGACGCCGTCACCGCTCGTGAGAGTGCGCTCGGCACGAATGCTGAGCAGCTGGCCGTCCACGTCGATGTCGACGGAACCCGGATCGATGCCGGGGAGATCAGCGCTGAGGACGTAGACGTCGCTGTCGCGGTACAGATCCATCGGCATCTTGCGCGGGCCCTGAGCGGCGCTCTGGAGGCCGTTGACGATACGTTCGCGGTCACGGGTGGGGTCGAAGGTGAGAGCCATGGTGTTCCTCCTTGGTCGGGAGCGTGTTCGCGGCCCGGCTAGTCGTTTCAAAGTTGAGCCCATTTGACTCAACTATCTAACGGTAACCGGGTTCACCGACGAGACCTTCCCCTGTTCGCGGACAGCGAGCGACACGGAAGGGCAGAGCGAGGACCGAAGCGAGGAGGACCGAAGCGAGGAAGGGCAGAGCGAGGAAGGGCGACCGAACGCGGCGAACCGCGTCCCTCAGTGCAGATCGCGCCGAGTGACGGCGATCACGGGCTTCGTGAAGAGGAGCACGAGCACGACGATCGACGGGATGAGGAGGAGCCAGCCGATGCCGGGCTGCGCGAAGATCCCCTGGAACGCACCGATCGCGACGGCGATCTGGATGAGCTGCCAGGTGACCGCTCCACCGCGGATCCACGTCTGGCGACGAATGAGGCCGACCGCGAGTGCGACGACGAACGCCGTCGCGATCAGCAGGATCACGAAGATCGCGAGCGCGCTCGTGAACGACGACGGCGTGGCCGCCAACAGTTCGAACAGGAACCACGCGGACAGCCCCAGCATGAGGAGCGCCTCAGCGCCCAGGAGGACGGTCAGCGCGCGGACGTACGGGTGTCGGCCCGCCTGGTCGCGCTGCGGTTCGCCGTGGACGTGATGGTCGGTACTCACAGAGTTATCCCAAACTTGACTATTGATTTGCTACTACCAATATGAAACCATGATTGAGGCCGATTTGACGTCCACGAGGAAGTGGACAGATCCCAATCTGGACGATCATCCCCCTCGCGAATCGGCATTCGCTTCCCGACCCATTTGGTCGGTTGAAGAAATCTACCCTGCAATAAAAGGAGTTCCCCTATGGACTGGCGCGACAAAGCTGCTTGCCTCACCGTCGACCCCGAGCTGTTCTTCCCGGTGGGAAACACCGGACCGGCGGTCGATCAGATCGACAAGGCCAAGCAGGTGTGCGCCAATTGCAGCGTGACCGAGGTCTGCCTGCAGTACGCGCTCGAGACCGGTCAGGACTCGGGCGTCTGGGGCGGCCTCAGCGAGGACGAGCGTCGCGCACTCAAGCGTCGCGCAGCTCGAGCTCGCCGCGCTTCCTGACACTCGACTCCGGCGCCGCCTGAACCAGACGCCGTTCGACAACCCCCTGCACCGCGCCACCCGACGAATCGGGTGGTCGGCAGGGGGTTTCGTCTGTCCGGAATCGGGTCCGAACAGGGCGGGCCGATCGGCCGGGCGCGGCCGTGTGCCGACTCGGGCCGAACCGGGCCGCTCAGCCCTTGGCGACCCAGCGCAGCGGCACTTCGATCGTGACCTCGGTACCGCTCCCCATGAGCGTGTGCCAGTCGATCGTGCCGCCCAGCTCACCCTGGATGAGCGTGCGGACGATCTGGGTGCCGAGGCCTGAACCGACCTTCCCCTCCGGCAGCCCGGCGCCGTTGTCTCGCACCTGCACGGAGAGCGTGTCGTCGGTGCGAGCGGCGGTGATGGCGACGTCTCCGTCGCGGCCGTTCAACCCGTGCTCCACGGCGTTCGTGACGAGCTCGGTGAGTGCGAGGGCGAGCGGCGTCGCGTACTCGCTCGGCAGGTTGCCGAAGGTGCCCGTCGAGGTGGGACGAACGGTCGTGTTGTGCGAGCTCGCGACCTCGGCGACGAGCAGCAGCACCCGTTCGAAGACCTCGTCGAAGTCCACGTTCTGGTTGAGCCCTTCGGAGAGCGTGTCGTGGACCACCGCGATGGCGGCGACACGGCGCATCGCCTGGTTGAGCGCGTCGCGCGCCTCCTCGGAGTGCGTCCGGCGTGCCTGGATGCGGAGGAGCGACGCGACGGTCTGCAGGTTGTTCTTCACCCGGTGGTGGATCTCGCGGATCGTCGCGTCCTTGGTGATGAGCTCCTGCTCCTGGTGGCGGAGCTCGCTCACGTCGCGGCAGAGGACGATCGCGCCGATGCGTTCGCCGCGACTGCGCAGCGGGATCGCACGCAGCGAGATGGTGACGCCCTTGTCCTCGATGTCGGTGCGCCAGGGCGCGCGGCCCGTGACGACGAGGGGAAGCGATTCGTCGACCGTGACGGTTCCGGAGAGCAGGTGCGTCGTGACCTCGGCGAGGGACTCCCCCTCGAGCTCCTCCGCGAAGCCGATGCGGTTGAACGCGGACAGGGCATTGGGGCTCGCGAACGTGACGGTTCCGTCCACGTCGAGCCGCATGAGGCCATCACTCGCTCGAGGGGCTCCGCGCCGCGGACCGGTGGGTGCGCCCAGATCCGGGAAGTCGCCCGCCGCGATCATCTCGAAGAGGTCGCTCGCGCAGTCGTTGAAGGTGAGCTCCTGGCGGCTCGGCGTGCGCGCCTCACCCAGGTTGGTGTGGCGGGTGATGACGGCGATGGGGCCGTCCGCGTTGACCTTCTCGGTGGGAGAGAGCCGACGGGCGACGGGAACAGCGCGGACGCGCGTGGGCGTTTCCTCGTACCAGTCCGGTGCGGAGGATTCGATGATCCTGCCGCTCTCGAAGCAGTCGGTGACCTGCTTGCGCCACTCCTGCTTGATCGACTGCCCGACGAAGTCGCGGTAGAACAGTGTGGCCGCGCTCGAGGGACGCGAGTGCGCGACGGCGATGAAGCTCCCCGAGGTGGTCGGCACCCAGATCACGATGTCGGCGAAGGCCAGGTCTGCGAGCAGCTGGCTGTCGGCCAGCAGCATGTGCAACCATTCGACGTCTTCGGCGCTGGAGCGCCCCTGGGCGAGTACGAGATCACTGAGCGTCGACACGGAACCAGTCTAGGGTCGGCGACCGACGGTTCCTTGTGAGCCGTGCCAGGGCTGCGGATTCGGGCCCGGCCGCCAAGCGCTCGACTGCCGCTCGGAACACGTCGAGCCGTCCGGTCCGCGCACAACTCCTTCAATCGGGACACCGTCGGCGCCGGGACCCCGGAACATCAGGGCCGGCGATGCGGCGACGGACGGATTGAAGGAGTTGTGCGCGTGCTTCTCCGAGCTTGCGTTACGCGGCCCGGCGGCGTCCGATGAGCCACACCGCGGCTCCGCCGATCGCGAGTCCTGCGACGCCCGTGACGGCGAGCCAGAGCCACCCGAGCCCGGAGACGTCGGCGGAGGCCGATGCCGCGCGGTAGTCGGGCACGTCGGCCGGGTCGCCGTACGCACCCTGTCGGTCTGCTGTGCTCCCGTCGGCCCAGCCGCCACCGACGTCGCAGTTCATGCGATCACGCGAGGTCGCGCCGTCGAGTTCCATGCTGAGACTGCGCGCGGAGGCCGTGGTGCCGGCCGGCACGTCGACGTCGGGCAGGTGGATGCCGCCGTCCTTCGTGCTGCGCTCGAGGATGTCGTCGAGCAGGTAGCCGCCGAGCGCGAGTCCGTCGAGCGCCCGCTCGTGGGTCAACGCGGTCAGCGCCTGCTCGGCGCCGGTCGCGTCACCGGAGGCGTAGGCCTTCGTCGCCCGCTCGATCACCCGGTCGTGCTCGGCGATCGAATCCGCCTCCATGCCTTCGAGGGCCCGCGTCACGTCGCCGAGGTAGGCGTCGGGCCTGGCGCACGTCGCGTACATGAGGCGTTTGAACGTCTGCGTCGCGTACTCGGTCGCCTCCTGCTCGGCGAACTCGGGTGACAGGTAGCTCGCCGAGGCGCCGGCGGTGAGATAGCGATGCTGCGCGTACTGGACGGGGACGTCCTCCGTACCGATCATGACAGGGATGTACGGGGCCGTCACTGCCGCCGTCGCCGCGACCCAGAGCGTCTGCAGGCCGGGGTCCGGGAGGTCGTCGCGGAGCTCGGCGACCTGCCCGTACCCGGAGCGGTCGTCCGACCATCGCGGGTCACGCACGTAGCGCATCGCGTCCTGGAGGGTGAGCTCGTCCATCGCCTGCAGCTCGGCCTCCAGGGACACCGGGTTGCGGTACGGCGCCGTGTCGGACGGATCGGCGACCTGGCCGACGTCGAACGGCTCGGTGGGGAACGGCTGCCCGTAGACCTGCTGGAGGTCGATCGTGGCGCTCTGATCGTCGGCGGCGCGCCAGCCCTGCTGGACGGCGACGTCGACGAGGTTCGGAGAGCCGACGAAGTCCGGATCGGTGCCGTCGAGCGCCGCCACCGGGAAGTCCTGGATGTAGCCGGGGTACGAGACGCGGATGTCGTCCGCGCTCAACCGTGCAGCCGCCCAGAGCCCGGATCCGCCGGAGAACTCGACGAACACCCAGCCCTCGTTCGCGTCGGCGAACAGGTGGGAGTTGCCGCCGTAGGTCGTGTAGCCGTGCTCGTTGATGAGCGAGCCGACGATGTCGACAGCCTCGCGCGCCGTCGTCGCCCGCTCCATGGCGATCCGCGAGAGGTCCGAGTAGCTCGGACCGGTCTGGTCGAGCGGGGTCAGGTCCCACAACGCCTCGCTCGAGTTGGACCACACGTCGCGCGCCGCGACGCCGTGCTCGTTGAGGCCGCCGTTGGTGAGCGGCGCCGGGAAGCCGGCGAATTCGGAGTAGTTCGAGGTGATGTAGCGAGCCGTCTCCGGCGCCTGCGGAATCTCGGTGAGGACGCCGGGCATGTCGGCCTCCTCAGTGGCGCCGACGACGATGGTCGACCCCGGTTCGTGCTGCTGGCGCGGAACGACTTCGACCCAGTGGCTCGACGGTTCGTGACCGAATCCGCCGAGGAGGGTGTGACCGGATGCGGACCGGTTCTTGCCGACGTAGAACGCGAAGCTCTTGTCCGGCTCGCCGTCGGTCGGGCCGGCCTGGCCGAGTGGTGCTCCGGCGGCGGTCGCGGCGGTCGCGGCCGAAGCGGTCGGTGCTGTCGCAGCTGCGGATGCGAGCGCTGCGCTGGTGCCGGTTCTGGCTCCGGTTTGTCCGGTGGGCTCCGCCATGGCGGATGGGCCGACGGCGATGACGCTCGTGGTGGTGAACAGGATGGCGATGCTGGCGGTTGCCAGTCGTCGATGCAGGATGAGAGCCTCCCGGCGATCGTATGCGGTTGTGGTGGTCCCGCTGGCTCGCGGGCCGCTTCCGTTCTATCGGCCACTCGCTCACGTTGCCAAATCAACAACTGTGGCTTACTCGCGCGCGCACGATGGAGCGGATCGGCCGACGAGAACCAGGCGCGATCGGGCCCTGGAACCGTCCGACGTCGCCGCCCGATGCCTCCGCCCGGCGGCGCCGAGCCACGTCGCCCCGCACTCACGCCGGACGTTCGCGACGGCGCGACCCGGCTCGGCGCGACCGCACTGATCGCGCCGATCGACCTCGGAGCGCTCGTCTCGACTCCGTCTCGCCAGCCTGCGGGAGCAGCGTCGATGCCACGAAACGACGGATTCCGGCGGCGAGGGCCGACCGCGGAGACTGGTCGCGCACCGCTCGTCGTGCCAGCACCGCCGCATCCGCCGTGCGAGGGTCGTCCGGCAGCATCGCGGCTGCGGAGACCCCGCCGAACCGTGCGAGGGTGGATGCCACCTGTCCGGCCGCGTCCAGGCCGATCGCGCCCGATCGTACCCGGTTGACCACGACCGAGACGTGATCGGGGTCGACGAGTTCCACGAGCTCGGAGTGGCCACGCAACAGCCGCGTGAGTCCCACTGGGTCGCCCGCCCCCACCTCGACGATGCGATCGGCGGCGCCGAGCACGGCGAGCGCAGCACCGTTCCGCCTCGGCGCGAAGAAGTCGCTCGAGATCTCCTCGTCGGTCTCGATGCAGAACGCCGTATCGACGACGACGTGATCCGCCCAGGTCCGGCAGACGGCCAGGGTCTCGGCGACCCGTTCCGCGGAGAGCTCGGTCCAGCGTGCGGCCCGCGCGATCCCGGTGAGCACCCGGAAGTCGCCTGAGGGGGACGCATGCAGCGCTGCGACGCGATCGAGCTGTTCCGCGTCGAGTGCGCCGCTGCCTGCCAGGCGGCACGCCGCGGCGAACCCGGGCGCTTCGTCGAGCAGGCCGAGCGTTGGCGCGACGGCGGAGGTGTACGTGTCCGCGTCGCACAGCACGACGCGGGCTCCCGTCGCCGCGAGTTCGGCGGCGATGCCGATCGCGAGGGTTGTGCAGCCGGGTGATCCACCCGCCCGCCAGAGAGCGGTCACCCGTCCGGCCGCCCGCGGGGAATCCGGTGCGCGCGCGTCCACGACCGGATCTGCCTGCGTCAGGCTGCGTTCGAGGTCGGCCCACTCGACGGGAGCCGTGACGACGTCCACGACGCCGAGGGAGGCGGCGTGGCGGCGGTCGGTCTCGTCCGCCGCCACCGCGACGAGACGGAGACCAGTCGCATCGGCTGCATCGATGAGCTGACCGGTGAGCAACGCCGGCGACGCCGAGACCACCACGACGTCCACGTCCTGCCGCTCGGAGAGTCGTCGGATGAGTTCTTCCGCGTCGATGCACCGGTGCGCGACCCGGTGCCCGTGCTCGAGCATGCCGGTGAGGACGTCGGCCTCGACGCGATGATCGAGGGCGAGCGCGACCCGGAGCACGCTCAGCTCCCCGGTTCGGCCGACACGAGCGAGACGAGGTGTCCCGCCGCCACCGCCGCCAGCACGGCCGCGACTTGTGAGCGCGGTACGGACACCTCCACGCGAACTCCGTCCCCGCGGACGATCAGGCCGTCGTCGGCCATCGTGCCGACGACGGAAACGCCGGCGACGAGCACGGCGGGCGGCTCGAACTCCCCGGATTGCCCCGGCGCCGCCGACCAGAGGTCCACGACGCTTCCGGCACCGATCGACGCCGGGACCGCGCTCCCGACGTCGACGACGACCGATGCGACGCCGATGCCGGAGGACTCCGTGACGGCGGACCGCGGCACGAGCTCGCCCTCCTGCACCGTCCGGGTGAGCACGACGCCGCCCTCTGGCACGTCGTCCGCCGCGAGGTATGCACGCTCCGCTCCACCCAGCGTGACGTGCACGAGGCGGAGCTCCGATACAGCCGCGGCCTCGCCAGCCACGAGCGTGCTGCGTGCCGCGTAGACCGCGACCGTGTGATCCGTGGCCGACACGAGCCACCACACGCCGGCCACCGAGACGAACACGAGCGAGAGCCCGATCGCGAACCGAGGATCGAACCAGACCGCCCTCGGCCGCTTCCCCTTCGTCGTCAGCTCAGCCATGCCCACCGTCCGTCCCTCGTCATTCGCGACCGCGACCACGGCGCCAGAACCCATCGTGACGACTTCCCGCCGAACGCGAAGAAGTTATCCACA
The DNA here is from genome assembly GCF_050587525.1 of Plantibacter lichenum. Taxonomy (NCBI): domain Bacteria; kingdom Bacillati; phylum Actinomycetota; class Actinomycetes; order Micrococcales; family Microbacteriaceae; genus Plantibacter; species Plantibacter lichenum. The sequence goes on along the minus strand of NZ_JBOBFT010000009.1, from coordinate 168,561 downwards.
GCCCCGCCTGCTCGCGCGGCGAACGCGGATAATCGAAGGATGACCCTTCTGCACCGCGACACCGGCCTCGGACGGTTCCTCACCGTCGCCGACGCCGCAGACGTGCTCAACGTCTCGGCCGCTGCGGTCATGGCACTCATCCAGTCGGGTGAGCTGCCCGCCATTCGCGTCGGTCGCAGCGGACCCTGGCGGATCGAACGCCCCGTCCTCGAGAGCTACATCGACGGCCAGTACGAGGAGGCCCGGCGCATCGGGCTCTGGGAACAAGCCCAGTTCCCGGAACTTCCCGAACTCACCGGCGGCGAGGTCATCCGCCTCACCGGCCACAGCGGCTGACGCCGCTCCCCCTCGCCTCGCCGCTCCGCTCACGCATCGCGTCGCCCCGCGCCGATGGGCTCAAGCCGCGTGTTCGACGGCGACGAGCGCTGCGAACGACACCACTCGAATCTCGCTCACGTTCGCCGCGCGTCGCGGCAGGCCCACCTCGTGGACGGCGAGGTCGAGGTGGTCACGGCCCACTCGGTCGATCGTTCCGCGGACGGTGCTCGCCCCGTCCCCTCCGATGAGGCGCACGGCCACGGCCGCTCGTCTGCGGCACAGATCCCGCAGCACGAAGGACAGCGTCAAGCGGTCCGTGAGTCGCGGTTCCGGCGTCGGCCGGGGCTGGAGGCTGCGCTCGACGTCCTGCGGCGCGAGTCGCAGCGTGGCGACCGCCCAGATCGGGACGACCATCTCCGGCCGTCTGCCGCCGCCCTGCGGCTCCGGAGCCGCCACGAGCCAGTCCTTGCCGAAGGACATCACGATGACGCGCGCCGTCGAGCCGTCCGTGAACCCGAGCGCGAGCGGCGGTGATCCGGCACCGGACAGCGCGATGAGCCGGTCCCGCAGCATCAGTCGCCCGCGACGCAGCCGCTCCTCCTCGATTCCGGCCTCCGCGTCATCCGCCCCGAGTTCGTCGTCGAGCTGCCCCTCGAGGTCGTCGAACAGGCTGTCCCATCGCATCCACCGACGCTAGTGGGGATCGAGGACGGGCGTCGGCGCTTGTCCACAGGGAATGGATTTCCTGGACAACGAGCCACTCCCATGATTGATTAGATATTCCAGATGGTCGGTCACTGACGACCCGCACACGTTGGGAGACACTTGTGAGTTTCGCTTCACCGCACGGCGCCCCGCAGCCGCATTCGAGCTCGCACGCGAACACCCAGGCCCACACCAACCGGTTCCGGCCAGACGACTTCTTCGGCGAGCAGCCGTCGTGCAGCCATGAACTCCCGAATCCGGAACCGCTCCTCATCAATCTCACGCGCAGCGTCATCGAGGTGATCGCCGGCGCGCGCGAACTCAGCCAATTGGCGAGATGGATCACCGAGGAAGTCCACGGAATGCTCGTGAAACGCGTCATCCTCGCCGAGCGCGCCAGACGAGTGAAAGGACTTCCCACGGTCCGCCCGATCATTCAGGTGGGCAGCGTCACCGTGTCCGAACCTCGGGACGGCATCATCGAGGCCGTTGTCATGGTGCACGGAAAGGCTCGCTCGCGCGCCGTCGCCATTCGACTCGAAGGACTCGACCACCGCTGGAGAGCGACGTCCATCAGCGTGCTGTGAACTCGGCTCATTCGGACGAGCGAATATTGACCGTCCGGCTATTCATCGAATCGAGTTTATGCACCATGTGTGGAATGTCCGCATTTCTGGGGACAGATATAACCGACAGCTGTAGATCATCCAAGGAAACGACCACGAGGGCCGGCATTCGCCGACCCTCGTGGAAATAAGGCGTACGCCTGAGTTCTATTTACTGGCTTCCTTGAATGCGTCCTGCACTCGCTGCGGAATACGACCGCGGGAGGAGACCTCGTGACCGTTGCGTGCAGCCCACTCACGAATGGCCGACAGGTTCTCAGCACTGTTGCGCGTGCTCACGGTGGACGTGCGGCGACCACGCTTGATCGGACGGCCGGCACCGATGAACGGCTTGAGGGATTCGCGCAGTACCGTCGCGTTGTCGCTCGTCAGATCGATCTCGTATTCGGAGCCGTCGATCGCGAACTTGACCGTCTCGCCTTTGCCGTCCTCAATCGCCGTTCCGTCAAGATCGTCGACAAGTGTGGTGATGACTTTCTGTGCCATTGGTTACTCCATCATTGTTCGGGGGATGGGAAAAGCATAGCCAATCGCTCGCACATTCGCTCATGATTGACAGCCGTGTCTCATATCGGCTCATTCCCGATCGCTTATCACAGCGTGAATATCAACTGAATTCGTCCGAGAAACGAAGCACCGCCGCCTCCCGAGCGAAGTGCTCGAGAGACGGCGGTGAGGAATGTCGCGAGGCGACGGGACTTACTTCTTGCCCTTGGCCCGACGCTCTGCGCGGTTCACCGGAGCGGCCTCGGGAGCTTCGGTCTTCTGACCGAATGCACCGCGAGCGGCAGGGGCTTCAGGAGCCTTCGCCGCTTCACCGGACTCGTTCACGACCGTGGCTTCGCGCTGCAGACGCTGAGCGCGCTCCGTGGCGGCCTTCTCAATCTGGCCACGCTGGTTGCGCACTTCCACGCCGCCTTGCTCGCTCGGAGCCGAGTAGCTGAGCTTCTCGTTCTCCGGCGTCTCCTGGGTGAGTCCGCGTGCGCTGATCGCGGGCGCCTCGGCGCCATCGACGGCATTGACTTCGACTTCGAGGTTGAACAGGAAGCCGACGCTCTCCTCACGGATCTGCCCCATCATCTGCTGGAACATCGCGTAGCCCTCGCGCTGGTACTCGACGAGCGGGTCGCGCTGCGCCATGGCGCGGAGGCCGATGCCGTCCTTGAGGTAGTCCATCTCGTACAGGTGGTCGCGCCAGCGGCGGTCGATCACCTGGAGCACGACGCGACGCTCGAGTTCACGCATCGCGGTCTCGCCGAGGGCCTCCTCACGGTTGGAGTAGGCGAGCTTCGCGTCGGACAGGATCTCGCGGCGCATGAAGTCGCGGTTGATCCGCCCCTTGGCACCCGCCTCCTGGACGACCTCGTCGATCGTGAGACCAACGGGGTACAGCGTTTTGAGCTCGGTCCACAGGGCGTCGAAGTCCCAGTCGTCGCCGTTGCCCTCGCCCGTGTGCTCGTCGAGCACCTCGTCGATGACGCTCTCGAGGAACTGCTGAGCACGGTCGTGCAGATCATCGCCCTCGAGGATGTGGCGGCGGTCCGAGTAGATCGCTTCGCGCTGGCGGTTGAGGACGTCGTCGTACTTGAGGACGTTCTTGCGGATCTCGGCGTTGCGAGCCTCGACCTGCGACTGCGCACTCCGGATGGCGCGGCTGACGATCTTCGATTCGATCGCGAGGTCGTCCGGCACGTTCTGGCGGCCCATGAGGCTCTCTGCGGCACCCGCGTTGAAGAGGCGCATGAGGTCGTCCGTGAGCGAGAGGTAGAAGCGGCTCTCACCGGGGTCGCCCTGACGGCCGGCACGACCACGCAGCTGGTTGTCGATGCGGCGCGACTCGTGGCGCTCGGTGCCGAGGACGTACAGCCCACCGGCCTCGACGACCTTGTCCGCTTCCTCCTGCACCTCTGCCTTGACGGCTGCGAAGACGTCATCCCAGGCCGCTTCGTACTCGTCAGGCGTCTCCGCGGGGCTCAGGCCCTTGGCGTTCATGGCGGCGACGGCGAGGAACTCGGCGTTGCCGCCGAGCATGATGTCGGTTCCACGACCGGCCATGTTGGTGGCGACCGTAACGGAACCGAGGCGTCCCGCCTGCGCGATGATGGCGGCTTCGCGAGCGTGATTCTTGGCGTTCAGCACCTCGTGCTTGACACCCTTCTTCGCGAGGAGACGCGAGAGGTATTCGCTCTTCTCGACGCTCGTGGTGCCGACGAGGACGGGCTGGTCCGCCTTGTGGCGGAGCACGATGTCCTCGACCACCTGCGCGAACTTCGCCTCCTCGTTCTTGTACACGAGGTCGGACTGATCGATGCGTTGCATCGGCTTGTTCGTGGGGATCGCGACGACGCCGAGCTTGTACGTGGACATGAACTCCGCTGCCTCGGTCTCGGCCGTACCGGTCATGCCGGAGAGCGTCTCGTAGAGGCGGAAGTAGTTCTGCAGGGTGACGGTGGCGAGCGTCTGGTTCTCGGCCTGGACGGCGACGCCCTCCTTGGCCTCGATCGCCTGGTGGATGCCCTCGTTGTAGCGGCGGCCCACGAGGATGCGGCCCGTGTGCTCGTCGACGATGAGCACTTCGCCGTTCATAACGACGTAGTCCTTGTCCTTCTTGAACAGGGCGCGCGCCTTGATGGCGTTGTTGAGGAAGGAGATGAGCGGCGTGTTCGCGGACTCGTAGAGGTTGTCGATGCCGAGGTAGTCCTCGACCTTCTCGATGCCGGGCTCGAGCACGCCGACGGTGCGCTTCTTCTCGTCGACCTCGTAGTCCTCGCCCTCGTCCAGGCGGAGCGCCAGCCTGGCGAACTCCTGGAACCAGCGGTTGGCCTCGCCGGAGGCGCGGCCGGAGATGATGAGCGGCGTGCGCGCCTCGTCGATGAGGATCGAGTCGACCTCGTCGACCACGGCGAAGAAGTGGCCGCGCTGGACCATGTCCTTGGCCTGCCACGCCATGTTGTCGCGCAGGTAGTCGAAGCCGAACTGGTTGTTGGTGCCGTACGTGACGTCCGCCTCGTACTGCTCGCGACGCTGCTCGGGGGTCTGGCCCTCGAGGATCACGCCCGTCGTCATGCCGAGGGCGCGGAAGACGCGGCCCATGAGCTCGGACTGGTAGGTGGCCAGGTAGTCGTTGACGGTGACGACGTGGACGCCCTTGCCCGCGATCGCGTTGAGGTAGGCGGGAAGCGTCGCGACGAGGGTCTTGCCCTCACCGGTCTTCATCTCGGCGATGTTGCCGAGGTGCAGGGCCGCGCCGCCCATGACCTGGACGTCGAAGTGACGCATCCCGAGCGTGCGGCGAGCCGCCTCACGGACGGCCGCGAACGCCTCGGGGAGGAGGTCGTTCAGGCTCTCGCCGTTCTCGTGCCGCTCGCGGAGCTCGACCGTCTCGTTCTTCAACTCGTCGTCGCTCAGCGAGGCGAAGTCGTCTTCGAGGGCGTTGACCGCCTTCGCGTAGTTCTGAAGCTTCCTGAGGATGCGACCTTCGCCGACACGAAGGATCTTCTCTAGTGGTGAGGCCACGAATTGCTCTCCATTACGGGTTCCTGGGGCGATGCCCCGTCCGGCCGACGGCACGAACTCCCTGCTCCGATCTCGGGGCAGTCCTCCCCACATGTTACCGGGGAGTCGCTTGGACGGAGGCTGTGTATCCACAACTCTCCGGGAACAGTCGCGACCAGGGGTTCCCGCGGCGATCCGGACGACCGCGCGAAACCGATTCCGACGACGACGCGATGCGTGGCAGACACGGATTCGACTGAGGCACGGCGTAGAGTCGACATGAATCAGTACACGGTATGCATTTTGGAGGCTCTGGTGTCCGTCAGACTCGGGTTGCTCGCGATCCTCGCCCAAGGCGACTGCTACGGCTACCAGCTCCGAGGTGAGTTCGAGCGCCGCACGGGCGTCGTCGATTCCCTGAACGTCGGCCAGACGTACGCCACGCTCGATCGACTCGAACGCGACGGACTCGTCGAACGCGGCGTCGCGAACACCGAGGGACACGTCTTCTACCGGATCACCGATGCGGGTCGCGCCGTCGCATCCGGGTGGCTCATGACCGCGGACTCCGCCGTCCGCACCACCCGCGACGAGCTCGCCGCGAAGATCGCCATCGCCGCGACCCTCCCCGGCATCGACGTCGTCGAGGTCGTCGCCGCAGAGCGTGCCGCCGCAGCGGACCGGGTGGACCGCGCCACGATCTCCGCGTCCGCACTCGATGCCTTCGAGGCACACGGCGACGAGGGACTCCGACCACCCGGGGAGCGCATCGCCGCACGCATCGTCGCCGACGCCCGACGGTTCCGCGCGGAAGCCGAACTCACCTGGCTCGATCACGTCGCGACGATGCTCGACGCCGCCGGGCCCGACACCGCCCGTCTCCCGCTCGAGACCGACACGCCACGACGCGGCCGCCCGGCGAACCGGACGACCGCGTCGATGCCCTGAGCGGGCGGGTGCTGGCTCCTAGGAGCCGACGACCTGTTCGTCGTCGAGGCTGATCACGCCGTAATCCCAGCCCTTGCGGCGGTAGACGACGCTCGCGCGCTCCGAACCGGAATCGATGAAGAGGAAGAAGTCGTGCCCGACGAGCTCCATGCGGTCGACGGCGTCCTCGACGGACAGCCACTCGGCGGGGAACTCCTTGGTGCGGATGACGACCGGCGTGTAGGCCGCATCCTCCTCGTGCTCGTCCGTGATCGTCGCGACGCTGCCCGTGGAGACCTGCTCGATGAGCTCGGGGTCCGCGGCGACGATACCGACGTTCGTGAAACCGTCGGTGGTCGCGGCGTGGAGCGACGTGCGCTGCTTCCCGCGATGCACCTTCTTGCGATCCTTCGAGCGTCGCAGCCGTTCGAGCAGCCGGGCGAGCGCAAGATCGAATGCAACGTACTTGTCCGATCCGGTGGACTCTGCCCGCACGAGCGGTCCTGGTCCCACGAGGGTGAGTTCGACTCGGTCTTCGCCCTTGCGCCCGTGGGCGTCGTGGTGGCGGGAGACCTTGATCTCGAGTGACAGCGCCTGCTCGGCGAGGTGTGAGATCTTCTCTGACTTCTCGTTCGCGTACTCGCGGAAACGATCCGTGATTCCGAGTCCCAGTCCGACGATGTTGATGTCCACGTTCGACCTCCTGATCCGGCTGACCGCCCGGTCTGGGGCGGTCCTTTCACGCCTGTCCTGCCACCGTAGTGCCCCAGCCTGCGGAAGTCATCAGAGTTGTGAGGTTCAGTGCTGAACGTGCGGCGAGTCGGCCCTCGCGAGGGCCGCGACGGCGATCACCGAAGCCCCCGCGGCGCTGAGCGCGCGGACCGCTTCTGACGTGGTCGCACCCGTTGTGACCACATCGTCGACGAGGACCACCGAGCGATCCGCCGCGCCACGGGCCTCGAGCGCGCCGTCGAGGTTCTCGAGGCGGCCGGCCCGGTCGAGGCCCCGCTGGTCGGCCGTGCGCCTGGTCCATCGCAGCAGGCGCGTCCCTCGCAGACCGGCCCGGTCGAGGAGGCGGTCGACGGGGTGGAATCCGCGACGGACGGCAGCGGTGCGCGAGGCGGGGACGGTGACGAGCTCGATGCCGGGAGGCGGCGCGGACCGGTCGGCGGCGAGATCGAGCGCGTCCGCGACGGCGCCGAGCAGCAGGGTCGACAACCACGCACCGAGATCGAGGCGACCCTCGTCCTTGTACGCCCGCACGACGCGGCTGACGACGGGCCCGTAGGCGGTCGCCGCGCTGGCCGGGATCCCGTCCGGCGCCGACCATCGCACGAGCGGCCCGAACGATGTGGTGCACGCGCCGCACAACGGGGTGTCCGTCTCGCCGCACCCCGCGCACGCGACAGGGAGGACGAGGGCGGACGCATCGCGGACCGCTCGTGAGAGGGTTGCGGCGAACACGGCGTGCTTCGAGGGCGACATCGATCCAGCCTGAACGATGCGGTTCCCCGCCGGGCGGTTCACGCCGCCTGTGGACGATCACCCGCACCGAGACCAGCTGTGGAGGAGCCGACGACTCGCGCCGGACGGCCGCGTCCAGCGGGCCGAGGGCTCAGTCCGGCGAGCCGAGTTGCGTCGCGATGAACCGCACGCCCTGATCCGCGACCTGCCACGCTGAGCCGCGCGGCAGCATGACCTTGCCGTCGCCCGTGAGGGCGCGCAACTGGTTCGCGCCGTTGCCGCCCACGAGTCCGACCACGTCGTCCAACGGCGTGATGGGCGTCGACTTGCCACCCACCTGTTGGCTGACCATCGTCGTATCGCCGTTCCCGTCGGCGACGAGTGCGGCGACCGTCAGATCGTCGACCCACGTCACGCTGATCGGATCACCCGTCATGCTGCGGAGGTCGATGACGTCGCCCAGCTTCGCGGGAGAATTCCGATCGCCTCGGATGATCGCTGCCGCGACGAGGCGCACCTGGGTGCCGTTGCGGATGAGCGCCACGAGTCTCGTGCCCTCACGCGACACCTGCAGAGATTCGATGGAGGAGGCCTCCGGCCAGCTCGTCGCCACCTGCACCGTCGCTCCGGTCTCGTCGTGCGCCTGCAGGGCCGCCGGGGCGTTCTCCGGGACGGTCCAGGTGAAACCGTAGGGGTCCATCGTGGGCGGGATGAGTCCGGGGCGCGCATCGACGACCCGCTGGTCGCCGCTCGAATCGATGACCGTGACGCCCGCGGGCGACAGCACCGCCGCCTGCCGGTGGTCGGCGGAGAGGACCGCGGAACTCGGGCCCGCCGCCACGACGGGGCCTGAGATGCCCGGCACGGCTTCGAGCGCGGTCCCCGACGCGAACCCGAACTCGTCGCCGCGGAGGACGAGCGCGCGGGAGTCGACGCGCGGCGTCGCGAGGCTGAGCGCCGCGACCGGTTGTGTGCTGTTGCCGTCGATCGTGATCGCAACACTCGACACGGCCGCCACACCGCTCACACTGCCCGAGAGCTGCACGAGGCTGCTCGTCAGCTGCAACTGCATCCGTTGGAGCGTGACGGCGTTCGCCTGCAAGGCAGGCCTCGTCAGATCGACCTTCGCCTGACCGACGTCGACGGGAACGGCATCGCTCGTGAGTGCGCTGCCCTCCGGGAACGCGGTCGCTACGGCGCCCTTCAACCATTCGCTCGGGCCGTCGAGGAGCGCGTTGACGATCCTCGTCGCCGTCGACGCGCGCGACGGGAACCACCGCTGATCCGGCACGAGCCGCGAGAAGCTCGGATCGAAGAAGCTCAACGAGTACGCGGCGAAGACGTCCGTGAACGCGGAGGACTCGAGCACGATCCCGGACGGCGCCTTCGAGATGCGCCACTCCCCCTTGACCTGCTTGAACTCGAACGACCAGCTGAGCTGAGCGGAGTTCTCCGACTCGCGGTATTCGCCCCGCTCGTCGACCGCGGCGACGGGGGTCACGGAGAGCTGGGCAGAGGCGTCACCCGTCATCGAATAGGTCCGTGCGCCCGTCCGGTCGATCGTGACACCGGCGTCCGGGTTCCAGTCGGAGCGGATCGAGGAGTCGAGGAACTCTCGGGCGATCTCGTAGTTGTTCTGGGGGCTCGCGGCGGCGTCGACGAAGCCGTGGAGGATCTGCTCCGGCGTCGCCCCGGCCGCGGGGCCCTGCGCGACGAAGTTGACGTCGATGTCGGCTCCACCGGAATCGACGGTGCCTCCCGCCTCGACGGAACCGGACCTCGGGATGCCGACGCATCCCGTGAGCACCACCGCCGCGGCGAGCGGCAGCGCGAGCAGGTGTGCGATCCGCCACTTACGCATCGGCGTCTCCTCGGGTCTTCGGACGGGTCCTCGCCGGTCGGTCCATCCGGTCGAGGAAGGAGTCGTGCTCATCGAACTCGATCCCGATCGTCGTGATCGATCCGGACTCGGGGATCCGCAGTTCGTCGACGACGGACTCGAGCGCGTCCTCCGGCGGCAGACTGAGCGGCGATCGGACGATGCCCCCGCCGACTTCGCGGGGCAGCGTGAGACGGAAGGACGAACCGGCCCCGAGCTCCGACCAGACCTCGAGCCGCCCGCGGTGCAGCGACGCGTCCTCGAGCGAGATCGCGAGACCCAGCCCCGTCCCGCCGATCGTCCGCTTCCGCGACGGGTCAGCGCGCCAGAACCGGTCGAAGACGCGCTCCGTCGCCTCCGCGCTCATGCCCAGCCCGTAGTCGCGCACGGCGAGCGCAACGGCGCTCTCGTTGCTGTCGACGGACACCACGATGGGCCGGCCCTCGCCGTGCTCGATCGCATTGCCGATGAGGTTGCGGACGATGCGACGAATGCGCCGGGGGTCCATCGGGACGGTCGAATAACCGCCGGGGGCGACGAGCCGGATGTCCGAACCGGTGGGGTCCGCGAGCGGCTGGAGCTCGGCGATGACCTCCTCGGCGAGATGGACGAGGCTGATCTGTTCGAGGTCGAGTTCGATGCTTCCCGCGTCGTAGCGGCTGATCTCGAGGAGGTCGGCGAGCAGGATCTCGAAGCGGCCCACCTGATCGTGGAGGAGCTCCGCCGTCCGCTCGGTCGCCGGCGGGAAGGTGTCCCGCTGGTCGTAGAGGACGTCGCCGGCGAGGCGGATCGTCGTGAGCGGCGTTCGGAGCTCATGGGAGACATCGGAGACGAACCGCTGCTGCACGAGCGAGAGTTCGGCGAGCTCCTTGATCTGGGTCTGCATGCTGTCCGCCATGCCGTTGAACGAGCGCGCGAGCGTCGCCAGTTCGTCCTCGCCCTTCTCCGGCATGCGGACGTCGAGATTGCCGTCGGCGAGGCGTTGGCTCGTCTCGGCGGCCGAGCGGATGGGCGTCGCGAGGAACCGCACGACGAGCCACGCGGCGCCGCCGACGAGCAGCATGAGGCCGACGCCCGCGAGGAAGAGGGTGCGCTGCACGAAGCCGAGCGTCTGCTCGGAGTCGCGCAGGTCGTAGCCGAGGTACACCTGGTAGGAGCCGGCGGAGGGCATCGTCACCTCGGAACCGACGACGATGCCGGCCGACGTCGACCCGTCGGAGGCGGTGAGGGTGACCGACTGCCACCACTGGTCGTCCGGCTTCTTCTGCACGGCATCGCGCAACGATTCGCTGACCACGCCGCCCGCCAGACCCGGAGCTTCGAACCCGGGCGGGGCGACCGCACTGTAGTCCTGGCCGGGCGCACGGTACGCGGCGATGAGACGGCTCGCGGAGGTGGCCTGGAGATCGCTGCGCACGGCGCTCATGAGCTGTTGCAACGCGACGCGTTCCGTCGCGTCCGAGGCGTCGAGGATGCCCTGGGCCGACGTCATCGCCCGCCCGCTGTCGCTCAACGCCTGCTGCAGCCGGGATTGGAACAGGTCGTTGCCGATGCTGAACGACAGGTACGCGCCCGTCAGCAGGATGGCGAGCCCGGAGAGGCCGACCGTGATCGCGACCGTGCGGAACTGCAAGGACCGCCGCCACTGCCCGGCGATGCGGCCAGGCCACGATCGCCAGTCGCTCCAGTCCGGCGCCCAACCGGCGAGCCGGGAGGCCACGACGGCTGCCTATCCCGTGACGGCGCCTGCGCGGTACCCCACACCACGCACCGTCATCACGATCTTGGGGTTGTCCGGATCCTCTTCGACCTTCGCGCGGAGGCGCTGGACATGGACGTTCACGAGGCGGGTGTCGGCCTTGTAGTGGTAACCCCAGACCTGTTCGAGCAGCATCTCGCGGGTGAAGACCTGCTGCGGTTTGCTCGCGAGCGCGAGCAGGAGGTCGAACTCGAGCGGGGTGAGGCCGATGATGGCGTCGCCCCGGCGGACCTCGTGCCCAGCGACGTCGACCGTGAGGTCTCCGATGCGGAGGGACTCGCCCACGTCGGCAGCCGGCGCCCGCAGACGCGTGCGGATGCGTGCGACGAGCTCCTTCGGGTTGAACGGCTTCACCATGTAGTCGTCCGCGCCCGACTCGAGCCCCTTGACGACATCGGCGGTGTCCGACTTCGCCGTCAGCATGATGACCGGCACACCGGACTCCTGGCGGATGAGGCGGCACACCTCGATGCCGTCGATGCCGGGGAGCATGAGGTCGAGCAGGACGAGGTCCGGCTTGGTGTCGCGGAACGCGGCGAGCGCCCCGGCGCCGTCCGCGCAGAACGATGGTTCGAAGCCTTCAGTGCGCAGCACGATGCCGATCATCTCGGCAAGTGCGGTGTCGTCGTCGACGACGAGGATGCGTGCGTCCATAGCTCCGTCTCGATCGTGACCGGTCGGCTGCGCTGCCGATCGGTGTCCGTGCGTCTTGGCTCAGCGTAGTCGAAGTGTCCGTGACCTCCCTGCTTCATGGCTCCGAGAGGCCCCGATGTGACACGATGGAGGCGTTCGACGACGGCGAGGGGGTTCGACCTGTGAGCACAGGCGATGGCTGGAGCGCTCCGGGAGGATCCGGGGACGACGGGGCGCGTGCAGAGGGGCAGCGGACGCCGACACCACCCGTTCCGCCCGCCGCACCGGCACCTCAGCCGCAGCAGGGGTATCCGCAGCAGCCGCCGCAGTACCAGCAGCCGCCGGTTCCGCAGTACGGGCAACCTCCCCAGCAGTACGGGCAACCTCCCCAGCAGTACGGGCAACCCGCTCCGCAGTACGGGCAACCCCAGTACGCGCAGCCCGCTCCGCAGTACGGCCCGCCGACGTCGGCGCCGACCGCCGCCTACGACGCCAACCCGTACGCGCAGCCCGGTTTCGCTCCCGGGCCGCAGCAGCAGGGCTGGGCGCCGCCACCCAAGCCAGGTCTCATCCCGCTGCGCCCGCTGGCCTTCAGCGACCTCTTCTCCGCGCCCTTCCAGGTGCTGCGCCGCAACCCGAAGGCGACGTTCGGCAGCGCCCTCCTCATCCAGGGCATCGCCTCCGTGATCTCCGTCGTCATCATCGGCCTCGTGACCTGGATCGCCGTCTCCCGCATCTCCCAGGCCGCGCCGGAGGACCAGGACCAGGTCGGCGCCGGAGCGACCGCCGCGATCATCGTGTCGTTCCTCATCCCGCTCGCCATCTCGATCGTGGGCGGCGCGTTCCTGCAGGGCATCATCGCGCAGGAGGTCGCACGCGCGACCCTGGGCGAGAAGCTGCGCCTCGGAACGCTCTGGAAGCTCACGAAGGGCCGGTTCGGAGCCCTCGTCGGCTACACCTTCCTCATCATCGGCGCATTCGTGGTCTTCGCGGCCGTGTTCGTCGGGATCGGCTTCGCCTTCACGACGCTCGGCGACGCCGGCATCGTGCTCGCCGTCCTGACCGGCATCGCGGGCGTCCTCGTCCTCATCGCCGCGTACGTCTGGATCGGGACGAAGATCTCGCTCGCGCCGAGCATCATCGTGCTCGAACGCAGTGGCGTGTTCCCGGCGCTCAAACGGTCGTGGCAGCTCACCGACCGCTTCTTCTGGCGCACCTTCGGCATCCAGTTCCTCGTCGCATCGGTCGTCTCCGTCGTGTCGCAGGTCGTCGTCCTGCCGGTGAGCCTCCTCTCGAGCTTCGTCCCGTTCTTCTTCATCGGGACGGGCGACGAACAGGTCATGATCATCGCGACGATCGTGGGCCAGGGTCTGACCATGCTCGTGAGCGTCGTCATCGGCGCCGTGACGATCGTCATCACGGGCTCCGTCGCCTCGGTCATCTACATCGACCTGCGGATGCGCAAGGAAGGCCTCGACATCGATCTCACGCGCTTCGTCGAGGACCGCGCCGCAGGCCGGCCGACGCCGGAGAGCCCCTACGAGCGCACGACGACGAACCGCTCCGGCGGCTGGAACGCGGGCTGGACCACTCCCACCGCATGAGCCCCATCGCAGCCCTCCACCTCGCGCGTCTCGACGTGCCGCTCGTTCCCGACGCCCCGGACGCGCGCGACCTCGTGCAGCGAGAGCTGGCCAAGCCCGAGTACGCGACCTCGAAGCCGTCGCTCTGGGACATCATCTCGAAGGCCTTCTGGGACTGGATCAACTCGCTGCGGGTACCTGACGGCGGCCCGTTCTCCTCGCTCTTCCCGGTCATCGTGATGATCGTCGTGGTCGTGGCCGTCGTCATCGCGTTCCTCATCTGGGGCGTTCCACGGCTGAACCGTCGCAGCCGCCTCCAGACGGAGCTCTTCGGCGAGAACGACAGCCGGACCTCCGACGAACTCCGCAGGGCCGCCAGAGCCGCCGCGGCGAACGGCGACTGGACGCTCGCGATCGAAGAGCTGTACCGGGCGACGGCGCGCGGGCTCTCCGAACGGACGATCGTCACGGTCATGCCGGGCACGACGGCGCACGGCTTCGCGACGAGGGCGTCGACATCGTTCCCCGCCGAGCAGGGCAGACTCCACACGGCGGCGGACGCGTTCGACGCCGTCCGCTACCTCGGCGCGGTCGGCACGGAAGCACAGTACCTCGACCTCGACGCCCTCGACCGGTCGCTCGCCGCGTCGTCCCCCGCTCAGTTCGAGGAGCCGGAGGCGGTGTCGGCATGACCACGACCGGCCCCGACACGACGCACCGACCGGACGCTCCCGGCGAGCGGACCGGAACGACCGGTGCGTCCGGTGCGTCCGGTGCGTCCGACTCGTCCGGTGCGTCCGACATCGCCCGAACCGCCACCCCGACCGTCCGGACGAGCGCGAGACGAGCCGTCTTCTGGATCGCCGCAGGCGTCTTCGCGCTCGTGATCGTCGTGGTGCTCATGTTCGCATCGCGCGGCGCATCGATCGACGCCACGCTCCTGAGCGCCGGCAACTCCACCCCGAACGGCGGACGTGCTCTCGCCCAGGTGCTCCGCGACCAGGGCGTCGACATCGTCGAATCCGGCACGCTCGCGGACACGATCTCGGCCGCGGACGACGCGTCGGACACGACCGTGCTGCTCATGGACCCGTCCGGGATCCTCACGACCGAGAAGCTTCGCGACCTCCAGAACAGCGGTGTCGCCCTCGTCGTCGTGACCCCGCGCTCCGACGCCCTCCGCACGCTCGCCCCAGGCGTCTCCTTCGGCGGCGAGACCGCCCAGGAGGACGTGCTCCCCGCATCCTGCAGCCTCCCCGTGGCGGAACGCGCAGGGGACGTCACGGGCGGCTGGACGCTCTACACGCACGACGTCCCCGGCGCAGAGGGCTGCTTCACCGGTGAGAACGGTAACGCCGGCGTCGTGTCGATCGACGACGGCCGGACCACGATCGTCGGATCCGCAGACGCCCTCACCAACCGGTTCCTCGCCGAGCAGGGCAACGCCGCACTCGGACTCGGGCTCCTCGGCGGCACGCACCGCCTCGTCTGGTACGTGCCGACCCTCGCGGACGTGGACGCCGAGACCGGCCCGAGCCTGACGGAGCTGACGCCCGGCTGGGTCACGCCCGTGACCGGGATCCTCGTCCTCACCGCCATCGCGGCGATGATCTGGCGCGGTCGCCGCTTCGGCCCCCTGGTCATCGAGAACCTGCCCGTCACCGTCCGCGCGAGCGAGACGATGGAGGGCCGCGCGAGGCTCTACCAACGCTCCTCCAACCGCGGCCGCGCGCTCGACGCCCTGCGCATCGGCACCGTCTCCCGCCTCGCCACGGCCGTCGGCCTCTCCCGGCACGCGAGCGTCCCGGAGGTCGCAGCCACCGTCGCCGGCCTCACGGGCCGCGACCCGCGCATCGTCCGTGCCGTCCTCCTCGACGCCCACCCGCGCTCCGACGCGGAACTCGTCTCCCTGTCCGACCAACTGCTCGACCTCGAAGCGGCCACCAGAAGCGCCATCGACCTCACCGAGAGGACCACTCCATGACCGACAGCCCCCTCCACCCCGACGATCTCCGCCGCACACTCGCCCAGGTGCGGCTCGAGGTCGGCAAGGCCGTCGTCGGGCAGGACGCGGCCGTGACCGGGCTCGTCATCGCGCTCCTCGCGAAAGGCCACGTGCTCCTCGAGGGTGTGCCCGGCGTCGCGAAGACCCTGCTCGTGCGGGCTCTGAGCCAGGCGCTCAGCCTCGACACGAAGCGCGTCCAGTTCACCCCCGACCTCATGCCGGGCGATGTCACGGGCTCGCTCATCTACGACGCGAAGGCAGGCGAGTTCGAGTTCCGGCAGGGGCCGGTGTTCACGAACATCCTGCTCGCCGACGAGATCAACCGGACGCCGCCGAAGACGCAGTCCGCACTGCTCGAAGCGATGGAGGAGCGTCAGGTGAGCGTGGACGGATTGTCCAAGCACCTGCCGGACCCGTTCATCGTCGCAGCCACCCAGAACCCCATCGAGTACGAGGGCACCTACACGCTCCCGGAAGCACAGCTCGACCGCTTCCTCCTGAAGCTCGTGCTCGACGTCCCTGAACGCGACGTCGAGGTCGAGGTGCTCCGCCGACACTCTGCAGGATTCAGCCCTCGCGATCTGACCGCGGCGGGCGTCACCCCCGTCATCAGCGCGGCTGAGATCCGTGCAGCGCAGGCGGAGGTCGGGAAGGTCGGCGCGAGCGCGGACGTGCTGTCCTACATCGTCGACCTCGCCCGCGCGACCCGGCGCAGCCCATCGGTCCGCCTCGGCGTGAGTCCCCGCGGGACCACGGCGCTCCTCGCGTCCGCGAAGGCCTGGGCGTGGCTGAGCGGCTACCAGTCGATCACCCCCGACCACGTCCAGACGATGGTCCTCCCGGTCTGGCGCCACCGCATGCAGCTCCGTCCAGAAGCGGAGCTCGAAGGCGTTTCGGTCGACGCGATCCTGCGCTCGATCATGCAGCAGGTCCAGGTGCCCATCTAAATGGCCCTCACGGGGAGGATCGTCGCACTCATCGCCTTCGGGGTGGTGCCGATCGTCGTGTTCGGCGTGCTCACGGGCGATGCCGTGACACCGTTCCTCGGCTGGCTCGCCCTGTGCCTCGTGCTCGCCGTCATCGATCTCGCCCTCGCCGGCTCGCCCCGGCAGATGGCGCTCGCGAGGACGCTGCCGGGTCGGGTGCGTCTCGGCGAGCCCGCGACGAGCGTCCTGTACCTGACGAACCGCGGCGGCCGGACCGTGCGTGGCCTCGTGCGCGACGGCTGGCAGCCGTCCGCCGGTGCTCCCCGCGGGCGGTCCGCGGTGACGATCGCCCCCGGCGAACGACGGTCGATCACCCTCGTGCTCACCCCGTTCCGTCGCGGCGAACGACGCGTCGAACAGGTGACGATCCGCTCCAGCGGGCCGCTCGGACTGCTCGCGAGGCAGGCGACGCTCGACTGCCCCGGCCGACTCCGCGTCCTGCCGCCGTTCACCTCGCGGAAGCATCTGCCGAGCCGCATCGCCCGCCTCCGTGAACTCGACGGCGCCACGAGCGTCATGGTGCGCGGGCAGGGCACCGAGTTCGACTCCCTCCGCGAGTACGTGCGCGGCGACGACGTGCGATCGATCGACTGGCGCGCCACCGCCAGACGCGGCGACGTGATGATCCGTACCTGGCGGCCGGAACGCGACCGGCGCATCGTCATCGTGACCGACACCGGACGCACGTCCGCAGCGCGCATCGATGACGAGCCGCGCATCGACACGGCGTTCGAATCCGCTCTGCTCCTCTCGGCGCTCGCGACGCGTGCCGGCGACCGCATCGACTACCTCGCCTACGACCGCCGCGTCCGAGGCCGTGTCCAGGGAGCGACCGGCGCAGAGCTGCTCTCGCGCCTCGTCGACACGATGTCGGTCATCGACCCGGAACTCATCGAAACGGACTGGAGCGCGATCCCGGGACAGGTGCGGCAGATCACGAGCCAGCACGCCCTCGTCGTCCTGCAGACCTCGATCGATGCGCCGGGGGCCGCCCGTGCGCTCCTCTCGGTGCTCCCCCAGCTCACGCAGCGCCACACGGTCATCGTCGCGAGCGTGACCGATCCAGCGACGATCGACGCCACCTCGGCGCGCGGCAGCCGCGAGGCCGTCTACCGTGCGGCGGCAGCCGAGCGATCGCTCCTCGACATCGAACGGGTAGCGGCTGCACTGCGCCAACTCGGCGCCGAGGTCGTCACGGGCTCCCCAGCCGACCTCCCGCCGGCCCTCGCCGACCGCTACATCGCGCTCAAGGCCGCCGGTCGCCTGTGACCCCGAGCGCATCGCGCTCGCGCGAGTGCGTTGCCATGCCGTGGGCGCGCCCCTGCCCGAACCCGCGCTCACGCGAGCGCGGTGCGCTCACCGAAGCGTGCGGAGAGTGAGGTCGGGAGCGGGGCGCCGTGTGGGCCTCGCGCGGGTCAGTGACGTTTGCGCTTGGCCTTCGCCTTGGCCTTGTCGGTCCGACCGTTGGCCTTCCGCGCGGCGAGCTGACTGCCGCGGCTGGTCCCCGCCGGCGTCCCCTTCGCCGTGCCCTGCTTCGGCTTCGACTTCTTCCGCGGCTGAGGCTGCTGCACGGCGGGTGCGGCTCCGGCCGCTTCCGCGTCGGCGGCCTCGGTCGCACTGCCGCGACGCGAGCTGTTCGCAGTACGACCGCGCACGATGCCGATGAAGTCGTCGATCTCCGCGCTCTCGCGACCAACCGGCCACACGAGCACGATGGGAACCCCGGGGAGATCCGTGATCGGCCGGTATTCGACGTCCTTGCGATGATGCAACCGAGCGACGGACTGAGGCACCACGACAACGCCGACCTCGGACGCAGCGAGTTCGATGGCGGCTTCCGCATCGGTCGCGAGCGGGGTCGCCGCTTCCACGAACCCGAGCTCGGCGGCGCGTTCGTCCCAGCCGAGGACGAGCGGAGGCATGATCAGCTGCTCGTCGGCGAGATCCGCGACGGTGACGTCGTCCTGCTTCATGAGCGCGTGCTCGATCGAGAACACGACGACCGGGAGCTCCTCGTAGAGCTGGATGGCGTGCAGGCCGTCGCGATCGATGGGAAGCCTCGCGAAGCCGACCTCGGCTCGGCCGTCGAAGAGCGCCGCGCGCTGGTCGTCAAGATCGGTTCGCACGAGGGCGAGCGCCGTGTCCGGCCGCCGATCGGACCAGATCCTGGCCCATTTGCCCGGGTTGACCCCTCTGGCGTAGGCCACGGGGAATGTCGGACGAGCGTCCTCGTCTTCTTCAGCGGGTTCGGACGCCTCAGCGAGTTCAGCGTCGTCGATGGGTTCGGCGTCGTCGATGGGTTCGGCGTCGTCGATGGGTTCGGCGTCCGCTGCAGTGAGCCCGTCCGCCGCATCGCGGCCGCCCGCACCGTCGAACCGGTCGTCGGTCGGCACGCTCTGCTGCTCGTCCTGCTGGTCGTCGATCTCGCGATCCGCGTCGGTCTCCACTGCACGTCCTCCCGCTGGTCGCCCCTGCCAGACTACTGCAGTGACCATGGGTCGGTTCGGCCGCCTCCGCCGCGGCGCGGTACGCTTTCCGGATGAGCTCCAACACGAACACGCAGATCATGAAGCCGGCGACCGCAGCCAAGAAGCTCGGCATCTACCTGCCGGCGGCTCCCGAGTCCTTCCAGACCGAGCCGATCACCCGTGCGGTGTTCCTCGAACTCCAGTCGACGCCGCCGGAGTGGCTGGCCGAACTGCGTCGCACGGGACCGCACCCGCGCGACGTCGTCGCCCGCAAGCTCGGCGTCTCCGTCTCCGGCCTCGCCCGCGCCGAGATCACCGAGGCGCTCACGACGGAGCAGATCCAGGAACTCCTGAAAACGCTCCCCGCCTGGCTCGTCCAGGAGCGCGCGACGCACGCGGAGGTGCAGGCGGAGAACGCGCGCGTCAACGCCCGCAACGCCGAGCGACGCGCCCGCGCGACAGACGCCGAGTAACGCCGCTCCGGTCGGGATCAGGCAGCACCGATCCGCTCGGCGGACAGCACGACGTCGACCCGGGCTCAGCCCGCGACGATCCGACGCGCTCCAGCCTCGAACTCGTCGAGGTCTCCGGTGTGCCCCGCTCGGTACACCTTGCCGCCCCACCAGCACATGTAGAGCAGGAACGCGGCGAGCACTCCCCCGCCGATGACCATCTTCACTGCCCACGGCCACGGCGCCGGCGTCACGAAGCCTTCGACGAGGCCGGAGACGAACAGGACGAAGACAAGGCCGATCGCGACGGTGAAGAGCGCCCGGCCGTCCTCGGCGAGCGCTTGCCCGCGGGTTCTCGAACCCGGTGCGATCCACGCCCAGAAGATGCGGAGTCCCGCGGCGGCGGCGACGAACACGGCCGTGAGCTCGAGCATCCCGTGCGGGAGGATGTACTCGAAGAAGACGTCGCCCTTGCCGTAGGCGAACATCACCCCGGCCGCCTGGCCGATGCCCTGGGCGTTCTGCAGGATCACGTACGGCACCCAGAGGCCCGTGATCCCGAAGGCGACGCACTGGGCCGCTATCCAGGCGTTGTTCGTCCACACCTGCCCGGCGAAGCTCGCGGCGGGGTTGTTCGAGTAGTAGGCGACGAAGTCCTGCTCCACGTACTGGCGGATCTGCGCATCGGTCCCGAGGTTCGCCACCACCTGCGGGTTGCTGGCGATCCACACGGCGTACAGCGTGGCGATGACGACGGTCGCGAGGGCGACGCCGGCCGTCACCCAGCGGATGCGGTAGAGC
The DNA here is from genome assembly GCF_050587525.1 of Plantibacter lichenum. Lineage (NCBI taxonomy): Bacteria > Bacillati > Actinomycetota > Actinomycetes > Micrococcales > Microbacteriaceae > Plantibacter > Plantibacter lichenum. The sequence continues at coordinate 148,460 of NZ_JBOBFT010000009.1, read as the reverse complement.
GCGGCGGGCAGGGACAGCACGAAGAAGCGCGGGACGAGTGAGAGCACGTTGGCGCTCGCACCCGTGAACCGGAGGCGCGCACGGGACAAGGAGACGGACAGGTGGTCGCCGACGAGCGTCGATCCGGCCGTCGTCTTGATGGCGGAGAGCTGCGTCGCACCCGATTGGTAGCGGTCGATGAGCTCGTCGGCCTGCGGTCCGGTGAAGAACCGCTGGCGACCCAATCGGTCGAGTCGGTCCCACTCTTCGCGGTGGGCGGCACTGTAGGCGTCGAGATCCATCTGATTAGATGATAGACATGGCCGTCGCCCAGGTACCAGCTCCCGAGCCGATCGAGGATGATTCGGCCCTCGTCATCGGTGAAGCGGTGGCCCTCGACGTCCGCCCCACGTCGTTCATCCTCCGCGCGACCGGCGCGATCATCGACTACGTCCTGTCGATGATCGTCTTCATCGGCCTCGTCCTTATGCTGTTCTCGTGGGCGCTCGCGAACGTCGCGACGGATCAGGCGCTCTTCACCGCACTCGTCCTCGCGCTCACGGTCGTCGCGTTCGTGGTGCTGCCGGCGGCCGTGGAGATCGCCACACGTGGTCGCTCGCTCGGGAAGCTCGTCGTCGGTGCGCGCATCGTCCGGGACGATGGCGGTGCGCCCGGGTTCCGGCACGCGTTCATCCGCGCGCTCACCGGGTACTTCGAGATCTACATGACCTTCGGCGGTGTTGCGGCGATCACGGGTCTCCTCAACGGCCGCACGAAACGCCTCGGCGACCTCCTGGCGGGCACCTACAGCCAGCGCGAGCGCCTGCCCAGGGTCGTGGAGCCCGTCTTCGGGATCCCGCCGCAGCTGGCCGCCTGGTCGACGACGGCCGATGTGGGCCGGCTGCCGGATGCGCTGGGACGTCGGGTCACGCAGTTCCTCAAACAGGCGCCGTCGCTCACCCAGCAGACACGTGCGCGCCTGGCCGCCGAACTGGCCGCCGAGGTCTCGCACTACGTCTCTCCGCTGCCCATCGCGCCGCCGGAGCTGTTCCTCGCGGGCGTCTCGGTCGTCCGCCGCAACCGCGAGTACACGGCGCTGCAGTTGGAGCAGCGCCGGTTGGCGATGCTGCAGCCCGTGCTGAGCGGGCAGCCGCACGGCTTCCCGGACCGCTGAGCCGCCTTCTCGCGCTCCTTCTCGCGCTCCCCGACACCTGCCTGACTGTTCACAACTCAGGAGCGGTGCGGCGTGTCGTGCGCGACACGCCGCACCGGCCCGGCGACACGCCGAGGCCGTCCTGAGTTGTGAACAGTGCGCTCAGGAGCGGGCGCGCCGCGGGGCGAGCCCGACCCAGAGCCTGAGGCGCAGCGGATCAGTAGCGGTACTGGTCCACCTTGAACGGGCCCTCGACGGGAACGCCGATGTAGGCGGCCTGCTCCTCCGAGAGCGTGGTCAGCTTCACGCCGAGCGCGTCGAGGTGGAGGCGCGCGACCTTCTCGTCGAGGTGCTTCGGGAGCACGTAGACGCCGACGGGGTACTCGGCCGTACGCGTGTACAGCTCGATCTGCGCGAGGACCTGGTTCGTGAACGAGTTGCTCATCACGAACGACGGGTGGCCGGTCGCGTTGCCGAGGTTCATCAGACGACCCTCGCTCAGCACGAGCACGCTGCGGCCGTTCGGCAGGCGCCACTCGTGGACCTGCGGCTTGATCTCGACCTTCACTGCGCCCTCGAGCGCTTCGAGCGAGGCCATGTCGATCTCGTTGTCGAAGTGGCCGACGTTCGAGACGATCGCGAGGTGCTTGAGCGCGAGGATGTGGTCGAGCGTGACGACGTTGAAGTTGCCCGTGCAGGTGACGATGATGTCGACCTGGTCGGCGACGCTCTCGAGCGTGGCGACCTGGAAGCCGTCCATCGCGGCCTGGAGCGCGCAGATCGGGTCGACCTCGGACACGATGACACGAGCGCCCTGACCGCGCAGCGCCTCCGCCGCGCCCTTGCCGACATCGCCGTACCCGGCGACGAAGACGATCTTGCCGCCGATGAGGACGTCGGTCGCCCGGTTGAGGCCGTCAGGCAGCGAGTGGCGGATGCCGTACTTGTTGTCGAACTTGCTCTTCGTGACCGAGTCGTTGACGTTGATGGCCGGGAAGAGCAGTTCTCCGTCGCGGAAGAGCTCGTACAGGCGGTGGACGCCAGTGGTCGTCTCCTCGGTGACACCGAGGAGGTCGGCGGCGATGCGCGTCCAGCGGTCGGGACTCGTCGCGAGGGACTCGCGCAGGACGTCGAGGACGACGCGGTACTCGTGGCTGTCGGAGTCCGAGTTCTCCGGGGCTGCGCCCGCGAGCTCGGCGTCACGGCCGCGGTGGACGAGGAGCGTCGCGTCGCCTCCATCGTCGAGGATGAGGTTGGGGCCGGTCCACTCGGCGCCGGCGGCTTCGGCCTCTGCAGACCAGTCGAAGATCTGCTGCGTGCACCACCAGTACTCCTCCAGCGTCTCGCCTTTCCAGGCGAAGACGGGTGCGCCGGCGGGGCTGTCGACGGTTCCCGTGGGACCGACGGCGATGGCGGCGGCCGCTTCGTCCTGCGTGGAGAAGATGTTGCAGCTCGCCCAGCGTACCTGTGCGCCGAGGGCGACGAGCGTCTCGATGAGGACGGCGGTCTGCACGGTCATGTGCAGGGATCCGGCGATGCGGGCGCCGCGGAGCGGCTGGCTGTCGGCGAACTCCTCGCGGAGGGCCATGAGGCCGGGCATCTCGTTCTCGGCGAGACGCAGCTGGTGGCGTCCGGCCTCGGCGAGGGACAGGTCCCTGACCTTGAACGGCAGGGCGGTGGTTGCGGCAGAAGAGCTCATTGCTCCATCATCTCAGAACAGTCGGCGACGACGGACGTGCTAACGGAGCGATCGGCACGTTCCGCGTGCAGGCCGCGTTCTGCCCGCACCGCCTGTTCAGTCCTCGGTGCTGCGGATGAGCGCGAGGGCCTCGTCGCGGATGCGCTCCATCGTGGAGCGATCCGCCGCCTCGACGTTCAAGCGGAGCAACGGTTCCGTGTTGGAGGACCGCACGCTGAACCACCAGAACGGTTCGTCCTGCGAGACGGTGCCGATGACAGTGAGGCCGTCGAGCTCGTCGAACGTCGACCGCTGCTGGAAGGCCTCGACGATGCGGAAGAACGCGCTCGGCACGTCGTCCACGGTCGAGTTGATCTCACCGCTCTGCGAGTACGGCGAGAAGCGGCGTCCGAGCTCGGACAGCGGGGCATCGGCGTGGCCGAACTCCGCGAGCACGTGCATGGCCGCGAGCATCCCGTTGTCGGCGCCCCAGAAGTTCTTGAAGTAGTAGTGCGCGCTGTGCTCTCCGCCGAACACGGCCCCGGTCTCCGCCATGACGTCCTTGATGAGCGAGTGGCCCACCTTGGTGCGCACGGCGACGGCGCCGGCCGCTTCGATCGTCTCCGGGACGATGCGTGAGGTGATGAGGTTGTGGAGGACCACGACCTCCTTGCCCGGCTCGAGTTCGCGCCAGCGGGCGATCTCGCGGAGGGCGACGATGGCCGTCACGGCGGACGGGGACACGGGTTCGCCGCGCTCGTCGACGACGAAGCAGCGGTCCGCGTCGCCGTCGAAGGCGAGGCCCAGGTCTGCGCCGTGCTCGACGACCGCGCGCTGCAGGTCGACGAGGTTCTTCGGGTCGAGCGGGTTCGCCTCGTGGTTGGGGAACGAGCCGTCGAGCTCGAAGTACATCGGGATGATCTCGATCGGCAGCGCGGCGAGGCCCGCAGCCGTCCCGAGGACGGCCGGGACCGTGAGCCCGCCCATGCCGTTGCCGGCGTCGACGACGACGCGGATCGGGCGGATGCCGGACAGGTCGACGAGCCCGCGGAGGTGGCCTGCGTACGCGGCGAGGACGTCGAGTTCACGGATCGTTCCGGGCTCTGCGACCTCGGTGAGCCCTCCCTCGAGGAATGCTGCGGCGCGATCACGGATGCCGGCGAGCCCCGTATCGAGGCTCACGCCCTGGGCGCCGGCCTTCGCGAACTTGATGCCGTTGTAGGTGGCCGGGTTGTGGCTCGCCGTGAACATGGCGGCCGGCGCGTTGTAGTGGCCCGACGCGAAATAGGTCTCGTCTGTGGAGCAGAGGCCGATGGAGACGACGTTCGCGCCTCGTGCCTGCGCACCGCGGGCGAAGGCGGCGGCGAAACCGGGCGACGAGTCGCGCATGTCGTGGCCGACGACGAGGTCGCCGCGGATGCCGAACTCATCGACGAATCCCGCGCCGAGAGCGGCGACCAGATCCTCGGTGAGCTGTGTGCCGACGAGCCCTCTCACATCGTATGCCTTGACGATCTGGCCGAGGCGCTCTGCGCCATGTGGGAGGTCAGCACTCATGCTCGATAACCTACCTCACCGCCTGTGGTGTGCCGAACCACCTGCCAGCCCTTCGGAGCGCTCATGCGTTCCGCGTGGATGAAGCACAGATCGTAGCTGTGCGGCGTCTTCTCGAGGCTGAGCGGCCCGAGGACGGCCAAGGAGTCCTGGTAGTCGTACGTCAGCGTTGCGACCGGTTCACGAGAACACCCGACCTTTGAGCACATCCTGTCAACCATGCGGTCAGGGTACCCCCGGGCACCGACCGAGAGCCGTCTCCCCCGCCGCGAGAACTAGGATGAAGTCATGGCCCGAGCCGAGGAAGAGACCCGAGAAGCGCTGTCCAGACGACGCTCCCGACACGGTCGAGCCGGGCGATCGATCATCGTGGGCCCGGACCTCCCGCCGCTCACCACCCGCGTCGACCAGTTCGACCTCACGGTCGCGACGACCGCGGACTACCTGCGAGGCTCCTGGCCGGACGAACTCGCCGACGTCATCTTCGAGGTCGCGGCCATGCCGATCGCCAACACGGGAACCGACGGCGTGGACCGCTGGCGTGTCGACCGCGCGAGGCGCAGCATCGTCCTGTTCCGCCTGCCGATCCAACGGCTCAGCAAACTGCACCAGAACGACGAACTGCACCAGCGCATGATGGTGGAGAGCTGCGTGTTCCGCGCCGTCGCCGAACTGCTCGGCAAGGACCCGTGGGACCTCGGCCCCGATCGGTTCCGCTTCCTCTGAGGGTCACGGCCCAGCTCGCCCTCGGGCCGCGGGGCCCGCGCCTGATGACTGCGCCCCGATCGCATCGAGGCGCCCCGCCGTCTACTTCGGGAAGACCTCGATGGCGGCGGCGAGCGGGTTCGGCGGGTTGACTGCGAACGATGCCAGTGCGCCCGGCGCCGACATGCTGACCGAGCCGTACAGCCCCGCCTTCGTCGTCACCTGGTAGCTCTGCCCGGCAGCGACGGGGACGACGCCGGCCGAATCGGCCTTGACCGTGACCTTGACCACCGCACCCGTGTCCGGCTTCAGCTCGACCTCGGCATCGCTCGTCCCGCTGTTGAAGAGGTGCAGGACCGCTGCCGGCCCCGCTGGCACGGAGAACGCAAAGGTGTCGTTCAGCGGCGCCGATGCCGTGAACCAGGCGAAGTCCTCCGCTGCGTCGGCGCGCACGTTGCTGCGCGCGGCCGCGACGACGGGGTGGTCGGCGGTCACCTGCAGCGTGTAGGTGCCGATGGGCAGGTTCGGCAGGGCGACCTCACCTGGCACACCGGGGGTCAGCTGCACGTCGACGGCGTCGAGTGCCGCGGTCCCATCCTCCTTGTACGCGGTGATCGACACCTTGGCCCCGTCCGTTCCGGGGGCCAGGATGCGGAGCGCCGTAGCGCGATCGTCGACCGAGGACGTGTCGGAACCGGGGACGGGAGCCGGAGCGGAGCCGACGACGAGACCGGGGATCGTGAGTGCGGTGGTCGGGGCCGTGGTGGGTCCCATCGTCTCGACGCCGCCCGGGGTGAGGACGCGCACGGTGCTCTGCTGCAGTGCGGCGACGATCTGGCCGCCGCGGCTCGTGACGTGCACGACGGGCGTGACCTCGTTGGGCGCGAGGCCCGTGAGCGTCACGACCTTCTGCGTTCCAGGCGGGACGACGATGCCGCTCGCGCCAGGCGCCTCGAGCAGACCGGTGGAGCCGTAGACGTCGAGCGTGACGTTCGCGTCGACGGCTGAGGGGTTGCTGAGGAGGATGAGCGTCGTGCGGCCGACATCGCTCGACCCGCCGACGAGCCACGACTCGCCGGACGCGGGGGTGCAGGCCGCTGCCGTGAGGCCCGCGATCTCGGCCTGGGCTGCGGACTGCGACTGCGCGGCGCTCAATGGCACGGGCTTCTGACCGCCACCGGGCACGGAGACCTGCAGTGGACCGCCGTCGCCGGTGCCGGAGGTGTTGTCCGGCGCCGCCAGATCGGTCGTCGTCGGGGTGGTCTCGCCGCCCGCGAACTCGACCGCGGCAGAGCCGAACGAACCGAGCGCCGTTGCGGCATCCGCGTTCTGCGCGAGCGCGAGGAGCGGGCCGGGGCAGACGACGGACTGATCGCCCGCGACGGGCGTCACGAGCACGCTCTGCGGTTCGATCGTCAGGTTCGGCAGCTCGAGTCGGCCGGCGGCCGCGATCGTCACGGCGGCGACACCGATCCCGACGATGCCGGCGATGATCCGGCCGGAGGTCATGGCCACGCCACGCTTAGTCGGCACGCTGTGCCTCCGTTCCTGGGGTCGCTTGGTCGTCGAGGTCTGTCTGGTCGACCGGTTCCGGTTCGGCGCCGTCCGATGGGATCGCGCCGTCGTGCTCCGGTTGGACGTCCTCCGGCTCGACCTCGAGCTCGCCGACGAGCGGTGCGCGCACGGGTTCGTCGGCCGGTTCGGCGCCGACTGCGGTCGCATCGGGCACAGGCGCTTCATCGGCGGAGTCGTCAGGGAGGGGCGAGCCCGACGGCGACTCAGCCGTCGCCCCCGCGGCGTCGTCGGAGACCCCGGCAGCCGTTGCGCCGGTCGTCGCGATGGATTCAGCGGATGCGCCGGAGTCACCGGTCCGCACGGCGTCCGAGATCGTCGAATCGCCGGTCTCCACGGCACCCTCGGTGGTCGAGGATTCGCCAGCGGCAGCCGTGTCCGCGGCCTCTGCCGCAGAGGTCACCGCCGCGGCGCCTCCTGCACCGGCAGCCGCACCACGGCGCCACCAGCGAGGCTTGGCGGCCGGTGTCGCAGTCGTCGTCGCAGGCGTCTCGGCAGCGGTCGCCGTCGAGACGGCGTCGTCGGTCTCGGCGTCGCCTGTCGCATCGGAGTCCTCCGCGGCCGTCGGCGCGTCGGCGGCGGCATCGTCGGTGGCATCGACATCGGTCTCGGCATCGGCGCCGGAAGCGGCCACTGCGGTCTTCTTGCCCGTGCGCCCCTTGGCTTTGACCGGCTTGCGCGATCCGACGCGGTAGCCGTCTCGGGAGGCCCCGGTCGGCACGCTCAGCAGGATGACGATGAGGAAGACCACACCGAGGCCGACGGCGACGAGGGTGCCGACGACGGTCTGCTTGGGGATCGCGGGTCCGGTGCCGACATCGGCCACGGCGCGCCAGAGCGTCCCCGTCTGCGTCTCGCCAACGGAGATGAGGGCCGGGTTCGAGTCGAGCGCCGTCGCGGCCCGCAGCGTGGTCGCCGCGGCCGTGGTCGAGTTCGCGTTCTCCTTCACCGGGGACAGCAGGACGAAGGCGATGCCCTGGGCCTGCAGCGTCTTGGTCGGGTCGAGCCCGCTCTGGGACGCGAGGTTGCCGGCGAGCGTCGCGATGATGCGGTCGTCGCCGGAGGTGCCCCGCGCAGTGGACGCGAGCGTCGACTGCTCCTCGAGGGTCTCACCGGAACCGCGCACGACGATCGCAGCGATCGAACCGTCGTCCTGCGGAGTGATGATGAGCGTGCCGAGTCGCGGATCGGACTCGGTCGCCGCCGTGACGTACGCGGGGAGCAGACGTCCGTTGCTCTCCTCGACGACGGCGGTGCCGAGCGGCTGCGCGATGGCGAGCGGAACCGCGACGACGGCGGTCGCGAGCACGATGACGAGCGCGGGGATGGCGGCGCCTCGCTTGATGCCGTCGAGGCCGCGGACGGCGGCGCCCACGATGCCGAGCCAGTAGAGGCTGATCGCCGCACCGGTCCAGACGGGAGCCGTCTGGCCGCCCGTCGAGGCCAGGTAGAGGTGGCTCGCGGCGACCGCGGTCACGAGGCCGAGGAACGCCGCGAAGAGGAGGAAGACCGCACGGGCGGTGCCGGGGCGGAAGAGGGCGAACAGTGCCACGATCGCGATCGGGGCCAGGAGCGCGGGGACGGCGATGACGGGCGACAGGCCGGGCAGGCCGAGCGCTGCGGCGATCTGGCTCCAGCCGCCGAGGTGACCGAGCGGGAAGCCGAGGGCCTGCTGCCAGCCGGAAGCGGCGACGCCTGGCACGACCGCGCCCGGATCGGCGAGGAGGCCGAACCAGTTGCCGCGGTGGATGCCCTGCTGCCAGATGAGCGGAGCGAAGAGGGCGAGGGCGGGGATCGGGACGAGCAGGACCCGGGCGACGCCTCGTCCGGCGAACGCCGCGGCGACGATCCACAGCAGGACGAGCGCTGGGATGAGCGATGGGGAGCTCGCTGCGATGGCGGCGAGCAGCAGGGCGCTCGCGCCAGCGGCCGCCCAGGAGCGCGCGGCGGAGAACCCGGCGAAGAAGAGCCACGGGAGCAGCACGTGCACGAGGACACCGGCCGGACGACCGTCAGCGAGTGCGCTCAGGAGCGTCGGTGCGAGCGTCCAGAGGATGGCCGCGACCGCCCGCAGCCCGCTGCGCTCCGTGATCCGCGTCGCCGCGAACCAGGCGCCGAGCGCCGAGAGCGGCAGAGCGAGGAGGAAGAGGAGCACGAGACTGAACGACGGCTCCCAGAAGGTGATGGAGCCGAGGACCGCGAGGACCGCCGCGAACGGGTCGGCAGCGCCCACGAAGCCGAGACCGATGTCGCGCCAGCCGAACCCGACCTGGTGCCAGAGCTCGCCGACGGTGGTCGACAGGGGCAGGAGTCCTCCGCCGGAGATGAACTGTGCGCCGAGGAGCGGCGCGAGGATGCCGGCACCGACTGCGGCCGCACCGAGCACGACCCACGCGCCGCCACCGGAGAAGAAGCGCAGATCGCGCTCCTCACCGACGACGCCGATCTGGGCCGCTTCTCGCTTGAGGGCACGCTGACGACGCACCTCGTCGAGTTTCATCCGGAGGCCGGAGATGCTCGACCAGCCGAGACGGCGCTGCGCGGCGAGCTGTCGGCGCGCATTCCCCACCTTCATGCCGGAGAAGGCGACGCTGAACGCGGCTCCGAGTTCGCCGAGCACGAGCTCCGGCTGCTTCTTGACGAAGTGCCCGATCACCCGAGCGATCGCGAGCGGGACGAGGCTCAGCCAGTGGATGACGACGAGAATGCTTGGCGCGTAGACGAGGCGTCGGTGCAGCTGGGCCGCGCGCGCCTGACGGTGCCTCCGGCGACGCGGACCGATCTTGTTCGACCACGACGGGCCGGAGATGCCGGTGCCGGCCGATGCCACGCGCGCACCGGGCACGACCGTGACGAGGTAGCCGGCGAGCCGGGCACGGATGCAGAAGTCGAGTGCGTCATCGGCGACCAGTGCGGGATCGAAACCGCCGAGCTGATCCCAGACCTGGTGGCGCACGAGCATGCCCGTGGGGCCGACGGCCATGACGTCGTTGACGGTGTCGTGCTGCGCCTGGTCGAGTTCGTCCTCGACGAAGGGGACCGCGGCTCCGAGCGTCGTGATGGTCTCGCCGTAGCGGCGCAGGAAGGTGGGGTCGTCCCAGTCGAGGACCTTCGGGCCGGCGACGGCGACGGACGGAGAGACCTCGAGCGCACCGAGGAGGGCGGCGAGCGCCTCCGGCTCCGGGGCGGAGTCCTCCGACAGCAGCCACAGCATCTGGCCGGGGTCGTTCGGCTGCTCTGTCACGCGCACGCCTGCGGCGACGGCCTGGCCGAACGGGAGCTCCTCGGAGATCTGCACGATCTTGAGGGACGGGTGCGCTTTCAGGAGCGCGAGCGTCGAATCGCTGCTGCGGCAGGCGACAGCGACGATCCCGTCCGCTGGACGGGTCTGGGCGCTGAGGGCTTCCAGCGTGCGGGCGACGGACTCAGTGCCGTCGCGCACCACGAGGATCGCCGTAACTCGGGGAGACATCGGAATCAGCCTAGGTCGGTCATCGGCAGACGCCGGGAGCGACGCGGCGTGCCCCTGAACTGGTCACGTGGAATGATCGCGGGCATCGCCCGTTCACACGGGCGACGACCGCTCACATCATCGACATCGAAGTCGGAGGAACCTGCCTGACTGCTGCGGGTTCAGACTGCGCGCTTGCGCAGCTTGCGTCGTTCACGCTCCGAGAGTCCGCCCCAGATGCCGAAACGTTCGTCATTCTGGAGTGCGTACTCGAGGCATTGTGCGCGGACGTCGCAGGTCGTGCAGATGCGCTTCGCATCCCGAGTGGATCCGCCCTTCTCCGGAAAGAAGGCCTCCGGATCCGTCTGGGCGCACAACGCATCGGTCTGCCAGGCGAGTTGGTTCTCTTCGTCGACGGGCTGTCTGACGCCTGGGACGCCCAGCTTGACCGGATCGACGAACCAGTCTTCAGGTACCCCAGAACGATATTCAGGAATAGCCATACCGTCTCCCCACCAATTCGTACCCCGCGCCACGCGGCGCGATACATAATTACACCGTTGTCATTAGCCCGGAGTCAAGTCGCATATCGTAAAGCCTCAAGAAAGAATTGAGGGTTCGCGACGCGCCGGGTGTCACCTGAACTGGGTGTGGGTGGAGGCGGCGGTCAGCCGACGATCAGGCCACGATCAGCGGGCGCTCAGTCGGCTGTCTGCCTGGCTTCCCAGGCGCTCTCGACCATCTGACGCAGATCATGGCGCATCTCCCACCCGAGATCGCGTGCCGCGAGCGCCCCGGAAGCGACGATGCGCGCCGGGTCACCGGCACGTCTCGGCATGATCTCCGGCGTGAACGCCATCCCCGTGACCTCGGCCACGGTCGTCATGATCTCACCAACCGAGGAGCCGTTGCCACTGCCCAGGTTGTACGCGGCCTCGACCGCCTCACCACGCTCGAGCCGCTTGGCCGCCGCGACGTGCGCCTCGGCGAGATCGGCGACGTGGATGTAGTCGCGGACGCACGTGCCGTCGGGCGTGGGGTAGTCGTCGCCGTTGATGCGAGGCGTGCGACCGGCGAGCAGCGCGTCGAAGACGAGGGGGAAGAGGTTGTGCGGGCTCACGTCGTACACGTCCGGCGTGCCGGATCCGACGACGTTGAAGTACCGGAGCGAGGTGTGCGCGAGGCCCGCGGCGACACCCTGGTCGCGCAGGAGCCACTCGCCGATGAGCTTGGACTCCCCGTACGGGGACTCCGGCGACTTCGGGGTGTCCTCGGTCACGATGTCGACGTCCGTCGTGCCGTAGACCGCGGCGCTCGAGGAGAAGACGATGCGGGAGACGCCCGCCTCCTGCATCGCTGCGAGCAGCATCGCCGTTCCCGTCACGTTCTGCGCGTAGGTGTGGAGCGGTCGCTGGACGGAGACGCCCGCGTACTTGTAGCCGGCCACGTGGACGACGCCCGTGATGTCGTGGTCGGCGAAGGTGCGCTCGAGGAGCGCGCCGTCGAGGATGCTGCCGCGGACGAGCGGGACGCCGGCCGGGATGAAGCGCTCCTGGCCGGTCGACAGGTCGTCGAGCACCACGACGCCGATGCCCTCCGCGACGAAGGAACGCACCACGTGGGCGCCGATGTAGCCGGCGCCTCCGGTCACTAGCCAGGTCACAGTGCATCCTCCAGGGTCGGTGGGAGTCGAGGGGATCCGAGGGGATCCGATCGATGGGCTCGATCTGATCCGAAGGGATCGTGGGCGTCGACGACAGACGACGACGTTCACCAGAGTAGCGGCCGGCCGCCCCCTTGACGGGACATGGCAGAATGTATCTGTACCGCAGCATCCCGCCAATCCGTTTCCAGGAGGACCCGTGCTCGAGAAAGTGGCACTGCTCGCCATACCCGGTCTGCAACCGTTCGAGTTCAGCGTCGTGTGCGAGGTGTTCGGCATCGACCGGTCCGAACACGGCGGACCGACGTTCGACCTCCGACTCGTCACCAAGACGCCGGGCCCCGTGCGCATGAACCTCAGCAGCGACGGCAGCCGGGGCTTCGACATGATCGTCGAGAACGACCTGTCCTTCGCGGCGGAAGCCGACCTCGTCGCCGTCACGGGTCGCGGCGGTGGACGGGACGCGATCCTCGACCCCGCCTACATCGAGGTGTTGCGCGCCGCCGAAGCGAGAGGCGCCTGGATCCTCAGCGTCTGCAGCGGCTCCTTCGCGCTCGGGCACGCCGGCCTCCTCGACGGCCGGCGCAGCACCACCCACTGGATGTACACGGACGAGCAGCAGCGGCTCTTCCCTCAGACGACGGTGGACCCGAACGTCCTCTTCATCGAGGATCGCAAGGTCATCACGGGTGCGGGGACGGCCGCGGGGATCGACGCGTGCCTGCACCTCGTGCGCCGCGAGCACGGCGCTGCCGCCGCGAACGTCATCGCGAGGCGCATGGTCGTACCGCCGCAGCGCGAGGGTGGTCAGGCGCAGTACATCCTCTCCCCCGTGCCGCAGGAGCAGGGCGACTCGCTCGCCGGGATCGTCGACTGGATGCTCGACCACCTCGCCGACGACCTCACGGTCACGATGCTCGCCAGGCAGGCGCACATGTCCGAGCGCACGTTCGCGAGGCGGTTCCGGGCCGAACTCGGAAGCACGCCGGCCGCGTGGCTCAACCGGCAGCGCCTCATCCGCGCGCAGGAACTCCTCGAGCAGACCGAGCGCGGCATCGATCAGATCGCGGCCGAGTCGGGTTTCGGGACCGCCGCCGTCCTCAGGCACCACTTCGACAAGGTGCTCGGGACGACGCCTGTCGCCTACCGCCGCAGCTTCGGGCTCCGCACGACCGCGTGACCCGGTCGCCGAGCCAACTCACCGGTCACTGAGCCTGTCGAAGTGCCCACCCCGGTCACTGGGCCGACCCCGGTCACTGAGCCTGTCGAAGTGCAGTTCCTCAACAATCGAACCATCGAGCACAACTCCTTCGATGTGCGCTCCGCAGAACCGGACATCCCGGAATTCCGGGGGCCGAGGGTGCCGGAGTCGTCGAATTGAAGGAGTTGTGCTCGATGCCCTTCGACAGGCTCAGGGACCGGGCGTTAAAGCTCAGGGACGAGAGTCGGAGCCGAGCGGCGGAGCGTCAGGACTGCGTGGTCGCGAGGAAGAGCGTGCCCGTGCCGGAGAAGCGCAGGGACGCCTCGTCCGGCGTCACGTAGGCGTACTCGCCGCGCGAGAGCGTCGTCGACGAGGATGCGCCCGCGATCGTCACCTCGCCGGCCGTCACGATGGCGATGGCCGGGCCGGGCAGCTCGAACTCGGCGCCGGACACGGTCGTCTCGGTCGTGACCTCGGCGCGGAGCAGCTCGAAGTCCGGAACGTCCGGCACGAACAGGTCGAGTCCGGCGCCCACGTTCGTCGCGGGCAGCCACGGCACCGGCCTCGGCTCGAACTCGAGCACGGAGAGGAGCTCCGGCACGTCGACGTGCTTCGGCGTCAGACCGCCGCGGAGCACGTTGTCGCTCGCCGCCATGAGCTCGATGCCGATGCCGCGGAGGTACGCGTGGATGTTGCCGGCGGGCAGGTAGAGCGCCTCCCCCGCCCGCAGCGTGACGAGGTTGAGGAGCAGGGAGACGACGATGCCGGGGTCGCCCGGGTACTCCTCGGCGAGCGTCGCGACGAGAGCCCGTTCTGCGCCCCACCGGTCGCCGGAGGCCGGTGCGGCGCCCGCAGCCGCGACGACCGCGGCGATCGGTTCCGCCGGTGCGTCGCTCAACAGACGGCCGACGGTGTCGCGCAGGCCGTCGGTCGCTGCGACGCTGGAACGAAGCTCCTCGATGGCGGCGCGTGCATCGTCATCGGGCGCCGAAGCGGCGAGGTCGGCGAGCAGCGCGTCGGTCGCTGAGAGGTCGCGGAAGCCGCACAGCGCCTGGAATCCGTCGCGGAGGGCGACGATGAGCTCAGGCTTGTGCAGCGCGTCCTTGTAGTTGCGGTTCGGGGCGTCGAGCGGCACGCCCCGCTCGTTCTCCTCGGCGAACCCCGCAGCGGCGCGCGCCAGGTCCGGGTGGGCCTGGAGCGACAGTGGGTGATCGGCCGCGAGCACCTTCAAGAGGAACGGGAGGCCGTCGCGCCCGCCGAGCGCCGCAGCGGGATCGCGTTCGATCCAGGCCGCGAGGTCCTGCGACCCGCCGAGCGAGGCCGCATTCACGATGCGTGTCGGTGCTCCGGGGTGCGCGCCCAGCCAGAGCTCCGCTTCCGGCCCTCCTGACGGTGCGGAACCGAGCACCTCGGCGATCGCGGTGTGCGACCCCCAGGCGTAGTCGCGGGGGACGGCGGTGAGCGGAACGAACACAGGAACCCTTTCCGCGTCCGACGTTCTTGGCGCGCACCTACAACCGTGCGGGTGACGTCGTCGAACGCCTTGCACCAAACTACCAAGTCGTTGCCGGGCGATCCGACCACTGCCTAGGCTGGCGACGGAAGCGCCGCCTGGCGCACGCGGAAGCAATGGAGCAGCGACATCATGACCTTTGAGCCCCTCGTCAGCGACTTCTACGGATTCGAGACCCTCCTCACCCCTGAGGAGCAGGACGCCATCGGCCGCCTGCGCGCCTGGGCGGAGACCGAGGCGAAGCCGATCGTCAACGACTACTGGGAGCGCGCGGAGTTCCCGCACCAGCTCGTGAAGCCGCTCCTCGAACTCGACGTCGCACGGTGGGCGTGGGACGAGACCAAACCGTTCGAGAACAGCGCGGTCTTCCGCGGACTCGCCTCGATGGAGCTGTCCAGGATCGACGCTTCGGTGTCGACGTTCGTCGGGGTGCAGGACGGCCTCACGATGGGCTCGATCAGTGTGTGCGGTTCGCAGGAGCAGAAGGACGAATGGCTGCCGCTGCTCGCGTCCGGCGAGAAGCTCGGCGCATTCGGCCTGACCGAGCCGCTCTCCGGCTCCGACAGCGCACAGGGCCTCCGGACGACGGCGACCCGCGACGGCGACGAATGGGTTCTCAACGGGTCCAAGCGCTGGATCGGCAACGCGACGTTCAGCGACATCACCATCATCTGGGCGAAGGACACCGAGGACGGCCAGGTCAAGGGCTTCATCGTCCCGACCGACACGGCCGGGTACACGGCCACGAAGATCGAGGGCAAGATCAGCCTGCGGATGGTGCAGAACGCCGACATCACGCTCGAGGGCGTCCGCGTCCCGGAGCGTCTCCGCCTGCAGAACGCGAACTCCTTCCGCGACACCGCCAAGGTGCTTCGCCTCACGCGCGCCGGTGTCGCCTGGTCGAGCGTCGGCGTCGCCGTCGGTGCGTACGAGGCCGCGGTCGCCTACGCCAAGGAGCGTGTGCAGTTCGGGAAGCCGATCGCCGGGCACCAGCTCATCCAGGACCTCCTGTCCAAATGCCTCGGCAACATCACGGCGTCGATGGCGATGTGCGTGCGCGTGTCCCAGATGCTCGACGAGGGCACCCAGCGCGACGAGCACTCCGCCCTCGCGAAGGCGTTCTGCACGGCACGGATGCGCGAGACCGTCGCGTGGGCCAGGGAGATCATGGGCGGCAACGGCATCGTGCTCGACTACCACGCCGCCCGGTTCTTCGCCGACGCCGAGGCGCTCTACAGCTACGAGGGCACGCGCGAGATGAACGCGCTCATCGTCGGTCGGGCGATCACGGGCACCGCGGCGTTCGTCTGAGCCCTGGTGGCGGCCGGTCGCTGAGCCTGTCGGGGTGCCCTCGCCAGGCCCCACCCTTCGACAAGCTCAGGGACCGGAGTCCCACTTCCGGACGCCAACCTCCGGTCGCTGAGCCTGTCGAAGTGCACTCACCAAACCCCACCCTTCGACAAGCTCAGGGACCGGACGCCAACCTCCGGTCGCTGAGCCTGTCGAAGTGCCTCGACCCCACCCGACCGACCCCTCGCGATAGCCTGTGTGCACCATGATCTCGCCGGACCTCAGCCCTCCCGTCGCACCCGACGACCAGTCGACCCGCACCCGCGTGCTCCGCGGCGTGGCCACCTTCGGCATGTTCGCCGCGTTCGCGGGCACGTTCTGGATGAACCTGTTCACGATCTGGGGTTACACGGTCGTCGCCGTCCTCACCGGTGCGGCCGCGCTGACGTGCACGATCGTCGTCCGCCCCACCATCACGCGCAGCCGCCTGCCGAAGTCGCTCATCGCGTACGGGGCCCTGGCCGTCCTGTCGCTCGCCTGGTCCGCGTACCCGCTCGGCAGCGCCGCGACACTCGTCGGGGCGGCGCTCTGCACCGTCCTCGGCGTGTTCATCGCCACGTGCTTCAGCTGGCCGGAGATCATCCGGATCATCAGCACGGCACTCAAGTGGGTGCTCGCGCTCTCGATCCTGTTCGAGCTCATCGTCTCCCTCGTCGTCCGCCACCCGGTCCTGCCGTTCTTCGTCGACTTCGGCGACAAGAAGCCGCCGCTCCTCGCCTACTGGTCGCGTGACCTCCTCCTCGAGGGCGGACGCATCCAGGGCATCCAGGGGAACGCGAACCTGCTCGCGATCATCACCGCGTTCGCCATCATCGTCTTCGCCCTCCAGCTCGCGGCGCGTTCCGCCGGCCGGAAGGCGACGATCTTCTGGCTCGCGCTCGCGGTGGTCGAGTTCCTCCTGAGCTTCTCGACGACGATCCTCCTCGCCGTCGTCGTCGCGGCGGTCGTGCTCGTCGCCGCGCTCCTCATCCGGCGAGCGCCGACCCCGTCCAGCCGGACCCCCGTCTACCTGGGGTTCGTCGGCGTCATCGCCGTCGCTGTGGCTGCTGGAGCGGTGTTCCACACGCAGCTCCTCACCCTCCTCGGCAAGAGCCCCGACCTCACGGGCCGACTCGACATCTGGAGCACGGTCTGGGGCCTCATCGTGCAGCGCCCCGTCTTCGGCTGGGGCTTCTCGAGCCCGTGGACGCCGTGGCAGCCCCCGTTCGACGATCTCGTGATCCGCCGAGGCGTCGTCCAGCTCCAGGCCCACAACGCGTGGCTCGACGTGTGGCTGCAGCTCGGCGTCATCGGGCTCGTGCTCTTCGCCGCCGTGATCCTCTCGATCCTCACCCGCACGTGGTTCCTCGCCGTCGATCGTCCGCGCATCGACCACAACGACCGCCGCCCGTACACGCCGCTGTCGCTCGCACCGCTGCTCATCGCGACCGTGCTCGTCGTCCAGAGCGTCGCGGAGAGCCGCATCCTCACCGAGTCCGGCTGGGTGCTCGTCGTCCTGCTGGCGCTCGGGACGAAGCAGTCGCCCGGCTGGCCCGTCCGGACCACGAAGGCGTGAGCGCGGGGTGAAGGGGGCCACCCACGATCTGATCGTCCGCGCGCAGGACTTCTTCTCCTCCGCGCCGCTCGCCGCCGCCTTCACCACCATCACCCTCGGTGTCGCGTTCGCGTACCGCTTCATCATCAACCTCATCGGTGAGGCCGGATACGTCGCGATGCTCGCGGGGCTCGTCGTCATCGCCGTCGTCGTCCTCGTCGCGCGGCTCCCGATCATCGAGTGGCGGGGCGTCCTGCCGATCTCGCTGCTCCTGTTCCTGGCCTGGTGCGCCGCCTCGGTCGCCTGGAGCGTCTATCCGCTCGGCACGGTCCCGGCGGTCGCGGAACAGCTCTCCTGGGCGTTCCTCGCGATCGTGGTGGCCCTCATCCGCGACACGATCCAGGTCGTGCGGGCCGTGGGCAACGTCCTCCGCGCGCTCCTCGGGCTGTCGCTGGCCATCGAGATCCTGAGCGGTGTGCTCATCGACATGCCCATCAGATTCCTCGGCGTCCACGGGGACCTCGCTTCCGGCGGGCCGCTGCAGGGGATCTTCGGATCGCGCAACGCCCTCGGTCTCGTCGCTCTGCTCGCGATCGTGACCTTCGTCGTGGAATGGCGGACGAGGTCGGTCACGGTGGGGGTCACGATCGGCTCGCTCGCGCTTGCCGCCGGACTCGCCCTCGGCACGCGCTCCCCCACGATCGCGCTCGTCGCCGTCGCCCTCTCAGCGGCGACGGGGGTCCTCTACGTCCTGCGCCAACTCCAGCCGGAACCGCGGCGAAAGTGGCAATTCGTGCTGCTCGTGGTCGTCGTGCTGCTCGGACTCGGCGTGTACGTGTTCCGGGCGCAGCTCTTCGCCCTCCTCGGCGTCGGCGGTGAGATCGAGCAGCGCTACGAGCTGTGGCAGGTGATGCTGAACGGCACGGCGGACAACGCGTTGAACGGGTGGGGCTGGGCAGGCCCGTGGATCAGCGATCAGCCGCCGTACTCGGTGTTCGACATGATGACGGGGCACGAGAACCCGAGCGGGCTGAACGCCTACCTCGACGTGTACCTGCAAGTCGGGCTCATCGGGCTCGTGCTCTTCGTCGTCCTCTGCACGCTCGCGCTCGGACGGGCCTGGCTCATCGCTTCGAACCGCCGGAGCGTCGTGTTCGTGTGGGCACCGCTCGTCCTCGTGGTGCTGCTGGCCTCCGCCGCGGCCGAGAGCCGGCTGCTCGTGCACTCCGGCTGGCTGCTGCTCGTCATCTGCACGGTCCAGGCCGCGCACGGGCTCAGTTGGCGGCGGAAGCTCCCGGATTGAGACCCATTTTGTTACCTGTTATCTCCCGCCAGCGGGTGCACCGCCCGGCCGATCATCAGGGCTGAGCCCGGGTAGCGCGCCCACTCTGAAGCTGCTCAACGGCTTTGGGAACGTCACGTCCGCGGAGCCAACCGGGAACGGAGACGTTTTTCAACCTGAGCGCCCTCGACTCGACCAGATACCAGCTCGAAGCGGCGAGACCGCCAGTGATGAGCAGCACGATCGCAAGGTACGCCGGGAGGCCGAGAGCGTTGAGTCCGAAGAACGACGCCACCTGCAGAACGGGCCAACCATAGATGTACAGGCCATAGGAGAAGTCCCGTTTGGTTCCGACCCGGGTGAAGGGTAACCGTGCGCCGGCCCAAATGATCACGTACGTGAATGCAAAGACACCGATCTGTCGGAAGCCAACGCTCACGTAGGTGGAGGTCGCGACAACCAAGCACACGCCGAAGAGCCACCACGACACGTTGCGGTCGAAGACCACGTCGCGCCAGAGGTAGATCAGGGAGCCGAACAGGAAGCATGCGGTGAGCGTCGCTTGACGTCCGTCGCTCGCACCGAGGACGTTCGAGAGGACGACCTGCTGCCACAGCCATGCAGCGATGAAAATAGCTCCCACAACTCGACGGTTGAGGACCCGCATTGCTGCGAGCGCACACACGATCAGGTAGCAAGCGAACTCGTAGGGCAACGTATACATCGGGCCATTCCACAACGTCGGGTACGGATTGCCCGCGAGGGTGTCGCCGATCTGCTGTTGGTTGTTCGC
This sequence comes from Plantibacter lichenum, assembly GCF_050587525.1. Classification (NCBI taxonomy): domain Bacteria; kingdom Bacillati; phylum Actinomycetota; class Actinomycetes; order Micrococcales; family Microbacteriaceae; genus Plantibacter; species Plantibacter lichenum. The sequence continues at coordinate 129,032 of NZ_JBOBFT010000009.1, read as the reverse complement.
CAGGAGGAAGTTGTTGAGGACGAACCCGAATGGATTGGGCGTCGCATTGGGGTACTCCGTGAAGCCGTGTGACGCCCGCCACACGATCGGTGCGAACAGGAGAGTGATCATCACCAGACAGACCCAAAATGCCGGCATGATCCGGAGAATGCGATGCCAGAGGAACCGGCCAGTCGACAAGTGCTCGCCACTTCGTGTGATGAGGAACCCCGACAGCGCGAAGAACCCTTCGACCGCGAGGAACCCCAAGTTGTTGTTCTCCCGCCCAGGGTCGTGGCCGAAACCGCCGAGAGGCCACGCATGCGAGACGATTACGGCAGTCGCCATGACAACACGCATGAAGCCGATGCTGTTGCGGCGAGGATCAAAGATGGTCACGATGGACCATCATCGCATTGCGCCGATCGAGAAGCGAAAGCAGTGTTGCTCCCTGATTACTCACGACGAGCGGAGTTCCGGCTGCAGCAGATCGCGGGCGATGTCGAGGACGCCCTGGCTCGTGTACCGCTGGTACTCGCCACGTGGAACGCGACGAAGCACGGGGAGGATCCTCCGCCAACGAGCCGGCGGCAGGTTCGCGCGGAACCGTTCGACGTCGAGCTTCCGTCGTGCCGCATCGAGGTCGGCTGCCGGGATGCGGTCGCCGAAGGACTCCAGGCGGGCGACGAGCCCTTCGATGCGCGCCACGATGTCACGGTTCCGCTGGCGACCCGGGAGCATGAGCCGTGTGATCTTGTACCGCAGGGTCGGTTCGACGATCCCGATCTGGTTCGCGCCGTGCTGGCGGTAGTCGATGAGCTGCTCGTCGAGGAGGCCGACGCGTCCGACGGCGGAGGCGATGATCGCGAGCCATTCGTCGTGCACCCACGGCGAGGGGAAGGGGACGGCGTCGTCGAGGAGTGCGCGACGCAGCATCACGGTCGCGCCCGTGACGAGGTTGCGGCGGAGCAGGGTGTCGAAGTCGCTCGGCCCGTCGGCGGGACGGGTCTGGGCGAACGCCGCGCGCTCCTCATCGCCCACCGAGAGCGCCTGCAGGAGTCCGAAGCCGAGATCGGCCCCGGCCGCGTCGACGAGCCGAGCATCGGTGAAGAGCAGGGAGAGCTGTTCGTCGGCGTCGAAGCGCGCGATGGCGTGCTCGAGCCGGTGAGGGTGCCACCGGTCGTCCTGGTCGGAGAGGACGAGGAGGGAACCGCTCGTCGCGAGGAGCGCGGACTGGAAGTTCAGGGTGACCCGGAGCGGCGTCTCGTTGCGGAGCAGCCTGATCGGTACCGAGGAGGTGGCGGCGATGCGCTCGACGAGCGCGATCGTGCCGTCGGTCGATCCGTCGTCGCTCACCACGATTTCGCCGGGGAGCACGGTCTGCGCCAGGATGCTCGCGAGCTGCTCGCCCAGGTAGGCGGCGCCGTTGTAGGTGCAGAGGGCGACGGAGACACGGGGATCGACTGGTGCACTGCTCGCCTCTCCGGAGGCGTCGTCCTGGGTCGAGTCTGATCCGACACCACCCATGGACACGCACCTCTCGACCTCGCCGGAACTCTGGACGAGTGTAGCCGACGGGCGCGCGAAGATCCGCGGTGCGCGCTCTCTTTACTCAGCGCACTCCGGTGGACTCACGACGACCACGAACCAGCATCCAGACTCCAATCCCGAGGATGACGAGTCCAAGAGAAATGAAGACGGACTGAGCAGGGTCGATGCCGGTCTCAGCAAGAGACGCTTTGCCTGCGCCGGCGGCGGGAGTGTCATCGACCACCGTCACTGTGAGGCGCACCGGGTCCGATTCAGTGACATCAACCCCTCGAGTCACCACAAGATCATGTGTTCCAGTAGACAGCGGCGCATCAAGTGGAATTTCCCAGCCGGCGCCCCTGTCGCGCGCCACAGCGGCCTGGGTAACGCCGTCGACCGAGAGGAAGACCACAGCAGAATCGATCGCGACACCAGACACCTTGTCCGGCGCGGCCGACTTCGGATAACTGGCGCCATCGATGGGAAACTGCACCACCGCTGGCGAGTAGACGATCGAGAAGCCGATGCTGACGGAGTCAGATGACACGTCGCCGATCGTCTGGACCGCCTGCGCCCCGCCTCCGCCGGCGAACACCGGATACTGAAGCCTGCTGGACCATGTTCCATCCGGCAGTACGGACACCGTACCGAACAAGCTCCCGGTCAACGAGATGGTCGCCCCGGGGACACCGGTCCCGCGCACCGTCGGGTCGTCGACGGTCACTCGACCCCCTGGTATCGGAGAGGTGAACACGGGCGGAGGAACAATAGCGTCTTCAGCCGGCACTCCGCCAGATTCATCGACCGATGCCGACGGCTGGTCCTCTGAGGACGGGGCGTCGACGGCTGACGCTGCCAGGCCCGGCCCGAAGACGAGCGTCGAACCGACCAAGGCGATGACCGACTGAACGATCAGGCCTCGGCGACGTCGTTCATGGTGGCGGCTCATTCGGCTCGTTCGGTTCATCGCTCAGTCCCTCGTCATGTATGTGGGCTCCAGCATGCAGGAGTCTTGCTCGGGAAACAAGGCGGTCGTCACACTTGGCACGTCAGCCCTCACGCAAGTTGTCCGCTTCGACCGGCCGACCTCCGGACGCTTCGGTAAGCTCGCCTGCATGCCTCTCGTAGCCGTCGACCTGCTCTCGTACACCGGAACCAAAGGCGGCATGGAGACGTACACGCGCGAGGTGTACCGGGCGATGGGAGCCGCGGGAAGCGAATTCACCTTCGTCGGCCTGGGCAGCGCAGAAGGCGCGAACCTCGACCTGTCCTGGTTCCCCGGCGAGATCGTCGAGACCGGGATCAGCGGCGAGAAGCGCGTCGAGTGGGCGATCGGCGAACTGTGGCGCATCGCCGGACGAGCCCGCAAACGACGTGCGGATCTCATCCACTCCCCCGCGACGCTCGGACCTGCATCCGGACGCACCCCGCTCGTCGTCACCATGCACGACATGTTGTACTGGAGCCATCCGGAACTCATGAGCACCCCACTCTTCACGGCGCCGGTGAAGTGGATGGAGCGCCGCGTCGCGTCGGCCGCGTCGCGCATCATCACGATCAGCGAGGTGTCGAAGCGGGAGATCGTGAAGTACCTCGGCGTCGCAGCCGACGACGTCGACGTCATCCCGCTCGCCGGCACCGCACCGATGGTCGAGACCCGAATCCCCGACACGCAGCGGCCATTCATCCTCGCCTCGGGCAACCGACGGCCCCACAAGAACTTCGACGGCCTGATTCGCGCGCTCGCGCTCGTCCCCGAACGGATTCGCCCGCGCCTCGTCATGGCCGGCAGCCACGGCGATGACCCGCTCGCCGCGGTCGTCGAGGAGGTCGGCATGCAGCAGTGGGTCGAGCTGCGGCCGTGGCTCACCCCGGAAGAGCTGGGCGATGTCTACTCACGCGCCACGGCGCTCGCCGTCCCCTCGTTCGCGGAAGGCTTCAGCCTGCCCCCGCTCGAAGCGATGATGGTCGGTCTGCCGGTGCTCGTGAGCGACATCCCCGTCCACCACGAGGTGTGCGGCGACGCCGCGGTCTACGTCGACCCGCATGACACGAGGTCGATCGCCGACGGCATCACGCGCCTCATGAGCGAGGACGGTCTCCTCACGACGATGAACGTCCGTGGGCACGCCCGCGCGGCGGAGTTCACCTGGGCCGCCACGGCCGAACGCACCCTCGAGAGCTTCCGTCGCGTCCTCGCCTGACCACGAGGTCGACACCCGCGCAGCCGAATTGCGCCGTGGCCGGGCGGTTCAGGCCACTCGACTCCCGACCCTCGATTCCGCCGTGCCGCAAGAACGTTGCTACCGTGTCCAGGTGACGCTCGACATCATGATGCCCTTCTACGGCCGCTTCGACCATTTCCAGGCGGCGGTGAACAGTGTGCTCGCGCAGGACGACCCCGACTGGCACTTGACGATCGTCGACGACGTCTACCCCGACCTCGCGCCAGGTCAGTGGGCGCAGTCCCTCGGCGACGAACGCATCACCTACATCCGCAACGAGGTGAACCTCCGCCCGAGCAAGAACTACCGCAAGTGCGTCACCCTCATGAGCGGCGAGTTCTCGGTCATCATGGGCTGCGACGACGTGATGCTGCCGAACTACGTCCGGCGGGTCGGCGAGCTCATCCGCCAGTTCCCCGATGCGTCGATCATCCAGCCGGGCGTCGCGGTCATCGACGAGAACGGCGAACGCTCCCGTCCCCTGGCGGACCGGGTGAAGTCCTGGTACCGGCTGCGCGGCAAGGGCGCACACGAGTGGGGCGGCGAACGACTCGCGATCAGCCTGCTCCGCGGCAACTGGACGTACTTCCCATCCCTCGTCTGGCGCGTCGAAGCGCTCCGCAAGCACCAGTTCCGTCTCGACCTCGACGTCGTGCAGGACCTTGCGATGCTACTCGAGATCATCAAGGACGGCGGGACGCTCGTCCTCGACGACGAGGAGTGCTTCACGTATCGCCGCCACTCGTCGAGCGTGTCGGCGGTCACCGGGCCGGACGGCTCGAAGTTCCGTCAGGAACGCACGCTGTTCGACGAGGCCACGCGTGACTTCGGCGCGATGGGGTGGCCCAAGGCCGCACGCGCCGCCCGGAACCACTGGACGTCGAGGGCCAACGCGCTCAGCGAGCTGCCCGCCGCGATCAAGGCCGGGAATAGCGACGGTCGGAAAGCGCTCCTTCGGCACGTCTTCGCGTGATCCTGTCGTCCTTCACCGGTGCGGCGGGCTTCGATGGATGCGGCGGCTCCGATTGCTAGGATTCCAGTTATGACGCCCTCGCTCCTCGGAACCCTGATCGTCATGCCCGCTTTCAACGAAGAGGCGTCGGTCGCGGCGGTCGTGCGTGAGGTGCACGCCAAGCTACCCGGCGTCGCGGTGCTCGTGGTCAATGACGGTTCGAGCGATCGCACGACGGAAGAAGCACGCTCGGCAGGTGCCATCGTCGCCGAACTGCCGTTCAATCTCGGCGTCGGCGGCGCGATGCGGACCGGCTTCAGGTACGCACTCGACAACGGCTTCCGGAACGTCGTCCAAGTCGACTCGGACGGCCAGCACGATCCGGCCGGAGTCATCCGGCTGGTCGAAGAACTGGAAACCGCGGACCTCGTCCTCGGGGCGCGATTCGCCGGCGAAGGGGACTACGAAGTCCGCGGGCCACGGAAGTGGGCGATGGTCGTCCTGTCCGGCGTCCTCAGCCGCGTCGCGAGGACGAGACTCACCGACACCACGAGCGGGTTCAGAGCGACGGGGCCTCGCGCGGTCCGGCTCTTTGCGGAGCACTACCCCGCCGAGTACCTGGGTGACACGATCGAGTCCCTCGTGATCGCTGCTCGCTCCGGTTGCATCATCCGACAGGTCCCCGTTTCCATGCGGCCGCGCGCCGGCGGCACGCCATCGCACAACCCTTTCAAAGCGGCCACCTACCTCGCCCGTGCGGCAATCGCACTCGTCTTCGCGCTCATCCGTCCCCCGGTGGCGCTCCACTCGGAGGTCATCGCGTGACGCTCGGCTCGTACATCCTGGGCATCGTGGGGGCACTCATCACCCTCGGTGTCGTCATCGAGATGCTCCGCCGTCGACGACTGCGGGAACGTCATGCCGTCTGGTGGATGGTCGCTGGAATCCTTGCTCTGCTCGTCGGAGTCTTCCCAGGACTCCTCGCTTGGGCTGCGCAGACGATCGGTATCGAGATCCCAACGAACCTCGTGTTCTTCGTCAGCCTCTTCATCCTCTTCCTGGTGAGCATCCAGCACAGCTCGGAACTCACGACCCTCGAGCAGCGCACGCGCACGCTCGCCGAGGAGGCCGCTCTGCAGGATCTCCGGATCAGCGAACTGGAAGCGGCGCTTCGCGCGTCTCAGGAGCACGGACCACGAGGCGGCCAGGCCGACGCTTGAGGCGGGCGATCGGCTGCTCGACGAACCACCAGAGCGCGTAGCCGAAGGCCACCGAGACGACGATCGTCACGAGGATGCTCGGAATCCAGTCGAGCTCCGGGTTCAGGTGGATCAGGAGCTGCTGCACGGGGAAGCTGATGAGGAAGATCCCATAGCTGGGGTCGCCGAAGCGACCCGCCGACCGAATCACCGGTGTCGAACGGCTGCCGACGTACACGAGGACGTAGGGTACCGCGAGGTGAGCCACCGGCCAGGTCGCCTCCGGGACGAGCACCATGACCATGGCGAGGACCGAACCGGCAATGACGGCTGCTGATCCGCGCAGGGGGATCCTCCATTCCCGGATCGCGGCGCCTGCGCAGAAGAACGCCGCGACACGCAACGTGTCGTGCACGTAGTTGCCCCACACGATCGTCCCAGTGTCGACCGCTTCCCACATCGGCGCGACGAAGCTGAAGACGAGAAGCCCCGTCCAGACGACCGCTCTCGCCCGTTGCCACGGGATGAAGCCGACGACGGGGACGAGCAAGTAGAGCGCGAACAACGGGCCGAGGGACCACAACGCGCCGTTGACCGCAGAGGGGTAGGAGTTGTCGTCGAACACGCCGGGGAGGAAGTAGTTCGGCAACAGGGTGAGATTGTCGGCCATGAACTGTGGGAGTTGCGGATGCCGGAGGTACCCGATCGGGTCGAGGTTCGTCGCGATCATCCCGATGACGAGCACCATGACCACAAGGCTGACGGCGAGGCTCGGGAAGATCCGCAGCACGCGCGCAGAGACGTACTTGCCGAGGTGCGGCCGCCGCTCCCATGCGGCCGGGAGCAGGAACCCGGAGACGACGAAGAACACCCACAGGCCGAGTGCGGGGACGTCGTCGGAGGTGATGGGACCGAACGGGGAGATGTCGTCGTCGAGGATGATGAGCGAGTGACGGATGAGGACGACGAGCGCCGCTGCGAGTCTCAGGGCCGCGAAGTTGTTCCCGGTCATGAGTGGTCCTCCGGTGCTCGGGCTGACGAGTGATTCCCGACACGTGTTGCGGACATTCGGACCACCCTAGGCGAGAATCCGCCCCTCAGGAAATCGGTTCCGATCCCGACGCGGCATCTCGAGGCGCCCGACCAGAGCGGACGAGGGCAATCACGTGCACGAGCAATCCGCCGACCGGGCCGACCGCCATGGCGAGCAGCGTTCGCTCGTGCAGTCCGAGGGGCAGGGACAGGACGACGATCGTCACGACCGCGGCGACGATCCACCCCGCGGTGAACGCGCCGTGCTGAGAGCGGGCGAGCGTGGCAGCCCCGGTCACGCACAGGACACCGACGAGGCCCGCGGTCGCGACGAGGAGGCCGAGCGTCTCGCCCGGGAGCACATCGTCGCGCTTGAACAATACGGTGAGGATCCATGGGCCGAGCCACCAAGCGAGAGCCGCGAGCGCGAGCGAACCCGCGATCACGACCGCCGCGATCCGCAGCACCCAGCCGAGGACGGCATCGGCGTGCGCTCGGAACACCACCACGAGATAGCTCTGCAGGGCGAGCACCACGATGACGATGGGCGCTCGCGTGAGCGTGATGGCGTATGATAACGCCCCGAACTCGTCCGGGGTGCCCGTTGGCCCGGTCGCCTGGATCATGAGCGGCAGACCGCTCACCATGATTCCAGTCGCGGTTGCGGCGACGATCGTGCGCGCCACGTTCCAGGTGAGGGCCTTCGGCCCGACGTCGAGTGCGAACCGCCCGACGACCGAGGACCTGCTCACGAGCCAGAGGATGATGGGCGTCAGCACGAACGGAGCGGCGACTCCCCAGGCGAGCACCGCGGCGTCATCGGTCACGAAGAGCAGTGCGCCGACGATGAGAAGTCGGAGGAGCCCGTCGACGATCGTCATCGAAGCGGCGAGCACCCAGAAGGAGAGGCCGTAGAAGACGCCGGAGATCGCCGCGACGGCCACGTATCCGACGAGTCCGAGAACGAGCGGCGGCACGAACGACCAGCCGCCCTCCGGGAACACGGTCGACACCCAGATCCAAGCGGTCCCCGCCACCACCACCGCGACGACGAGCATCGTCACGAGGGAGAAGTCACGCAGGAGCGACCGCGGCCGACGACCGGCCGGGGCTGCCGCGGGCCGCTCGGAGTCGACGGGCGTCGTCGCCCTCGTGACCTCCTGCTGCAGGCCGGAGAGGGCACTGATCAGCAGGTACAGAGCCGACCAGAACACCGCGAACGGCGCGTAGAGCGCCGTCCCGAGCGTCGGCCCGGCGAACGCCTGCAGGATGTAGCCGGCCCCACCGCCGATCGCCGTGGCCGCGAGGATGAGGACTGCGCCGTTCGGTCCGCGGCGCGGAGCCGCGGACGGAACGTCGCTACCGCTGGGCGGCAATCCACTCCTGCAGAGCCGCGACGCCGCGCGTCACGTCCCATTCCGGCTTCCAGTCGAGCGCGGCGAGCGAGTCCTCGATGCTGCACTCGGCATGACGGACGTCGCCGTCGCGGTACGCGCCGTTGATCGTCGGCGCGGGGGCGCCGTGGTACGCGGCGATGCTGTTCGCGAGTTCGTGGATCGTCGTGCCGACGCCTGAACCGATGTCGTACCGCGAGACGTCCGCCGAGGGCCCCGCCGTGATGACCGCGGTGAAGGCGGAGGCGATGTCCTCGATGAAGACGAAGTCGCGCGTGATACGGCCGTCCTCGTAGACCTGGATCGTTCCGCCGTCCATCGCGAGCTGCGAGAAGAGCGACACGATGCCCGTGTAGGAGTTGATGAGCGACTGGCCGGGGCCATAGACGTTCTGCAGGCGCAGAATCGTGAGCTTGGCGTCGTGCGCGCCCGTCCAGGCGGAGATGATGTGCTCCTGAGCGAGCTTCGTGGCTCCGTAGACGCTCGTCGGCGCCGGCATCGTCACCGCAGCGCGACTCGGGAGCGGCGTCGAGTCCGGGAAGTCCCACTCGCCGCGTTCGAACTGGGCGTGCGAGCGCTGGCCGGGCTCGTACACGGTTCCGTCGGAACGCTTCCACTGGCCTTCGCCGTAGACGGCACGGCTCGAGGAGAGCACGAAGTGGGCAGGGACCTGCCCCGCGCGGCCGAGGGCGTCGAGCATCTCGGTCGTGCCGACGACGTTCGCTTCGGCGTGGCGCGTAGCCTCGTGCAACGACTGCGCGGTCCCGGTCTCGGCGGCGAGGTGCACGATGACGTCCGGCTTCGCATCCGCCAGCACGGCGTCCCAGACGGCCGCGTCGGTCACGTCGCCGACGATGAGCTCTGCCGCCTCATGGAGATCGGCGGGGCGATCGGCGGTCGGGTGGACCTGCGGGTGCAGCTTGTCGATCACGATCCACCGCTCGGCTCGATCGGCCAACTGCTGGGAGAGCGCGCAGCCGATGAAGCCGGCGCCTCCGGTCACGAGCACGGTCCCCAGAGCGGGCAGTGCGGTCATCGAGGCTCCTCTATTCGGGGTAGACGTACCTTCCGAGTATAGAAGCGACGCCGAGGCTCGACCGGCGAGTGCCCCGGAGCGCCGTCGGGCACGACCATAGAATGTCGATGCGGGCGGCGCGAACGAGCAGCAGCCGGGCCGATCGAGAGGGCACATGTCGAATCCTTCCTCCTCCACGGGCCCGTCGCGCTGGACAGTACTGTTCATCTCGTTCGTCGTGGCACTCGCGCCCATGCTGGTGTGGTCGGTGGGGTCACCGTTGATGTCGGTCCCAGACGAACCGTCGCACGCCATTCGCGCGGCCGCAGTCGTGCGTGGCCAACTCGGCCGGACGCCCTTCGTGGAGCAGCCCACTCAGAGCGCGGCGGTCGTGCCGGCGTCGATCGCCGCGGCGCACAGCTTGCCGTGCTTCGCATTCCACCCGGAGATCAGCGCAGGCTGCCAGGTCCCCCTGACGACGGATCCCGACCGCCTCGTCACAACGGGAACGACCGCGGGCCTCAATAGCCCCGTGTACTACGCGGTCGTCGGGCTTCCGTCGCTCGTCGTCCACGGCGAAGCCGCCTTCACGGCGATGCGCGTCCTCAACTCAATCCTGTGCGCCGCGCTCCTCGCAGTGATGTTCATGCAACTCTGCAGTCTGCCCGCGCATCGTTGGGCCGTCATCTGTGCTGCCGCCGCGATCACGCCGATGCTGCTCTTCCTGGGCGGGGCGATCAATCCGAACTCCGTCGAAGCAGCTGCTGCCGGAGCCCTGCTCGCGACGTTGCTCGCAACGTTCCGCTCGCGTTCGAGTCCGGCACAGCTCTGGGGGCGGGTGATGCTCGTCGTCGTGAGCACGCTGTTCCTCGTGTCGGGGCGGAGCATCGGCCTGCTCTGGGTTGTCCTCGTCGTCGGGACCGCGCTGATCCTCTCAGATCGGTCCGTCCTCCGGTCGGTCCTCGTCCGTCCCGCGGCATGGGTGGCCGTCGGCGCCTCGGCACTGATCGGAGCGATGACAATGGTGTGGTTCCTCGACCCGCCACGGTTCGCCGCCGAGCCGACGGCGAGCGCTGCAGACCCGATCACCTGGTTGTTCATCGCCGGCGTCACGCTCATCAGGTCGATCGATTACGCCGCCGGTCTCATCGGCGTCTTCGGTTGGGGCGAAACGCCGATGCCGCCTTTCACAGGCGCGGTGTGGGCGGCCGTCGTCGCCGCTGTCCTCGCCACAGCAGTGTTCGTCGCGACGCCGTTCGCCAGGAGAATGCTGTTCGGCGCGATCCTGGTGATGCTGGCCGTGCCACCCATCGTGCAGGCGTCCGCGTACGCCGAGTACGGCTTCATCTGGCAGGGGAGGTACCTGCTCGCCCCGTTCCTCTGCACCATCGTGCTGGCCGGCTTCGCCATCGATGGCTCCGGTCGCATCGGCTTCCGCCCCGGCGTGCGGCGACTCGTGCTGGTGGCGGCTGCGTTCCTCGGAGTCGGTCAGGTCCTCGCGTTCTTCACGACGATGGTCCGGTTCGTGGTCGGATCCACTGGCACGCCCCTTGATCTGATCGCCGCTCCGCAGTGGCTACCCCCCATCCACTGGGCGACCCTCGTCGCGGCGTTGACGACCGTCATGGCGGCGGCGTGGTTGGCCTTCGTCCGTCTGATCGATCGCGCAGATCCGGCAACAGATGCGGTCGAGGCCATCAGCTCGCGAGCGGCGCTCCAGGAGCACGACGGCGAAGCCGATCCGCCCAGTGGCGGATCCCGCGTCCCGGCCCCCAGTCTTTGAGCGCCATCGCGCGTTTCTCGACACCGTGCCAGCTGAGCCAGGCGCACCCAGCGGTGATGACGATCGTGACGAGCACCCAGGGCAGGTAGCCGAGCCGGTACCAACCGAAGAACGCGGTCACCTGTTGGACGAGGAAGCCGTAGACGTACATACCATACGAGTAGTCGTTCTTCGCACCGATCCATTGCACTCTCGCGGGCAGCCGAACGGCGAGCCAGAACACGAAGTACGCGAACGCGGGATAGCCGACGAGGACCCAGCTCCCCGTGAAGAGCGTCGTGAATGCGATGACACCCGCTGGGACGCCGAGCCAGTTGCTGAGCGGGATCTGTTTCGCGTACATCGCGAGACAGGAGCCGTAGAGGAAGGCGAGGGTAAGCGTGATGTGAAAACGGTCAGCGAAGAACGGCAGGTAGCTCGCGATGAGGTCAGGCCGGTTGAGGGAGAGCACCTCGATGGCGACGAGCGCTGCGGTCAGCACCGGGACGACGAAGCGTGCGTGGCGGAGAGCTCCGAGCACGAGCAGCACGGCGATCAGCAGGTAGCAGAACCACTCGTAGGCGAGTGTCCACAACGAGCCGTTGAGCACACTCGCCCCGGCGATGCGCCCGTACGGCGTCGTGGTCGCGAAGATGTCGTGGATGCCCCACTGACGCATCGTGAGGTCGCCGTTCCAGAACATGTACCCGACAGGACCACCGCTCAACGGGAGCGCGTAGCCCCGGATGCCTCCGGTCGTGATGAGCCAGATGATGGGACCGACGATGAGCGCACCCGCGAGGAGGACCGTCCAGAAGGCGGGGAAGATCCTGAGGACCCGACGCCACAGGAACTGGAGCAGGTCGGCTCTGACACCGCTCTTCGCGATGAGGTACCCACTGACGGCGAAGAATCCCACGACGGCGAACCCGCCGACGGTCTCCTGACCGCGCATGAGGGTGAGCGACGGGTCCTCACCCCAACCGCCGAGCGGGAACGCGTGCGAGAAGATCACGGCTGACGCGAGTACGAGCCTGATCACACCGAGCGAGTTGCGGTGTCCCGCGAGTCCTGCGTCGAGGCTCTGGAATCGTCCGACGGGGACGCCAGATGAGGCTGGCCGCTCTGGCGTGCTGCGTCGCGTCATTCGAGTCTCTCGTCGAGGAGCGTGTTCTGTCGGACAGGATACCCCGACCCGGCCGGTGGTTCGGAACGGATACGCGGTCTCATCCAGGTACTATTGTGCAGCTCCGGCGAGGACCGTCCCCGGCGCCACCGCCCGCATCCGAAAGCTGCCATGACGATCGCACCGAGCCGAACCCCGTGGTCGACGCGAGTGCTGCCGTACCGTCTGCCGATTGCGCTCGCCCTCGTCTCGCTCCTGCTCGTCATCGCACGCAGTCTGGGCGGGAATGGTGACTACTCGCGGGATTCGGTGCATTACGTCGGCTCCGACGCGTCCTCGCTCGCCGCGCTGCTGAACCCGTCGCTGGCGACCGCTGCGTTGTGGAGCGCCTGCTCGATCTTCGCTCTCGCGTGGCTGCTCCTGCGCCGTGGAGCCGGCCCGCTGGCCACGGCCGCGCTCACCCTGTGCCTCGTGGTCTCCCCGTTGGCGTGGGACGCGTTCAGGCCCGGCTCGCCGTTCGCGCTGAGCATCCTCTCGGGCCTCGCGCTCTTCCAGGCGACCATGCAGACGCTCGGCGGGCGACGTTCACCCGTGTGGGTGGGCGGAGCCGTCGCGATCGCCGTGCTCGCGAACACGAGCAACCTGCTCGGGGCACTCGTCGTCCTGGCCGCGTGCACGCTGGCACTCCTACCGTGGTTCCGTCCGCCGCAGGCCTCCGTGCTCAGGATCCTGAGCGTCCTGGGGGCAGCCGTCGGCGGCGGAGCCATCGCGCTGACGGGGGTCCGCCTGCTCGCACCGCCGCTCACCGGAGCCGTCACGACGGAGGCCCGGCCGCTCACGCTTCCCGACATCGCAGAACAGATCCGGATGCCGTTCGAAGGGGGCATCGTCGCGACCACGGCAGATTTCGGCATCGCCCCGAGCTATCCCTTCCACTTCGCGCTCACGGTGGGACTGTGGTGGATCGTCACCGGCGGTGCGATCGCCGCCGCGATCGTCGGACTCTCCGACCGTCGGACCAATGCCCTGTCCTCTGCCGTCGTCGTGACGGCCGTCGTCGGAGGCACATCGACAGTGGTCGTCCTCACCGCATTGACCGGCGCCGGGTTCGACCTCGACGGCCTCGCGACGGCTTCCCTCGTGCCCATGTTCCTCCTGGCCACGGGCAGCGTGGCACGAAACCGCGCCGTGAACCTGACGATCACGGCCGCCTGCGGAGCCCTCCTGTGCGCGTTGCTCATCTGGTCGGTGACCACATGAACGTGCTGGCGGCGCCCGTCGACTGGGCGGAGCGCACTCTTGCCTCACGAGACGGCTACCGAATCACCTACGTCGTCCTCGCCCTCGCCGCACTCGTGTTTGGCGTCGCGGTGACGGCAGGGCATAGCCTCGCACTGTCCCCGTTCGACGAGTGGATGTACCTCGACTACCTCGTGAAGCTGCCGACGCAGGGTTACCTGCACGTCGGCGAGCCGGTCGGCGACTTCTCGATGAATTGGCTCGCATGTCACGGCCAGCAGGCGTTCGGGCCGACCAGCGCTGCCGATGCGTGCGGCCATGCCCCGTTCGACCGTGGTGAGTTCCCGTACGGCGGCATTCAGTCCGCGCAGCTGTACACGCCCCTCTACTTCGCACCGACCTGGCTCTTCGCCGCCGGACTTCAGTCAGTCAGCGGCCTGGACATCCTGACTGCAGCCCGGTTCTCCGGAACGTTGTGGCTCATCGGCACCGTCATCGCATTGGCGGCCGTGCTCCGCTTGTACCGCACACCCGCGACCGCCGCGATCGCCGTCGGTCTCCTCTTCATCGCGTCTCCTTTTTCCTGGTGGACGTACACGTTCGTCTCCACGGACGTGTCCGGTGTCCTCGTCGGAGCCCTTGCCGTGCTGCTCATCGAGCGGGTCGCTCGCGGACGCGCCAACGCGTGGTGGTTCATCCCCCTGTTCACCGTGGCGCTCCTGTTCAAGTCGGTGAACGCCATCGCCATCGGCATCGTCCTCATCTACGCGGTTCTCAGATTCGTCGGCGATACGGGCACCCGCGACTCGTGGCGCGAGCAGTCCGTCTGGCGGGCCGCGGCTCGCGGACGTGGCCCGGTCTCGATGGTGACCGGTCCGCTCGTCGGAACGACAGCAGCGTTGGGTGCGCAACTCGTCTGGCTCCGTTTCGTCGCGGCCTCCGCGGTCGGCCCGCCCGTCGACCTCGGCGAGGGGCGCCCGATGTTCTGGTACGACGTGGTCAAGCAACTCTGGACGTTCGTGACGGGGATCTTCTCGACCGGCATGTTCGAACTCGGCGGCGTCGATCGGCTCCTCCTCGGCGCGGTGATCTACGGCCCGGCGCTGGGTTGGCTGTGCGTCGCCGGCCTCGTCGGCTCGGTCTGGTTGGACCGGCTGCGCGGTGCGCGCCGGGTGGCCGCGTGGACGGCCCTCCTGGCGTCCGTGCTCGCCGGGCCAGCCCTGGCGATCATGTACACCGCATCGATCGGCGAGTACACCGATCTCGGCGCCCGCTACGGCGCGAACCTCATTCCACTCCTGCTGTTGTGCGTCGCGCTCACCGCGTCAAGGAGACCGCAACGGCGGGTCCTCCTCGGAGCCGGGATCGCCTTGTACGCGCTCGTCCTCGCTGCGACGTTGCTCACAGTGCGCTGAAGCCACGATCCACAGACGGCCGAAGGGCTCGGGCTAGACTGACCTCGTCGCGGGCCGACCGCTCTCCGTTACTCCGATTGGACCGACATCCGAATGCTCTCCGCCCAGAACCGCGACCTCGAAACCACTGCCGCCGACGCGAGGTACCGACGCCGCTGGTTGACCTTCCTCGTCACCTTCTTCGCGGTCCTCGCGCCCATGGTGCTGTGGGCGTTCGCGGTTCCACTCGCGTCGGCTCCAGACGAAGCGTCTCACCTCATCCGCGCAGCAGCGGTCGCTCGGGGGCAGATCGTGTCGGAGCGGTTGGACTCCAGCCCAACCCTCACGCGGGCCGAGATACCGGAAAACATTGCGAATGCGCTCGGGCTCACCTGCTTCGCGTTCAAGTCGGACATCGATGCGAGCTGCCAGGCGGAGACCCGAAACACTTCGGACGATTTGGTCATCACGGGCGGCACTGCAGGACTGAACAGTCCCGTTTACTACGCCGCGGTCGGGTTGCCCTCGCTGTTCTTGGGAGGCGACGCCGCCTACTACGGCATGCGCATCATGAGTGCCGTGCTCTCCGCGTTCGCCTTCGCGGTGCTCGTGATGCAGCTGAGCCTCATGCGACGTTCACGGTGGGCCTTCGTCGGGGCAATCGTCGGTATCACCCCGATGGCGCTGTACCTCGGCGGCGTCGTGAATCCGAACGGTGTCGAAGTCGCATCAGCGGGCGCTCTTCTCGTCACGATGCTCGCGATGTCTCGCGGCACGTTCACTGGACGGCGACTCTTGGAACAGGCCGCGCTGGCCCTCGTGAGTGCCGTACTGCTCATGAGCACGCGGAGCATCTCGTTGCTGTGGCTGCTGCTCATCGCCCTGCTCGCGATCTTCCTCGGTAACCGGGACCGCGTGCTGTCGCTCCTCCGGTCGCCCGCGGGTTGGCTCCTGCTCGGCGGCACCGGCCTGGCCGCGATCGCGACCGTCGTCTGGTATCTCAACCCGCCTGCCCTCGCCGGAGGTTCCTCGTCCAACGTTTCCCTCGTCGGCTACGCCTTCGCCGCCCTGGCGACGCTCGTGCACTCGTTCGACTACATCGCGGGAATGATCGGCCTCTTCGGCTGGGTCGACACGCCGGCCCCGTCCATGACGAACGCCGTCTGGATGGCCGCGATCCTTGGGCTCATCGTCGTTGCCCTCGTCTGGGGGCGACGTCGCACCGGTGCCACCGTCTGGGCGATGATCGCCGTCTGCTTGTTCGTGCCCGTCGTCACGCAGCTGTCGCTCTACGCCCAGTACGGCTACGTCTGGCAAGGCCGTTACATGCTCGCCATGCTCCTCTGTCTGCTCATCCTTGCGGGTGTGGCACTCGACGACGCGGGAATCGGCATCACGGTCGGGCGGACTCGTTTGGTCACTTCCCTGTTCGTGCTACTCGCCATCGGGCACGTGTTCGCGTTCGTGACCGCGCTCTGGCGGTACGTCGCTGGGCTCGACGCCGACATCGGACAGTTCGTCTTCGACGGCGCTTGGCAGCCCCCGCTCGGGTGGAAGGCGCTCGCGGCGCTCTTCGTCGTGACCGTCGGGATCGGCTTCTGGCTGGCTCGTCGCTCGTTCATCCTCGCGTGCGATGTCGATGCCGCCCGCTCCACCTGCACTTCTCACTCCGAGCGCACTGTCTCGGAGCGTCTGGTCTATTGAGCTGAACCCATACAGCGGGTGAGTTAATCTTCGATGGCTTCGAACGTTTTACTCAGATTACGGATATCTTCCGCCGACAGGCCGGCGCGTTCAGCTCCCAAAGCATTCGCCCCATGCACACGAGCCGGACTGCCGTAGGCCTTCGCGAAAGCCGGGATGTCGTGCGTCACTACAGCAGACATGCCCACCATCGCCCCTTGCCCGATGGAACGACGCTGATGGACGACGGCACCGAGTCCCAGCGTGGCTCCGATGCCCACGCGAACATGGCCGGCGAGCAGCACGCTCGAAGATAGGGTGGCACCGTCCTCGACTGAACTGTCGTGTGCGACGTAGGCCTGGTTCATGATGAATGTGTCGCTACCGATCGTGGTCGGCTCTTTCCAGCCCTGATGAATCTGTGCTGCTTCACGGATCACATTCCGGTCGCCGATCTCGACGCCTGCACCGACCGAGCCGTCGTCCATCGTTGGATGCTTGAACGTGCGCACCTCGGGAGGCGCGCCGATCACCGCGCCGGAACCGATCCAGTTTCCGTCTCCGATGACGACCGGTCCGGTGATGACGACGAAGGGCCCTATCACGTTGTCACGGCCGAGAGAGACCTCACCCGAGATGATGGCCGTGGCATGGATTGCGTTCATCGATTCCTCCGCTATGGGGCGAGCCCGCCCCGCCCGGTATGTTGTCCGACTATCGTAGAGGGGCGGACCACGGGGTCCGTCGAACCAGAGCACGTGAGGCAGCATGATCCCCATCACCACCGTCCGATTCGGCGAGGCAGAGGAACGAAGGGTGCTCGAGGTACTCAGATCCGGTTCGATCGCCCAAGGACCAGTCGTGGCGGAACTGGAATCTCGTTTCGCGGAGCTACAGGGCACACGTCATGCTGTCGCAGTCAACAACGGGACAACCGCGCTGATCGCTGCTCTGCAAGTTCTCGATCTCGAACCGGGCGACGAGGTGATCACCTCTCCGTTTACCTTCGTCGCGACGCTCAATGCCATCTTGCAAGCTGGAGCGACCGCGCGCTTCGCTGATATCCGGGACGACGACTTCAACGTGGATCCGCAATCGATGACCGGTCTCGTCTCGGATCGCACCAAAGTACTGCTCCCAGTTCACCTCTACGGGCAGATGGCTGACATGGCCCCCATTGCAGAGCTCGCTGCCGATCGGGGCCTCTCGATTGTTGAAGACGCTGCTCAGTCCCACGGCGCGGATTACCGCAGCACGCGCGCCGGCGGCTTCGGGCTCGGGACGTTCTCGTTCTATGCGACGAAGAACATCACCACCGCCGAAGGCGGAATGATCACAACGAACGACGACGACCTCGCAGCGCGACTGCGCATCCTCCGGAATCAGGGCATGCGGGCACGATACGAATACCTCATCGCGGGAAACAACTACCGACTCACGGATCTGCAAGCTGCCCTGGCCATTCCGCAACTCGAGCGCTACGAGCAAACGGTGAACATCCGCCGTGCGAATGCAGCTTTCCTTAGTGAGGCCCTGTCCGACGTCGACGGTGTCGTCGTACCGACCTCCCTGCCCGGACGAGGTCACGTCTGGCACCAGTACACGATCCGAGTAACGGCTGAAGCGGCGGTCTCTCGCGACGAGTTCGTGACTGCACTGACGGACCGAGGCATCGGCTGCGGCGTCTACTACCCGAAGCTCCTCGGGGACTACGACGCATACCGTGACCGAGCCGATGTGATCCTCGACGAGACCCCCGTCGCCCGCCGAGTGGCGACGGAAGTTGTGTCGCTTCCCGTTCACACCGATCTCAGCCGATCCGAGCTCGAGACGATCGCAGATGCCGTTCGAGAAGTGGCTGCAGGCCGATGAGCGCGCACCCTCGGAAACGCCTCGCTCTCGTCGGTGCCGGTGTGATGGGCAGCAACCACGCACGGGTCGTGTCCCGCTTCGAAGACGCCGACCTCGTCGCCCTCATCGACCCCAGGGAAGAGAACGGTCGTGCGCTGGCGGATGCGCACGGGGCTCGCTGGTACCCGGAGTTGCCGCCCCTGGAGGGAATCGACGGCGTCATCGTCGCGGCGGCGACGGAGGCACATGTGCCTCTCGCTCGCCAGATCCTCGAGGCGGACGTTCCGCTCCTGTTGGAAAAACCCGTCGCGGCGAATCTCGCGGAATCCGAAGCGATCGTGCAACTCGCGGACGATCGAGACCTGCCACTCATGTGCGGACTCCTCGAACGGTTCAACCCAGCCGTCCTCACCGCACGGTCCTTCATTGAATCACCCGTGCACGTGACTGGGACCAGGCATTCCCCCTACGCTCCTCGAATTCGTACCGGAGTGGCGTGGGACCTCCTCGTCCACGACGTCGATCTCGCAATCATGTTCGCCGGCACATCACCGAGCGAGGTTTCCTCCTCACTCGGGTTCTTCCACGACAAGTCCGTCCCCGGGGCCGAAGACGTCGCGGAGACAGTGCTCACCTTCCCCAGCGGTGCGATCGCGCACGTCTCGGCGAGCCGGATGGGACAGCGGAAGATCAGATCGATGTCCGTCCACGAACGTGATCGCCTCATCGAAATCGACCTCCTCCGACGAGACGTGACCGTGTACCACCATGTCTCCGAGGATCTCGTCGATGGCGCCAACCGCGGATACCGGCAACAGACCGTCATTGAGATTCCAGAACTCGTGACGAGTGTCGAACCGCTCACCGCTCAGTTGGCGCATTTCTGCCGCATCATCGATGGCGCGGACGACGCCGCACAGGAACGCCGCAGCATCCTGCCGTCCCACCGGGTGGTGGACCGCGTTCTCTCTACGGCGGCAGCACAGTGACCTCTGCGCAACAGCCTGAGAACCCGACCGCCTCTCGGATCAAGCGCTTGCTCTGGAATAGCGGCATCCGGTACCTGCTCGTAGGAGCGTCTGCATTCCTCGTTGACATCGGGATGCTCGCCCTGTTCTACCGAGTCTTCGGCTGGGAGCTCTGGGTTGCCACAGCCGCGGCCTTCCTCCTCAGCTTCGTCTACACCTACACCGCGCAGCGGGTCTTCGCCTTCGGTTCGGCCGTCCCCCAAGGCGGCGCACTCATCCGGTATGCGGCCCTCGTCGCATTCAACACCATCGCGACGACGCTGATCGTCTCACTTATCGATTCCACGTTCGCGGGATGGATCGGCGGCAAGATCGTCGCAACTGTCGCAACAACGGTGTGGAATTACTTCGCATATCGGTTCTGGGTGTTCTCACCTCGGTTCCGCCCAGCCGCCGGTTCCGCCGGCCGAGAGGATTAACCGTGTACAACGGAGCCACCATTGCCGCAGTCGTTCCCGCATATCGTGAGGAACGAATGATCTCGACCGTGATCGACACGATGCCAGACTTCATCGACCACATCGTCATCGTCGATGACTGCAGTCCTGACGGAACCAGTCAAGTGGTCGAGGGCAGTTCTGATCCTCGCGTCGTCCTTATTCGCCATGAGGTGAATCAAGGTGTCGGCGGGGCCATCATCACGGGGCACAAACGAGCGATGGAGCTCGGCGCCGACGTCAACGTCATCATGGCCGGCGACGCTCAAATGGATCCCGACTACCTGCCGTCCTTGCTCAACAAGGTCACGGCCGAAGGATACGGGTTCGCAAAGGCAAATCGATTCTTCTCCCCCGAGTCCTTTGCAGGTATGCCTGGTTACCGGGTCTTCGGCAACATCGTGCTTTCATTTCTCACCAAACTCGCATCCGGCTATTGGCACCTCTTCGACCCTCAGAACGGCTACACGGCTGTTCGTACAAGCGTCCTTGAGCGGTTGCCCCTGCATCGGGTTTCCCGCCGCTACAGCTTCGAGAACGATCTTCTGATCCATCTCAACATCCTTCAGGTTCCGGCGATCGACGTACCCATCCCAGCCGTCTACGGGAATGAAGTGTCGAGCATTCGCCTCAGCCGCGTGATCCCAGAGCTCCTGAACCTCCTGACACGAGGCTTCTGGCGACGCATCTGGTACCGATACGTCCTCTGGTCGTTCTCGCCCATCGCGCTGCTGCTATCGCTTGGCATCGTGTTGTTCGCTTTCGGCCTGGGAGTCGCGGTGTGGGTGTGCTTCCAGGTAGCCGCGTCAGTCGTTGCGACTGCCGCGACCGTGATGCTTGCGGCGCTGCCGCTGATGATCGGCACACAGATGCTCATCAGCGCGTTGCAACTGGATATCCAAGCCAGCCCTCAGACGCCGAACGAAGAGCCGTTCACGTCCAAATAGATCGTGCACGGCTCGCCGTTCCCTAGAGCTCTCGTGCCGGATCAGACCGTTGCAGGGCTCGTCGTCAGGAGCGGGGTCGGGTGTGGCTCCGGCGCCTCCGGTTCGCCGCGACCCCGTCGAGGTGCGCCGAGCACGACGAGTAGCCCGGAGGCGAGCACCGTGAGGATGACCCACGGCCAGAATCCGAGTGGCGGCAGCCACAGCGGCGATCGAATCATATCGATCCAGTCGACCGTTGAGCCCGTCGCGTACCGTCGAATGGCTGAAGCCACTCCACCCACATGACCGAGGATCACGAGCGCGCCGATGATCCAGTACGTTCGCTCGACCACTGCCCGCGAGACACGGATGTCATCCTGCTTTGGTCTGACACTCACCGCCACAACGGTGAACACCAGCACAGCGGAGTATGCCACCAAGGTGTAGCGCCCCTGCCAGATGTACCCGGAGTTCGTCACGGACGCCGCCTGAATGAGCGCGGGACCCAGGAAGACTATGGCGAGCATCAAGAGGTACCCGACGAGGAGCCGTCCTCGAAGTGTCGCGGCCGCGGCGAGTGCGAGTCCGACTGCGAGCGCAGACCACAGGACGTAGACGAAGGCGGGGTTCCAAGTGTCAAGCCAGCCGTACACGCCCACGATTCCCGGATCGAATGAGCGATCGAGCAACATCGTGAAGAAGCCGCGGACGGGGCCGACTGTACCTGCTCCTGCGAAGGTGCCGAGATGTCCGAGCGTGTTCGTCGCAGCGATCCATCCCGCTGCTGCGACGGTGGCGAGTCCAACGATTCCCACCGCGGTCCACGTCTGCCATCTCGAAAAGACGCTGCGCAGCCGTGGCCAAGGTGTCGTCACCAGGACCACCAGGATGAACAGGAACAACCAGACCGGCGAGATGCTTCGAGCGTTGACGGTTAGGGCTCCCGCGACGGCGACCCCGGCCATCGACCAGCCAAAACCTCGATCAGGCTCTGGACCGAGGGTCACCTTCAGCAAGAGAGCCAGCACTGCGGCAGAACCTGCGATCTCGAGGGAGTTGGGGTTCACGGAGCCGCTCAGGAAGAACACCATTGGCGTTGCCGCTGCGAGGAAGCCGATTGTCGTCAGAGCGGGCCTGCGGAAGGTCAACAGTGCGGTGAAAACGATGGCGAGCAGAGCCGACGTCAGCGCGGCACTCACCAGTCGCATGCCGAACACGACCTGCTTCGCCTCGGGAAGGATGAGGCTCGGCCACCCCACCAATGCGTAGTACATCGGATTGTAGAGACCGGCCGAAGTTCTCGCATCGGTCAACTCCAGCCCACTGCCGGTGGTGTTCGAACACGACGCGGGAACGGTCGTCTGGAACCCGTAGCATTGCGGCCACGACTGTGCATCCGCAATGCTTCGCGGAACGTGGACACTCGTCCAGGCGGGGAGATCCGTCGCCTCGCCGATCGGCTGTCCCTGGACGACTGCCGCAGCCTTGATGATGTGCGAAGGTTCATCCGGACTCGCTCCGATGGGAGTCGAGATTGCCCACACCGCCGAGAGCAGGAACAACCCCGCCCAGCTGATGAGCAGGACCCTCCATGCGCGAGCAGTGGACCAGGACAACAGACGACGCACGCCTACCCCCTCAAATTGCGAGAACGATGCATCCTCAACGACCGGCCGAACGGCCCAGGTCAGTCTATCGTGAGCGAATCCGATGCCCTGTCAAACCTCCCTGCGCATCTCAGCCTCGCCGAAACCTTCACTGCTCGTGAGCCGCACACCACAAGTACCGTCGTGACGATTAGAGCGGCGCGCCAGTCGGGAACTGGGCTGCGAACCCCTGGCTGACGTCCAGATAGCCCTCAGCAGGTCCTCCGATCGCGATCCAGGTGTCGATGCTCGAGATCGGGCGCTTCGCACCATTCTCCAGCTTGTAGATCGATCCATTGGCAGTTCGAATGAAGGACGTCGCGTCTGCCCCTTTCACCAATATCGAGCAGGACACGTCCGACAGGGCGGTGTAGGAGATCGGATAGGCAGCCGCCAACGCAGCGCTCACCGCGTGGATCTTCCCGCCGGCACTCACGAAGTTCTGTCCACCACACGTCACGCCGTAACCCAGCACGCCTGCGGCCGACGCGTAAGCGGCCAGCGACTGATCACTCACTGTCGAATAGCCGGTCACCCCGAGCTCCGTCGCGGGATCGAAACTCGACATCGCGATCTTGGACGACAATCCGTCGACGAGGTAGATGGTCCCATTGGACGGGCTGCGTACGAGCGAAGTGGGAGCGAGAACCGTGCCGCCGGTTGAGAATTTGCCGATCACCGCTTGCGGAACTGTGGCGATCGAGGGTGATCCGCCGCCCGACAACGCGACGAGGGCGGCCCAAGAACCGACGGGACGCACTGACGCCCCGGCAATGACATACACCGTGGACGTCTGGCCGGACTTCACAAACGAACCCTGGTTGACGGATCCGAGAACGGAGTACCCGTTCACGAATTCTTGGCTTGCTGCGACCGCGGGGAGAATCGACCCATCCGGATCGCCCAGCCATTCATAGCGTCCGCTGGAGGACAGCAGCTGACTTGTCGTCGTTCCGGGTGCGCGCACGACTCCTGTGAACGGTGACGGCGCCGCCGGGATCTTCGCGAGGCTATTCGCGCTCAGCGTTCCGACGCCCGCTGGGGTCAACCCGAGGTCCTGCGACGTGCCTGCATCTGAGCCGAACCGGGATCCCCCGCTCAAGAACGAGAAACTGTTCGAACCGCGTTGCAGAACGAACGCGGAGTCACGCGCGATCGGAGTTCCCAACGGCAACTGAGCGATACCGGCCTCCGTGAGAACGTTGTAACCGCCGGCGTACCCGGCCTCATTCTGCGATCGGGTGTCGAGAATCTCACGCTTGGTGCCCGCGGTGATCGCGTAGCGCCCGCCTTCAGTCGTACCGAGCACGCGAGTCATTGCCGGCCCGGTGACGAAGGCCGCGACCTGTGTGTCCGTGAGTTGGACGTATCCCGTCGAGTCGCATGATCCGCCGTAGTCGACCACGAGCCCGCAGGATCCGAACGGGAGTTTGATCGCGGCGTCGAAGAAGAAGATGGTGCCGTTGGGAGACCGCATGATCCGTCCCACCGCCTGAGCCGTGGTGTACCGGTCGAGATAGGACTGGGAGACATAGCCGACCTGACCGAGCGGCGCCAATGCGGAGACCATGGCCATACTCGTTACCGGGTACTTCTTGTCACCAGACACGAGATACACGCTCGCATTGTCAAGCGTGCGCAACAGATTCGATGCACCCGTGGTCGACCCGTACCAGTCGGTGTAGAGCCGCCAGAAATTGCGATTTCCGTAGGCGCCGCATCCATCCCCCGACCCGTACAGATTAGCGAGCGCAGACGCATTGGGCTGGTAAGGGGTGTAGTTGTACAGGCCGGCGGTCGCCTGATTCTGGATGAACACCTGGCTCGACCCGCACGCTGCGTTGGGGTTGTACCGCACGGTGTTAACTCGTCCTGCAATGTGGTTCCAGCGGCCCGGGTTGGCCGCATAGTTCTTGAACTGAAGCGCGGCGGCGTAGACCTGGTTGAAGAATCCGTAGTAGTTGGCGTCGCAATCCGAGGTGTCAGGGCACCCATAGCCCATTGCCGCCCGGTATTGCTGGTCGGAAGGCCAGGTGTCGCCGACGAGGCTTTGCTCCTTCTCGAGCATCACCAGGAGAACTTTCTGGCTGATGCCGCAGGCAGCCCCCACCTTGGCGATGATCGATGAAGCTCGTTCGTTGGTCGCGCCGCTGTAGGCATCGCAGCGTCCCGATACGGCTGCTCTACTCGGCGTCGACTGCGTGAAGTCCTTCAGGCATTTGTAGCCCGCTCGGCAGGTCGGGACCTGCACATTCAGGAATGACTGAATCTGACCTGCAGACAACGCCCCTCCATCGAAGAAGAGCTGATCAGAGATGATGTTGCCGGCGTTGAAGTCACGCGCATCCGCCGCTTGCACTGACGTGACACTCACGGTGGGCGACGCAACGAGGCCGACAGCGACGACGGCGATCGCAGCAACGATGGCGAAGATTCTGCGTTTCATGGGATCTCCACGGTGCTCGGTGACGAAACGAGCTTCGTCGTTTTTGTAGACGTGTATTCGAGAGTCACGGTCCATGATCCACGAGCGAGATTCGCCGTGGGGACTTGGATCGTCCCGCACGAGGTCTGCGCTCGGTCGGCCGCTCCCGCGTTCGGAACTCGGACTTCATCGACCCCGTTCGTGAAGACGTATTCACACGAACCACCCTCTTCGATGAGGCCGGACACGTAGCCTGAGGCGGATGTGTTCAAGCCGTCGACGTCGACACTCGCGAACACGAGGACCGCCTCGGGCGGCTGTGGCGACGGAGTCGGGTCCTTCGCGGTCGTGTCTCCGCCTTGCAGGGTTGACGGCATTTGCGTCGACGGAGTCGCACCTGGCATCGTGCACGCGCTCACCGTCAACACGACGGCAGTCAGGATGACTGCCGTCAACAATCGATGTGAACGATGCACGTCACTCCCAATCTCGCCGGCTCCACGGCATGCGCCGCGACAATCTGGCTCTAGGCTAGCGGTCGTGTCCCCTGTTCGGGGATAACTTTCGATCTCAGCTTCTGGAATTCCGGGCCCGGATGACACTCCAGTGCTCCCTCCGTGTCTCCGTGACGACATTCAGCTTCCGCCAAGTACACTGTCTACGGCGTTCTCTCGGCTCGAGTAGAGGCGCTCGGAGGCTTGCGTAACACGCACGACTTCGACATACGACGCAGTAGCGTCCGAGATCGAGGAGATCGCGCAGAGCGCCCATGACGACTTATTCCGCTGAGACACGTGAACAACGAGTGGCGTCACTCCCTCTGGACCGAGTCGGACAGGAGTCCGGTTTTTTCACTGGCGCTGCGAGCTCATTGAAGGACATCTGGAACCGTCGCGAGCTCCTCTGGCTCCTCGTCAAACGCGAGGTCCGCGCGAAATACAAGGACAGCTCTCTCGGGCTCGTCTGGAGCCTCTTCCGACCGATCATCCAGCTGCTGATCTACTACTTCGCGATCGGACAGATCCTGGGCGCCGCGCGGACCGTCCCTGACTTCGGAATCTTCGTGTTCATCGGCTTGACGATGTGGGGGCTCTTCAACGAGATCGTCACTCAATCGACGACGGCTGTACTCAACAACGCGGGCTTGGTCAAGAAGGTCTACCTCCCCCGGGAGATCTTCCCGCTGAGCGCCATCGGTTCCGCACTCTTCAACTTCGCAGTGCAATTGCTCGTCCTCGTCGCCGCGACGATCATCCTGTCGGACTTCAATGTGACGCCCGACCTCCTCCTGGCCCCACTCGCGATCCTCACGCTCGTGGTCTTCTCGACAGCCATCGGTCTCACTCTCTCAGCGATCAACGTGTACCTCCGCGACACCCAGCATCTCGTCGAGTTGGCGATCATGGTGCTGTTCTGGGCATCACCCGTCGTGTATTCGTTCACGTTCGTCCACAAGGCACTGCAGGGCAACTGGCTCGAGCAGCTCTATCTGTTGAATCCGGTGACCACCTGCATCATCGCGATGCAGAAGGCACTGTGGACGGCTGGATCGACGGCTACCGGCGCATTCCAGCAGTCCTGGCCGGACGACCTCGTCCTTCGCCTGTCCATCACGCTTCTCGTCGGGATTGTGCTCTTGTGGGTCTCCCAGCGAATCTTCGCTCGTTTGCAGGGCAACTTCGCCCAGGAACTGTAGGCCACGCCATGAACAACAGCAGCACGATCATCCGGGTCGACTCGGTTTCCAAACGATTCACCATGCACAAGGACAAGTCCTTCAAAGAACGGATCGTCAATTTCGGCCGTTCCCGCAAGTTCACCGAGGACTTCTGGGCGCTCCGCGACATCTCACTCGACATTCAGACCGGTACGACCGTTGGTCTCGTCGGCCACAACGGCTCCGGCAAGAGCACGCTTCTCAAGGTCATCGGTGGGATCATCGATCCAACGTCGGGGAACGTTTCCCGACGTGGCCGTATGGCAGCGCTCCTCGAGCTCGGCGCGGGATTCCACCCGGACCTCACAGGTCGCGAGAATGTCTACTTGAACGCCGCCATCCTCGGGCTCACCCGAAAAGAGACTGACCGGTATTTTGATGCGATCGTCGACTTTTCAGGGATCGAAAGCTTCATCGACACGCAGGTGAAGTTCTACAGCTCGGGCATGTACGTCCGACTCGCGTTCGCCGTCGCGGTGCACGTCGACCCTGATCTCCTCCTCGTCGACGAAGTTCTCGCGGTCGGCGACGAACCCTTCCAACGCAAGTGCATGGACAAGATCGCCGAGTTCCAACGAGAGGGTCGGACGATCGTCCTAGTCAGCCACTCCGCCGATCAGGTGGGTCAGATCTGTGATCGGGTGGTCGTCTTGAATCACGGGGAGCTCAAGTTCGACGGCGGGCCCGCAGACGGTCTCCGTGTCCTGCGCTTCGGTTTCGAACAGGAGCGACTCGAGCACATCGCGAAGGAACTCGGTGTGGAGACCGCGCCGGTTCCCCCCGCACACATCACCGGGATCTCGATTCCGGGCGGTGCACCGACGCATGAAGATGCGCCGATCGTCGTTCCCGCCGGAGCGGATCTGACCCTCAGCTTCGCCTACGACCTCGCACACGACCACCCTGCCCTTGTAGCAGGCCTCGCGCTCGAAACGTCGACCGGGCAGCCCGTCTACGGTTTGAACACACGTATGCTCGGCATCGAGATCCCGCACATCGCAGGATCGCACGTCGTCGACTTCGACTTTCCCGACAACGCGCTCGGAGGCGGCCAGTTCGTCGTCCGCGGCAGTCTCGAACAGGCCGATGGAGTGTCGCTGGACCGGCTGAATCCCGCCCTCACGTTCGAAGTCGAACGTCCCGGCGCGGGTTCTGGACTCCTTCGTCTCGACCCGCGGGTTCGAGTTCGCGACTAGGCCGAGACCGGGGTCGCCTGCCAGTTCGCCGAAGCTACCGCCCGACGTGTCCGGCGCGAATCCAGTCCAGCTGCTGGGCGAGGCCCTCCACGAGCGAAGTGCGCGGCCGCCAACCGAGCGACGAGGCCGCCAAACCGCTCGCTCCACCGGTTCGGAAGACATCACCCTGAGCGGCCGTGGTACGCCGCACATCGAGGCGACGGCCTGTGAGCGTCTCGATGGTGCCCAGCACCTCGTTGACAGACACGCTCGAACCCCCGGAGAGGTTCATCACCACCGGGAGTTCACCCTCTGCGTCGCCTGCCCGCAAGAGCGCGTCGACGATGTCGCCGACGTACGTGAACTCGCGGATCTGCTCTCCTGTCCCGTAGACCGTCAGCGCCTCATCGCGTATGGCCGCGGTGAGGAATCGCGTGAATGCCATATCTGGACGCTGCCGAGGCCCGTACACGGTGAAGAACCGGAACGCGACCACCGGCGTTCCATAGTTCTGCCGATAGAGCGCGGCGAGGTGCTCACCTGCGAGTTTCGTCACGCCGTACGGGCTGAACGGCTGCGGTCGGGCGTCTTCGGAAGTCGGGTACGACTCCGCCTGCCCATAGACCGAGGATGAAGACGCGTAGACGAACCGTTTGAGCGACGCCGTCTTCCGTGCCGCCTCGAGGAGTCGCTGCGTCGCGTCAACGTTGTTCCTGGTGTAAACGCCGAAGTCGCCCCCCCATGACTTCCGAACCCCTGGTTGACCTGCAAGATGCAGAACGACGTCCACCCCGTCCAACGCATTCGAGACGTCGAGCGAGTTGAGATCACCTTCGATCATCTCGAACCGATCATGTGTGTTCGACTCCACGTTCGCGCGCTTCAGCGAGACATCATAGTAGTCGGAGAACATGTCGACGCCTCTGACGGTGGCGCCGCGTTGCAGGAGCTGGCGGACGGTCTCGGTTCCGATGAACCCCGCCGCTCCAGTGACCAAGTACTTCACGTTTCTACTTCCTGTTGAATATCGCGCGCAGGGACCGGATCGGCCGGGTGACCGACCAGGAAACAGAGTTCTCGTAGTACTCGCGCAGCTGCTCGATCGATGCTTGCAACTGCTCAACATGTCCAGTCAGCACGACCTGTGTGGCGGCAGCCTCCGTCGTCCGCGTCTCAAGTTCTACCGCCAGTCGTTGGAGCTCGCGATCCTGTCGAGCGACTTCGGCGAGCAACGGGCCCGTCTTGCTCGTACTGATACGTGTGCGTCCGGCGTCGCGTCCACGCTCCACAGGCCAGGCATGCGTCGGCGATTCGTTGTTGTCCTCGCCGAGGCGCACGACACGGACACCGGATACATGGAATGCGACATTTGCCGACAGCTGATCCCTTCTCGAGTAGCGCAACACGTGGTCGAACCACGTCGTCATCGCGCGAGCGACCGCTTCAGTGTGGCGGCGGGCGATCATGCCGTTCCAGGTCGGACGCTCAGACAGCACCTCGGGGTACAGGGTCGAATAGTGCAGGAGCTGCTCATGGACACGGCCGACATCGTCATAATTCAGAGCGATGACTTCGTCGAACTCATCGATGACAGCTTCCCGGCTGCTGTGATCGGACAGCACCAGATCGCCACCCGCTAACCACGAATCCAGTATGTCATTGGGGGACATCCGCAGTTCAACGGAGTTGTCGATGTACAACGACTCATCTGCGAACGCGAGCAGCTCGTGTCCCCGGATCTTGATGTCTCGCTGACTGCGCACGAGATCGAACGGAAAGCGCGGCTCGGTGTACACGATCTCCCACGTGTCACTCTGGGCGGAACGATCGTCAGTGAAGCAGATGAACCGCACTCCGGACCCCGCGGCGATGGGCTGCTCCCCGAGCTGTTCGTATCCCCCGAACAATGCGGTGTAGACCACGCGAGATGCAGGCAAGAAGAACTCCTCTAGGGAAGACGGATCGGGGCGGGACGGCATCGTCTCGCCCGATGCGGGGACGGGCAGGGGCCGCATCGCAAATGCCTAACAGCCTACCAGAGGGCCCTTCCAATCCACCGCGAGCACCCCGGTATGGTTGATGAAACGGGATCGGGGTTCTCTATCGTGCTGCGGAAACATCATGTCGCATTCGTCTATGCCGAGCGGTTCGCGGAGTCCGGTTCGACCATCATGCGAGGGCGACAGCTCAGCGAGCTCGCGCGACAACACCTCGGTTCCCGATTCAGCGTCGACTACGTTCCTCTCGAGGCGTCTCTCCGCGGGAGAACGCTGTTCTTGACGAAGGGCGCGGTCAAGGAGCTCTCCGTCGCCAGAGCCGAGCAATTGCGGGCCGCCGGGAACCGAATCTACGCCGATGTCGTCGATGAGGAGTTGCCGCCGCTGCTCGAGGGCCAACCGGATGCCATCGTCGCGTCCTCGCAGACAGGTTTCATCGATCTCGCGCGACGTCATCCTGAAAGCGAAGTCGTGCTCATCAACCATCATGTCGACCCCAGAGTCATGGCACTCGGGATCGACGCTCCCACGTCCCAGTTCCGAGTCGGTTACTTCGGCGAAACGGTCAATGCCGTCCTGTCACCGCGTCTCGCGGGTCGGGTGGACGTCGTTCCGGTGGACACGTCAACGGCGAGCACTGCCTGGATTGCCAAGTTACCGGGACACGCTCTGCACTATGCGGTCCGCAACACGAGGGAGCTCGATCTCCACAAGCCCTTCCTCAAAGGGTTCACCGCCGCCTGGTGCAGTGCGAACGTGCTCATCCAACGATCGCAATCCGAGGCTGTGCACTGGCTCGGCGAGGACTACCCCTATCTGCTACCAGCCGACCCCCGTGAGCAGGACATCCTGGCCGCCCTCGACGACGCTGCCGCTCAGTTCGGCGGCCCCGTGTGGGCGGACGCCTTAGCTCGAATGGCTGAGATTCGCGATCGGACGACGCCGGAACGGATCGTCCTCGAGCTCAAGCGCGCCCTCACGAGCTGAGCGCGAACGCCTAGCCTTTCGCGAGCTGAGCGCGGATGTCCGCGTACGTCGCTGCAACGCCGTCGTCGAGTGAGGTCAGCCCCGTCTTCCCGAACTCGCCCGTGTACCGGGCCGTGTCGAGGACCACGCGGTCGACGAACGTCGCAGGCGTCTCGCGCAGCTCGATGTCGAAGTCGACCCCGGTGACGCGGCGCAGGGATTCGAACACCTCGGTGATCGATTCGCCCAGTCCACTGCCGAGATTGTAGAGGCTGTGCTCCGTCTCGCGACCGACGAACGGGATGATCATGCGCACGAGGTCTTCGACGTACACGTAGTCGCGCACCATGCTGCCGTCGCCGAACTGGACGACCGGGAGCCCGAGCGCGATCTGGCGGAGCGCGATCGGGATGAGCCCCTGACGACGGTTGATCCGCTGCCTGGTGCCGTACGGGTTGGAGATGCGCAAGGACGTCGATGCGAGGCCGTGACGCGTCCTGAAGTAGCTCAGGTAGTGCTCGATCGCCAGCTTCCCGATGCCGTACGGTGAGATCGGCAGTGCACGATCAGTCTCCGAGTACGTCGTCTTGTCCTGCGGTCCGTAGATCGCGCCGCCCGTGGACGCGAAGTAGAAGTGCTCCACACCCGCGTGGACGCATGCCTCCAGCAGTTCGACGGTCTGGGCGACGTTCGTGCGGATGTCCAGCGTCGGGTCGTTCTCAGCGGTCGCCGGCGTCGTCGTCGACAGGAGGTGAAAGACGGCCTGCTGACCGGCCACGGCCTCTTCGAGGTCCGAACGGCTGAGGAACTCCCCCGCAACCACGGTCGCGGCCGCCGGATCGAACGTCGTCGTACCGCCGCTGAAGCGGTCAAACGCCGTCACGGAATGCCCGTCGGACGCGAGCGCCTCGACGAGGTGGGAGCCGATGAAACCGTTGGCCCCGATGACGAGCGTCTTAGCCACGCATCGCTCGTTCGAACGCGTTCACGAACTGTGTGCCGGAGTCGGCCCAGTCGACGTTCGCGACCGATGCTGACATCGCTATGGACCGTTCGACCCCATCTTCTCGGTCCAGCACCTCAGCCAGTTTCCTTGCGATGGCGCGCGGAGACGGTTGGATGTACTCGATGTTCGGATTGTCCGACACCATACGATTGTTGAGTCCGTCGTTCACGACCGGTGTGACACCGCTCGACATGAGTTCCAGCGGCAGCAACGACATGTTCGTGAGCGACAGCACGAGACCGGCGCCGCACCGGTTGTAGACCTCATTGAGCTTGTTGATCTCCAAACTCGCGAGGTTGTTGTGCTTGAACGGGATGTCGAACTCCGACACGTCCCAGCCGGCGAGGTTGATCATCACGTCCGGCTTCAGCGCGGCGAACTCCGTGAGCGCGAGGATGCCGAGCTCGAACGCGCGCCGAGGCGTGACCGGACGAGCGTAGAAGAAGATCTCCTGACGGCGCTCGAGGTTCGTGACGCTGTAGTGGGCCTTGTCCACCGCGAAGTCGAACGAATCGCAAGCCATGCCGTAGTCCGTGCTGAGCTTGTGCTTCAGCCACCCGCCCGCGGTGATGCCGTGGAAGCCGAACTTGTAGGTGTTCTCGGCGAGGATCGCTTCCGAACCGAGCGGGTAGAAGAGCGGTTCGAAGTCCTGCACGAAGTAGAACCTGCGAGCCGACGACGTGTCGCGGTAGGCGGGGTACGCCGTCTCCCACCCGGTGGCGAAGAGCGCCTGGGTGTCTGGGTGCACTCCGGCGACGCGGTCGTACTCCACGATGTCCGCTTTGAGATCCGGATAGGCGGACGACTGCTTCAGCATCGTCTTGGTCGCAGCGATGGTCGGCCCGGCGCCCACGTTGTCGTACAGGTAGATGGTGCACTCATGGCCGGCCTGCTCGGCGAAGTTGATGAACCGGAACAGGTTCTGGTGGCCCCCGCTCTCCTTGCCGGGAGGCGACATGATCCACGCGATGCGAACCGGACCGTCGTCGACGGTCACGGGCGAGGTGAGGTAGGGAGCGGGCTCTGTCCAGTCGACGTCCGAAACGTCGAGCGAGTCGACGAGCATGGTACCGACGGGCGTGCGGGTCAGGAGCTTGATGGCGGTGCGCTGGGCGATGTACCCGGCGAAGTTGCGCGGGCCCTCGTCCTTCAAGAGCTTCCGAGCTCTCCCCAGGCGCTGACGGAAACGGTTCACGGCCATCTCTAGACCTGCTCGCCGAGCAGTGTCTGCAGGTAACGGCCGTAGCCGCTCTTCACGAGCGGCGCGGCGATGACGGCGAGCTGCGCGTCGTCGATCCACCCGGCTCGCCAGGCGATCTCCTCGATGCAGCCGACCTTGAAGCCCTGGCGGTCTTCGATGACGCGCACGTACTCGGACGCCTGCATCATCGACTCGAAGGTGCCGGTGTCGAGCCAGGCGGTTCCGCGGTCGAGCACCTGGACCTGAAGCGAACCCTGCTGGAGGTACCGCTCGTTGACGGTCGAGATCTCGAGTTCGCCGCGAGCGCTCGGCTCGATCGTCTTCGCGATCTCGACGATCGAGTTGTCGTAGAAGTACAGACCGGGGACCGCGTAGTTGCTCTTCGGGTTCGCCGGCTTCTCCTCGATGGAGAGCGCGGTGAAGTTGTCGTCGAACTCCACGACGCCGTACGCCTTCGGGTCGGCCACCTGGTAGGCGAAGATGAGCGCGCCGTCGATGTCATTGTGGCTGCGGAGCGCGGAACCGAGGCCGGTTCCGTGGAAGATATTGTCGCCGAGGACGAGTGCGACGCTCTCGTCGCCGATGAACTCCTCGCCGATGATGAACGCCTGCGCGAGGCCGTCCGGGGAGGGCTGCACGGCGTACTCCAGGCGGATGCCGAGCTCGGAGCCGTCGCCGAGGAGCGCTCGGAACTGCGCGTTGTACTCGGGCGTCGTGATGATGAGGATCTCTTTGATCCCCGCCATCATGAGCGTCGACAAGGGGTAGTAGATCATCGGCTTGTCGTAGATGGGCATGAGCTGCTTGGAGATGCCCTTGGTGATGGGCCACAGCCGCGTGCCAGATCCTCCGGCGAGAATGATGCCGCGCATGGTCAGTTCCCCTTCAGGGTCTCGTAGAAGGCGCGTGACGCCTCCCAGGTGGGCAGCAGTCCGCTCGCGGCGGCCTCAGAGAGGCCGGGGGCCTCGGTGTCCTTCGGCGACAGCAGCGGCTCGCCCGCCTCCGGCGGAAAGACGAGGCCGATCTCGGTGTCGAGCGGGTTGATGCCGTGCTCGCGCTCCGGGCGGTACACGTCCGTGACGAGGTAGCTGACGGTCGCGTCGTCGGTCAACGCCACGAAGCAGTGGCCGAGGCCCTCCGAGACGAAGATGGCACGGCGGTCCGTGTCGTCGAGCAGGACGGAGTCCCACTGGCCGAAGGTCGGTGAGCCGACCCGGATGTCGATGACGTAGTCGAGCACGGCACCACGCGTGGCGGTGACGTACTTCGCCTGGCCGATGGGGATGTCGGCGAAGTGGATGCCCCTGACCGAGCCGCGCTTCGAGACGGAGGTGTTGGACTGGGCGAGCTTGATGGATCGTCCCGTCGCCTCCTCGAGCTTGTCGAAGCGGTACCACTCGAGGAAGACACCTCGGTCGTCACCGAACTGCTTCGGGGTGATCTCGTAGCTGTCTGGCACATTCAGTTCGCGGATCTGCACCCGAGGAGTCTAGCAAGCCGCGCACATCGGGACTGAGGAGTGCCTGCGAGACAGATCGAGCGTCAAGCTGCTGGCTCGCCCAATTTCCGGAGTTGGCGGAGCCCCCGAACCGCGTTCCGCACCTGTTCGACCGACACGGTGTCGTGACGCAACTCGAGAAGGTTCGGCAACGCTCGGGACCGCAACACCGACGTCGCCTGCACGGCGTCGATGCGATCAAGGGTGGCGCGCGACACCCTTTGAGGATCAGACGACTGCAACTGTTCGAGCCGCGTCGCATACTGCGCGTCGAGATCTCGAGACGACGGATCGAGAGCAGTCACGAGCAGCACTCCGGTCGGTGCAGTGTTCACCGGGACGATGACGAGGTCGGGGCGTGCCTCACGGAGGATTTCCGCCACCTTGAATACGTCTCCGGCCCAGTAAAAAGTCTGTCGGTCACGCGCCGCTTCCTCCACCGACCTTGGAAGCATGTCATCGAGAACAATGACCCCGGTGGGCGACATGAGTCGCTCCACGTTGACGAAATCACGATAGGCGAACTCGGCGAGGTGCATTCCATCAATGAATGCCAAGTCGATCGGGAGTCCCCCGAAATGACGAAGCGGGTCGGCCCGGGCAAAGAACTCGTCACTCGTCGTGCGCGCGAGCTGCAGGTCGCACTCGAGTTCGGTCAGAATACCGAACTCCGGATCGATTCCAATCGATTTTGCCCGAGACAGTGCGAGACTCCGGCCATCGTTCACTCCGATCTCGAGATACGTTCGCGGCTGAATGAGACTGTGCAGCCCCTCCAAGAATTGGTGCCTCGTCATCTGCGGAGGCGTGAATCGAACGGCGGGATGTTCCGCTGCCGGTCCAGGAACGTGTTCCGCTTCCACTGGCGCGCTCCGCCCCTGATCGAGCCAGGTGGCCAGACGGCGCCTCGTGCTTTCCTCCGTGTGACGGAGTTGCTGGAGTCGAGGTTCCCCTGCGATCGCGGTGACAACAGACCCGACCTTGCTTCTGAGCGACATGGGCACAGCATACCCACGCGCCGCGATCCGGCGCCCGACTGTGACGGCAGTGAGCTCTGCCGGATGGGGTGGACGGTACCATTGCAGAGTCTCACCGAGAGGACCACACCCTTGTCTTACCTGATCACCGGAGCATCCGGCATGCTCGGCCACGACCTGCAGGAAGCCCTCGCCGGGCGCGACGTCACGGCCCTCGGCCGCGCCGACCTGGACGTCACCGACCTGGAGGCCGTCCGCGCCGCGGTCGCCGGCCACGATGTCGTCATCAATGCCGCCGCGTACACGAAGGTCGACGACGCGGAGACGCACGAGGACGACGCTCACGCCGTCAACGCCCTCGGTGCGGAGAACCTCGCGATCGCCGCCCGAGAAGCCGGCGCGAAGCTCGTCCAGGTGTCCACGGACTACGTCTTCGACGGCTCGGCGACGACGCCATACCAGGAGACGGAACCGCTCGACCCGATCAGTGCGTACGGCCGCACGAAGGCCGACGGCGAGCGCGCCGTCCGCGCCGAGCACCCCACCGGCAGCTACATCGTCCGTACCGCATGGCTCTACGGCGAGCACGGCCCGAATTTCGCAGCGACCATGGCGAAGCTCGCCGCGAACGGCGTCTCCCCGAGCGTCGTCACCGACCAAGTCGGCCAGCCCACGTGGACCGTCGACCTCGCGAGGCAGATTGTCGCTCTCCTCGACGCCGACGCCCCGGCCGGGATCTACCACGGCACGAACTCGGGCGTCGCGACCTGGCAGGACTTCGCCAAGGCCGTGTTCAGCGCGGTCGGCGTCGACCCGGAACGCGTCCTCCCCACGGACAGCAGTGCCTTCGTGCGTCCCGCTCCTCGTCCCGCGTACTCGGTCCTCGGCCACGACGCATGGGCGAACGCGGGCCTGAGCCCCATGCGCGACTGGCGTGAGGCTCTCGCCGAGGCCGCGGAGCGCGGAGCCGTGGCCGCGCGATGACGACCCTCCGCGTCATCGTCGACCAGATCGCCGCTCCCGTGCCCGGCGGCATCGGCCGCTATACGGAAGAACTCACGCGGGAACTCATCGCTTCGGCTCCCGCTGGCTGCGAGGTGGAGGGCATCGTCTCCGCGCTGCCCAAGGAGAAACTCGACGCCGTCGAAGCGACCCTGCCGGGCCTGGCACGACTCCACCGCACGACGCTCCCCCGACGCGAGCTCAGCGCCGCCTGGCAGCTCGGCATCGTCACGCCCGGCCTGCAGACCGGAATGGTCCACGCACCCGGCATGCTCGCACCCCTCACGCGCCACGACCGCGTCAACGACGGCAATCAGATCGTCGTCACCGTGCACGACACGCTCGCGTGGTCGCACCCGGAATCGCTCACGCCCTTCTCGGTCGCCTGGCAGAAGGCCATGGTCAAGCGCGCACGCAAGCACGCAGACGCGATCGTCGTCCCCACCCACGCCGTCGCTGAGGAGCTGCGCTCGATCGTCGACTTCGGCGACCGCATCCGCGTCATCGGCGGGGCTGCGGCAAGCGCGCTGACGCTCCCGACCGACAGCGACGGACGCGCCCGCACCCTCGATCTCCCGGACTCGTACCTCCTCACGATGGGCTCGCTCGACCCGCGCCGCGGCGTCACCGAACTCATCACGGGGCTCGGCCGCCCCGGCGCACCCGACCTCCCGCTCCTCATCGTGGGACCGGATACCTGGGGCGACATCACGCTCGCCGAGGTCGCTGATGAAGCCGGCCTGCCCGAAGGCCGGGTCCGCGCGCTCGGCTTCCTCGACGACGCCGATCTCGCGGTCGTCCTGGATCGCGCATCGGCGTTCGTCTACCCGAGCCTGGCGGAGGGCTTCGGCCTGCCGCTCGTCGAGGCCTTCCGCTTCGGCACCCCCGTCATCCATTCCGACTCCCCCGCGCTCGTGGAGGTCGGCGGCGGCGCAGGCGTCGTCGTCGAGACCGGCGCCAAGGGCTACCCGGAGCGGCTCGTCGCGGCCATCGACTCCGTGCTCGGCGACACCGATCGCCGCCACCAGCTGCGCGTGCTCGGCATGGACCGCGAGCAGGCGTTCAGCTGGCGCGACTCCGCCGAGCGCGTCTGGCAGCTCCACGCCGACCTCTGATCCGCGCCACGGACCTCTGATCCGCGCCGCGCGTTCATCAGCGCGGACCCGTCATCGCGTCCCGACGCCGACCTCTACCTCTGGGCCCCGTTCACAACTCAGGAGCGATGCGGCGTGTCGCGCGCACTGAACGGCGTGTCGCGGCCGACACGCCGGGCGTCTCCTGAGTTGTGAACACAGCGCCGCGACGCAGGCTCAGCGTCCTTCGGTCCTCGGCCATCCGCTCCGACCCTGATCAGACCTCGATCAGGGCGCGAACGGACTCAGCCAACGGGCGACGGTGACGGCGTCGTCGGCCAGAGCGTGTCGTGCACCATCTGCTGCATGAGCGCGTAGTCGGGCTCTTCCGGGTCGATCGTCGGAGGCGTGAACTCCACGCTCGACAGCCCCTGGTCCTTCGTCTTCGAGGCGAGGTTCACGAAGTAGCCGAGCGATCCCTGAGGCACGTCCGTCTTCACCACGTCCGGGCTGGCCTTGGCGATGTCCTGGAAGTGCGTCAGCACGTTCGTCACGGAGAACTGGGCGAGCATCGCCTGCTGCACCTGGCGCTGGCGGTCGATGCGGTCGTAGTCGGTGGAGCCGTGGCGAGCACGGGCGTACATGAGCGCGTGCCAGCCGTCCATGTGCTGCTTGCCCGGCTCGATCCACTCGGTGACGTTGCTCAGATCGGCGTCGCCATCCATCGGCACACGGCTCTTCGCATCGATCTCGATTCCGCCGAGCGCGTCGATGAGCTGCGCGAACCCGTACATGTCCACGAGCACGTAGTACTGGATCTTCAGCCCGGTGATGCCTTCAGCGGCCTGGCGCATCGCTTCGATGCCCGGCTCGCTGCCCTGGGCCACCGCGTTCGGGAAGAGATCCGGGTTCTTCAGCTCGACCTCGGTGTAGATGGAGTTGAGCTGGCAGACGTCGACGTTGCAGTCGTCGTTGTACCCGTCGGGGTAGAGGGTCGACATCTCGGAACCGGCGGGGAACGGGACGTCGATGAGGTCGCGCGGCAGACCGAACGCAGTCGCTTTGCCCGTCTCGACGTTGACGCTGATCACGGAAGTGCTGTCCGGTCGCATGCCGTCGCGGTCGGGGCCTGCGTCACCACCCAGCAGCAGGAAGTTGTAGTACCCGTCGACCGGTTCCTTCGATGGCAGCGCCGTGAAGATCGAGGTGATCGTGCCGCGAGCCGATCCGGCGACCACAGCGCCGTAGCCCGCCGTTCCCGCGACCGCGACGAGCGCGACCGTGGCGAACAGGGCGACGCCGAAGCGTGCGTTCGGCGAAGCCTTCACGAGACGTACGAGTCGCAGCGTGTCGAGGGTCAGGATGATCCAGAGCACCGCGTAGAGCGCGAGGAGCACCTGCACGGCCGTGAGCGCGAACCAGTTCGTGGCGACCGTGTAGATGACCGTCGGCCACAGGAAGAAGACGACGACCGCGGCGATGAGGAGCAGCCAGAGGGTGAGCGTGCAGCCGAGGCCGAAGCGTCCGAGCCGACGGTTGCCGGCGAGGACCTGCGCCGATCCCGGGATCAGCACGTTGAGGAGGACCAGCCACCAGGCGCGCTTGGTCATCACCTCGCGTGAGCGGGTGTCCGGGTATCGAATCGGCTTCGACGGAGCTGCTGCGCTGCTCATAGCTGTGACTTGAGGTTCCTGTTCTTCTCCTCGACCTGCGCGGCGAGATCGGTCGCATAGTCGGCGAGCTTGTCCGTGAGGGACTCGTCCGCGGTCGCGAGGACCTTCACGGCGATGAGTCCGGCGTTCTTGGCACCACCGATCGAGACGGTCGCGACGGGCACGCCCGCCGGCATCTGCACGATCGACAGGAGCGAGTCGAGGCCGTCGAGCCGGGAGAGCGGGACGGGCACGCCGACGACGGGGAGCGTCGTGACAGAGGCCAACATGCCTGGCAGATGGGCTGCGCCGCCCGCACCCGCGATGATGACTTTGAGGCCGCGACCGTGCGCAGCTTTGCCGTAGTCGATCATCTTCTCCGGGGTCCGGTGCGCAGAGAGCACCTCGACCTCGTACGGGACGCCGAAGTCGCGAAGGATCTGGGCGGCGTCGCTCATGACGGGCCAGTCGGAATCCGAACCCATGACCACGCCGACGAGCGGCGTCGAGGAAGAGAGATCAGGCATGATGACCATGGTAGGTCCAGGTGCCTGTACGTCCCCTCACGACGCGCGGCCGACAGGTGTGGTTCGGACGGATGGCACCCGATTCGTGCAAACCGGCTGGAATTCTGGAACAATGGCTTCCGAAGGGGAGTAGTTCCCGCGGTCCATGCAGATGGACGAAGAGGCATGTCGACACAC
Organism: Plantibacter lichenum; assembly: GCF_050587525.1. Classification (NCBI taxonomy): domain Bacteria; kingdom Bacillati; phylum Actinomycetota; class Actinomycetes; order Micrococcales; family Microbacteriaceae; genus Plantibacter; species Plantibacter lichenum. Next base: position 89,221 of record NZ_JBOBFT010000009.1, on the reverse strand, counting down.
TGGTCCGCAATCGGACCCGGCATGTCACCCGGATCCAGGTCCGGGCGAACGAGACCTTCGGTTCACACGCGACGCGTGCGGCCGGAGTCTTCCGACTTCCGGTCGTTCGAGACCAGGAGTCCCCCATGACCGACATCCAGACGGCACCAGAGCACCCGCCTGCGAGTCCATCCCCCAGGGAGATCCGCCGGTGGCGGAAGTACCTCGCCGATGAACGCGCGGAAGCCGCCGTGTACCGCGACCTCGCGAGTCGCCGCACCGGCGAGGAACGCGACATCCTGCTCGCCCTGGCCGCCGCCGAGAAGCGGCACGAGACCCACTGGCTGACCCTGCTGGGTGATCAAGTCGGGATGCCGCTCCGCGGCGAGTTCCGCACCCGTGCGCTCGGATTCCTCGCCAGACGACTCGGCGGCGTGTTCGTGCTCGCGCTCGTCCAGCGCGCCGAGTCCCGCTCGCCCTACGCGACCGACGCCGCAGCCACCGAACGCATGGCGGCCGACGAACAGATCCACGAGGAGGTCGTGCGCGGTCTCGCGGCGCGCGGTCGCAACCGCCTCTCCGGAACGTTCCGCGCGGCCGTGTTCGGCGCGAACGACGGCCTCGTGAGCAACCTCGCCCTCGTCATCGGCATGAGCGCGACGGGTGTCTCGAACGCCATCGTCCTCGCAGCGGGCCTCGCGGGACTCCTCGCCGGCGCCCTGTCGATGGGCGCTGGCGAGTACGTGTCGGTGCGATCACAGCGCGAACTACTTGAGGCGTCGAGCCCGAATCCCGCGGCGCAGGACGCGCTCACCCACCTCGACGTCGACGCGAACGAACTCGCACTCGTCTATCGGGCGCGAGGCATGGAGCCCGCGGAGGCGGAGGGCCACGCCGCGGACGTCCTCAAGCGTGTCACCGCCGGCACATACCAGGGCGATGGCGATGACGCGGATGACGCCGACGACCATGAGGCGATCGGCACGGGCTTCGGAGCGGCGCTCTCGAGCTTCTGCTTCTTCGCTTCCGGCGCGATCATTCCGGTCCTCCCCTACCTGCTCGGGCTGCAGGGATTCGCGGCACTCGTCGTCGCAGCCGTCCTGGTGGGCATCGCCCTGCTGTCGACGGGTGCCGTCGTCGGCCTGCTCTCGGGCGGCCCGCCGCTGCGTCGCGCGCTGCGTCAGCTCGGCATCGGGTACGGTGCGGCCGCCGCGACCTACCTGCTCGGTCTGCTCTTCGGCGCCAACGTCGGGTAGGCCCCTCCGGTCGCTGAGCCCAACCACCGGTCACTGAGCCTGTCGAAGTGCCCAACCACCGGTCACTGAGCCTGTCGAAGTGCCCAAACACCGGTCACTGAGCCTGTCGAAGTGCCCTTCGACAAGCTCAGGGACCGGGCACGGGGATCGGGCCGGCCAGGGACCGGGCGGCTCGGACGCCTCAGCGCGCGATCCGCGTCACGCGTTCTCGGCGCCGAGCAGCGCCGCAGCGGCCCTCGCGGTGTACGCGGCGTCGTCGAGGTCGTCGGACGCGACGTTGACATGCCCCACCTTGCGGCCGGGACGCGGGTCCTTGCCGTAGTTGTGGACCTTCGCCGACGGGTGCTCCGACATGACGGCGCGGTACTGGTCGTCGAGCGTGCCTTCGGCTGGACCGCCGAGGACGTTGACCATGACGGTCCACTCGCGGTGACAGCCGGTCCAGCCGAGCGGGAGGTCGAGCACGGCGCGCAGGTGCTGCTCGAACTGGCTCGTGACGCTGCCGTTCTGCGTCCAGTGACCGCTGTTGTGCGGACGCATCGCGAGTTCATTGATGAGGAGGCGGTCGTCGGTCGTCTCGAAGAGCTCGACCGCGAGGACGCCCGTGACGCCGAGTTCGGTCGCGATGGTCGTGGCGATCTCGCCCGCGACGTCGGCCAGGCGACCCGCGGAGTGCGGGGCGGGGGCGATGACCTCGCTGCAGACGCCGTTCCGCTGCACGGTCTCGACGACAGGCCAGGGGACGACCTCACCGGACGGGCGACGAGCGACGAGCTGCGCCAGTTCACGACGGAAGGTCACGAGTTCCTCGACGAGCAGCGCGCCACCGTTGGCGTCTTCGGAGAGTGCCGTGAACCAGTCCTCGACCTCTCCGGCGCCGGAGACGACGCGCACGCCCTTGCCGTCGTATCCGCCACGCGGCGTCTTCACGACCCCACGACCGCCGTGGGCGTCGAGGAAGGTCTGGAGCTCAGCGGCATCGGACACCTTCGCCCAGTCCGGCACGGGGAGTCCGAGTTCGGTGAGCCGCTCGCGCATTACGAGCTTGTCCTGGGCCACGGCGAGAGCGTCCGGACCCGGGTGCACCTGCACGCCGGCTTCGACGAGCGCGTGCAGGACGTGCTGCGGGACGTGCTCGTGGTCGAAGGTGATGACGTCGACGGTCTTCGCGAAGTCCAGCACGGTGTCGACGTCGCGGTAGTCGCCGACCTGCACCGCGGCGAGCGCGGCGGACATGCCGTCCTGCTCGGCGAGGACGCGGATGTCGAGACCGAGGTCGACTGCTGCGGGTATCATCATTCGAGCGAGTTGACCGCCACCGATCACGCCGACACGGATACTCATTGGGCTTCTCCAGATTCATTCAGGCTCGGCATGCGGATTCGAGAGGGAACTCCCAGGATCCAGCGGGACACTTTTCTTCGGCGCCTTCGCGCTTCTATCTTCGCCCATCGAATGGAGACGCGCATGTCGGGGCCCCTGTCAGCAGGCTCGCGCACTCGGCGCATCATCGTTCAAGCCGCCCAGTTCGGCGCAGTCGGTGCCGCTGGGCTCCTCGTCGACCTCACCGTCTTCAATGCGTTGCGACTCACGGTCCTCGCACCCGAGCACGTGCACTCCGGCCCGATCATCGCGAAGGTGATCTCGACGATCTTCGCGATCATCACCAACTGGCTCGGCAACCGGTACTGGACGTTCTCGAAGGACCGGCAGTCGAGCACCGTCCGCGAGGGCGTCGAGTTCTTCGCAGTGAGCTTCGCAGGGATGGCGATCGGCGTCGGCTGCCTGTGGATCTCGCACTACGTCCTCGGCTACAAGTCGGTGCTCGCGGACAACATCGCGTCGAACGTCGTCGGTCTCGCTCTCGGCGCGATCTTCCGCTTCGTGCTCTACCGCTACTGGGTCTTCTCCCCCGCACGTCGCGCCGCCCGCGTGCTCGTGACTGACGCGCCGGTCACCGGGTCGACCGCCGTGGAGGCGCCCACCGCCCGCTGACCCTCCTCCGGCATCGCCCTTGCCCCGCATCGGCTCCTCGTCTCGTTCACAACTCAGGAGCGATGCGGCGTGTCGCCGCCGCCACGCCGGCTGCAACCCGCGACACGCCAGGGCCGTCCTGAGTTGTGAACACCACGTGGGCAGCGGATGCACGACGAACGCCCCGCCACCGACGACCGGAGTCGTGGCGACGGGGCGTTCCGTTCGACCGGCGGCGGCCCCTCAGCCGCCACCGGTCAGGTCGGTCAGCCGATCAGCTGTTCGCGGTTCCGGCGACGACGGATCAGGAAGCCGGCGCCGACAGCGGCGCCGCCGACCACGATCAGGGCGAGGGCGATGAGGCCACCGGCCTCGACCCCCTGCGCACCGGTCGTCTTGAGGATCCCGTCGTAGTCGCCGGGACGGACGGGCGTGGTCCCGCCGCCTCCCGTGCCCGGGTCCGGCAGCTTCGCGACGAGCGTGAGCGGTGCGCTCGCGCTCGCCCCGGAGCCGAGCCCGAGGACCTCGATCGTGTGCTCGCCGAGCGGTGCGTCCGAGGGGAGGACGACGTTCGCCTGGAAGACGCCGTCACCGTTCGCCTGGAACGTGCCGAGGGTGACGGGCTCCGAGTGGAGGATCACCTCGACCTGCTCGCCGACCGCGTAGCCGGTGCCGCTGACGGACAGCGTGTCACCCGGACGCGCCGTGCCTGCCGAGAGCGTGACCGTGGGGTCGAGCTCGGGCGGCGTCTGCGTGAGCACGCGGATCGATGCTGTGGCGGCGACGACCGAGGTCGCGCCCGTCGCCGTCAGCGGGTACTCGCCGTCGGCAGCACCGACAGGGACGACGATCGTCTGGGTGAAGGCGCCGTCCGCGTCGGTGGTCGCCTGACCGGTGACCTCCGGCGTGCTGCTGAGCTTCAGGTCGACGGTCTCCTCGGCTGCGAAGCCTGAGCCCGTGATCGTGACCGTGGCCCCCGGGGCGACCGTCGCACCGTCCACCGCGATCTGCGGCGTGTAAGTGATCGGATCGTCCACGGTGATCGTCGTCGTGGTGGCGATGCTCCGCTCCGAGTCGTCCGCCGTGACGGTCACCGTGTAGGCGCCCGCCTTGGCGTAGGTGTGGGTTCCGCTGATGGCGGCGCCCGCTTCAGCCTCCGAGATGACACCCGTGGTGGTCGCCGTGCCGTCGCCCCAATTGACGGTCGCCGTGTAGGCGCCCGCTCCGCCGGAGACGGTCGCGAGTTCACTCGTGAACTCGATCCCGCTCGTCTGCGTTGCGACGTCGCTGCCCTCTGCCGCGAACGGCGTCGGAGCGGTGCGTGCACCGTCGGAGGCGATGGCGAACACGTGGATCCGTCCGTCGCTCTTCGGTGTGCCCGGCTGCTTCGGCAGGGTGAGGGAGACGACCGTCTTGCCCTCGGGGAGCGTGATCGGGGCGGTCGAGTAGATCGCGGCGGTCACGCCATCGCTTCCCGTGGCACCGGACAGGCGACCGGCGGACTTCCCGACGACGGTGTTCCCGAACAGCGGGTTCGCCGCCGCTCCGGTCCAGTCACCGAAGTTGAGCTCGATCTCCTGGGTAGTGCCGTCGGAGAACGTGAGGACGCCCTTCGACTGCTGGTGCTTCTCCGTGCCCGTTCCGATGACGGAGAGCTGGGTCGCCCCCTCGCCGAGGTCGACGCTGATCGTCTGCCCGCTGCCCATCGCGTTGTCCGGCTGGCCGGGTGCGATCTGCGGCAGGTCGAAGGTCAACGAGGTGCCGGGGACGGCGACCGTGGTGCCCTGGGTGAAGCCTGTCGATGCGAGCTTCGAACGGTCGAACGCGTAGTTCAACTGGTCGCAGTTCCCGACGAGGCCCGGATCGCTGATGCACACGCTGTCGAACGCTGCCGTGAGGCTCGTGTTCTTCGCGATCGTGATCGTCGCGAGGACGGCGGCCTGCGCCACGCCCTCGGTGACGGTCACCTGTGCGTTGTACGTTCCGGCAGCCGCGAAGGTGTGCGGTGCGGCGATCGCCCAGCCGCCGAGCGGCGACTTCGTGATCGTTGCCGCCTGCGGACCGGAGCCGTCGAAGTAGTCGACGGTCGCCGCGTAGTCCGACGCTTTGTCCGACTTCCCGCCGGACAGCGTCGCGAGCGGTGCGCTCACTTCGATGCCGGGTGCGCCGGTGACGTTCGGGCTCGCCGTGAGGGCGAAGTCGCCCGACTGCTTCGTGGTGTCTGCAAGCAGTTCGAGCTCCGCGATCCGCGGTGCGGAGCCGTCGGAGGACGCCGTGATCGCGAGCCGGTAGTGGCTGTACGGCTGCGCGTCCTTCAGCACGAATGGACGCGTCTGGGTGGCCCAGGTGAACGTCTGTGCGGTGCGTTCGTCGATCGGCAGCCAGGTCTGGCCGTCGGCCGAGCCCTCGAGCGTCCACGCCGACGGTGCAGCGCCGGAGGGGCCGTTGGTGATCGTGTAGGACGCGACAGCGACGGGACCAGATGCCGACGTCCACTGGACGGTCGGTGTGGCCGTCGTGAAGGTCGCGACCGAACGCGAGTTGTCGTCGGTCAGCGCCTTGACGTCGGTGCCGTCGCTCGAGGTGACGGTGCCGAAGGACGGCTTCGTCGCGTCGACGTACGGGACGCGGGCCTCCTCGGTCGAGGTGCGCTCGCCCCACGACGACGGCTTGGAGCCGAGGTCGAAGTCGAGCGTGCCGCCCGTGCGCATGATGTCGGTCGAGATCGTCGCCTGGTCGAGGGCCTTGCCGTTGAAGGACGCGGACTGCACGTACACGTTCTTCGGCGAGTTCTTCGGGGCGTTGATGACGAGGTCCTTGCCGTCCTTCAGGTGCACGGTCGCCTTCGTGAAGAGCGGCGAACCGATGACGTACTCACCGGATCCGACGACCTCGGGGTAGAAGCCGAGGGCGGAGAACACGTACCAGGCGCTCATCTCGCCGTTGTCCTCGTCGCCCGGGTAGCCCTGGCCGATGTCGGATCCGACGTAGAGGCGCTGCAGGATCTCACGCGTGATCGCCTGCGTCTTGCTCGGTGCGCCCGCTGCAGCGTAGAGGTACGGGATGTGGTGGGAGGGCTGGTTGCTCATGCCGAGCTGTCCGAGGCGCACGTCGCGCGCTTCGACCATCTCGTGGATGACGCCGCCGTAGCCGCCCGGCTTCGTCGCGGTCTCGGGGGTGCCGAAGAACTGGTCGAGTTTCGCGACCAGGCCGTCGGTGCCGCCGTAGAGGGCTGCGAGGCCGTCGATGTCGAACGGTGCGTGGAACGCGAAGTTCCAACCGTTCGTCTCGGTGAAGGCGCCGCCCCAGTCCTCGGGGTCGAAGGAGTCTGCGCCGACCTCGAAGCCGCCGTCGGCGTTCCGCGCCTGGAAGAACCCGATGGACGGGTCGAACAGGTTGCCGTAGGTGGTCGCCCGTTCAAGGAAGTAGGAGGACTCCTCCTTGAGCTGCGCGACCCGCTCTGCCGGAACGGCCGGGTCCTCCGCGAGCTTCGCCGCCATGCGGCCGATGCCGTAGTCGTTCGTCAGGCCTTCAAGACCCCATGAGACGCTTTCGTGCGTCGCGGCGGGCGTGTAGCCGAGGAAGATCGACTGGTCGAGGCCCTTCCGACCGACAGCGTTGGACGTCGGGAGCACGGTCGCGTTCTTGACGGCCGCGTCGTACGCTTCCAGCGCCGTCTTCGTGTCGATCGCACCGTTCAGGTACGCGTCGGCGAAGGCGACGTCGGAGCTCGTGCCCGTCATGAGGTCGGCGTAGCCGGGCGAGGACCAGCGGGCGACCCAACCGGAGTCGCGGTACTGCTGGACGAAGCCGTCGACGAGTTCCTGCTCGAGGTCCGGGTAGAGCGCGGAATAGGCGGGCCACACGGTGCGGTAGGTGTCCCAGAAGCCGTTGTTGACGTAGATCTTGCCGTCGACGACCTTGGCGTTCGTGGCCGTCGGCGTCGCGGATCCGGTCTGCGGGGCGACGGGGCTCGCGTACTTGTACACGGGCGCCTCTGCGGTGCCGGTGTTCTCGAACTGCGAGTTGGGGTAGAGGTTCATCCGGTACAGGTTCGAGTACAGCGTCGTGTTCTGCGCTGCGGTCGCGCCTTCCACGTCGATGACGCCGAGCCGGTCGTTCCACTGCTTCGTCGCGGCGTTCTTGACGTCGTCGAAGCTGCGGCCCGTGACCTCGAGGTCGAGGTTCTTCTTCGCCTGGTCGAGGGAGATGAACGACGTGGCGATGCGGAGCTGCACGTTCTTCCGGTCGAAGCTCGCGAACTTCGCGTTGGCGCGGTCGCCCGAGGGCTTGCCGACGCCGGTCGGCGTCGCGTCGAACGCGCCGGAGACGAACATGCGGCTGCGACCTGCGGAGAGTCCGCTGCCGCCTTCCACATACCCGGACACGGTGCCGTCGGCTGCGACGGTGAGCGATGCCGTTCCTGCGACCTGGTCGAGCAGCACGCTGCCGCCGTTGCCGGGGAACTGGAAGCGGTACACGCCGCCGTGGTCGGTCGGGGTGACCTCGGTGATCAAGCCGTTCGTGAACTTGACGCTGTAGAGGTCGGGGCGAGCGATCTCCGTGTTGTGGCTGAATTCGAGCGCACGGTTCGAGAGCGAGCCGTTGGGGGTCGCCGACGTCGCGGGCATAATCGCCAGCTGGTTCCGGTCGCCCATCCACGGGCTCGGCTCGTGCGAGATGCCGATGCCCTGCAGCGTCGGCAGGTTGTTGCTGTTGTTGCCCGACGCGTAGTTGTAGAGCCAGGAGTCGGTGTTCGCGTTCGTCATCGGCGTGAAGAAGTTGAAGCCGTTCGGCACCGCGGTCGCCGGGATGTTGTTGCCGCGGGAGAAGCTCGCGCTGGACAGCGTCCCTCGGCGGGTGTCGACGTAGTTGACGAGGCTCGAGCCGTCGACCGTGGCGGCCGGGGCGATGCTCACATCGTCGATCCAGCCGGCGAACTTCGTACCGGCTGCGCCGCCCGGGTTGTCGTAGCTGAGGAGGATCTTCGAGACGCGGCGGCCTTCGAGGCCGGAGAGGTCGACGTGGACGGAGTTCCACTGGTTGGCGTAGAGGGCCTTCTGCGTGCCCTGGGCCTTGGCGTCGGAGCCGAAGCCGTTGCCGTCGAGGAGGCCCTTGGCAGAGGTTCGCGTGCCGTCGTCGAGGACGAGGTCGATCGCGGCGTACGTCGCGGCGTACTGCAGCCCGGATCCCAGCTCGGGGAAGATCTTGTAGCTGAGCTCTTGGCCGGCCGTGATCGGGACGTCGACGGAGAGCAGCTCGTTCGTCGCGATCGCTTCACCGTCACCGAGGTGCGAACCGGCGTAGCGAAGCGACTTCGCGCCGGAGAATCCTGCGCCCGACTTCATGTTGTAGCCGGAGGTGGGTCCGGCTCCGACCTGGGTGACGATGGGCGATGCCGGCGGCGGGGTCGTCGTTCCATCGTTGATGTCCCAGTCGGCGAGCTGGACGATGTTCCCGCTGCCGATCGCGAGGACGTTGAGCCGGTACCAGGGGTACGCGGTCTCGTTCGCCGCCGTGTAGCTCTTGGTGGTCTTGCGATCGGAGAAGCTCTGGTCGGTCTGGGCGTCGATCGCGACCCAGTCGGTCCCGTTCGTGGAGCCCTCGATCTGGAAGTTGCGCGGGTCGCGGCCCGGCGCGTCGTCGGCGGAGGTGAGCGAGTAGCCGCGCACGACCTGCGGGGTCTTCAGGTGGTAGGCGACCCAGCCCGCCGAGGCGAAGGCGAGCCACTTGCTGTTGACGTTGCCGTCGGCGAGGTTCGCGGCGACTTCGTTCGGGGTGTTCTGGGCGCTGAAGGTGACCTGGTCGACGGAACCGAGGAGGCTGCCGGCCGCGAAACGCGAACCGGTGACGTTGGTCTGTTGGCCGAACGGCTTGCTGTCGGCCGGCTGGGGGTCGGCGCTTTCGAAGGACGACCAGAACGTCGCGTCCGACGCGGCGTTGGCCGGCGCGGCGATGACGAGGCCTGACGCCGCGGCGGAGGCTGCGACGACGAGGGCGAGGAGCGCCCTCGGGCGCTTCAGATGGCGTGGGGCTGACCGCGGTCGGGCGGTCGTCGACGTCGATGTCAACGGGACTCCAAATCTCAGAGGTGGGGGTCGCGGCGCCGTCTGTGACAGCGCTGTCATAGTGTGTATCTTGGCGATGTGCCAATCTCCTGTCAAGCCGACGTTTGTCGGACATTCACCTGAGCGACCCGAACGGAGCAGCGTGGACGAAGCCACGAGCGGCAGCGCACGCGGGGTCCAGAGCCCGCGCGGCGCCGTGACCCTCCAGGACGTCGCCGACCACGCCGGCGTGAGCCTCAAGACGGCATCGCGAGCGGTCAACGGCGAACAGTACGTCCGCCAGGAGACGCGCGACCGCGTCCTCGGCTCCGCCTCCGCGCTCGGCTTCCAGCTCAACACGATGGCGAGTCTCCTCGCCCGCGGCATCACCTCGAACACCGTCGGTCTCGTCACCGGCGACCTCGCCAACCCGTTCTACGCCGCGCTCGCGAAGGGCGTCGAAGACGAGATCCGCGGGAAAGGCCTCCAGCTCACACTCGCGAGCTCCGATGAATCCGCCGAGACGGAACGCGCGCTCGTCGACGAACTCGCGAGACGACAGGTGAAGGCAGTCATCGTCGTGTCCGCGATGGACGAGCACGCCGAGTACCGCTCCCTGCAGGATCGCGGCATCCCCGTCGTCTTCGTCGACCGCGCGGCCTCCGGCATCGCGGCGGACTCCGTGGTCTTCGACAACCACGGCGGCAGTCGCGATGCGGCTGCGCACCTCCTCTCCTTCGGACACCGTCGCGCGGCCTTCCTCGGCGACTACGCCTGGCTGCCCACCTACCGGGACCGTCTCGCGGGCTTCGCGGAGGCGATGGACGCGGCCGGAATCGAGAGCTGGCGGGAACTCGTCCGCGATGGTGCCCACGATGCGATGACCGCGTGCCACCGGACGACCGAGCTCCTCGACCTCGCCGAACCGCCCACCGCCGTGTTCGCGAGCAACAACCGGGCGACGGTCGGCGCGCTGCAGGCGTTCGGCAACCGGCCGGAGGCGGACCGTCCGGCCCTCATCGGCTTCGACGACTTCGACCTCGCGGAATTCATCGGCATCACGGTCGTCGCGAACGATCCGGTCGAGATGGGGCGGCGGGCCGGTCTGCTCGCCCTCGAACACCTCGGGGCGCACACCGTCGAACCGCGCACCTTCGTCTTGCCCACGACCCTCGTCGCGCGAGGATCGGGCGAGCGGACTCCGCCCATCGCCTCAGCGTGAAGCGATCCTCGCGGGTCCGCCGCGGATCCGCCCGGGTCCGCTCAGGGTGTGCCCGAGTGGGCTCAGGCGATGCCGCCGGTCGGGCCGTAGCCGTTGTTGCCGCCGTAGCCGCTGTTCCCGCCGAAACCGTGCTGGCCGCCGTGGTGCGGAGCCTGACCCGTCTGACCGCCGCCGAAGCCAGAGCCGAAGTTGGTGGTCGGCATCGACGACGAAGCGCCCGGATACGGGGCGACGATGCTCTGGTTCTCGGCCACGAGCTCGTGGAGCGCGTTCTGCACGAGGACTGCTGAGGGGACATCGCGCAGCACCACCGGCAGTTCGCCGCCGGAGGTCACCCGCACGTTGCCGCTCCGGAACGCACTCTGCAGCCAGGTGCGGTGGACCGTGATGCCGTATCCGCGAGCGTGGTACAGCTCCTGGCGGACGCGCACGAAGAAGCCGCGACGCACGATGAGGCGACGCGTCGTGATGACGTAGCGCACCGACATCCAGTTCACGTACGGCAGCACACAGCCGAGGAGGATGACGAGCACACCGCCGCCGAGGACCGCCCAGTTCTGCCACGCTTCCGGGAACGATCCGAAGAAGTACGCGATCGCACCCACCGACGCGATGAGCAGGAGGGCGGGGAAGAACAGGATCCGGGCATGCGGACGCAGGCGTGCGACGACCCGTTCGGTCGCCGCCGCAGGAGGGGCCGGCCTGTCCGGCCCCGTCACGCCGGGATCAGCCATGTTCACCTTTCTACCAGTCCGAGCCTGAACTCCTCCTCAGCCACCCCGAGGATCCGTGATCCGGTGCGGTCCGGTCCCTGAGCCTGTCGAAGGGGTCACGCACTTCGACAGGCTCAGCGACCGGGGTCGATCCGTCCGCTCCGGTCCCTGAGCCTGTCGAAGGGGTCACGCGCTTCGACAAGCTCAGCGACCGGGGTCGACGTGTCCGGTCCCTGAGCCTGTCGAAGGGGTCACGCGCTTCGACAAGCTCAGCGACCGGGGTCGATCCGTCCGCTCCGGTCCCTGAGCCTGTCGAAGGGCCATGCACTTCGACAGGCTCAGCGACCAGGAGCGAGCGGGTCGGCGGCGGGCCGCACATGCGTGACGTCCCCTGCCGAGACCGTCGTGAGGACGCCGGCCCCATCGCGCACGATGAGCTGCCCGAGTGCATCGATCGACTCCGCGGTCCCCGTGAGGAAGACGCTCCCGGGGAGTTCCACGCGGACGGCCGTCCCGAGGGTGACGCACGAGGCGATGACGGCGTCCCGCAGGCCGCTCGCGACCGCATCGCCGTCGGCCGCGACGTACGCCTCGTACAGCTCGCGGAAGGCGGCGAGGTAGGCGGAGACCACGGCATCGGGATCCGGGTCGGCGACGCCCGCGAGCGCGAGCGAGGTCGACCAGTCCGTGGGCAGTTCCTCTCGCGTCTGACGGAGGTTGATGCCGGTGCCGACGATCGCCCCCGTCGCGCCGGGGAGGAGTTCCGAGAGGATGCCGGAGATCTTCGCGCCGTCGACGAGCACATCGTTCGGCCACTTCACGCCGGCCTCGATGCCGAGCCCGTGCAGCGCGCGGTGCAGCGCCACCCCGGCGAGCAGCGGGATCCAGCCGTATCCCGCGATCCCGAGCGGTGCACCCGACGGGGTGACGGGTCGCAGCAGCAACGAGACCGCGACCGATGCGCCGGCCGGCACCACCCACGGGCGCCCCAGGCGACCACGGCCGCCCCGCTGGTCGTCGGTCAGCACGACGGAGAAGTCCGGCCACTCGGCAGTGTCCGTCCCGGTGGCGCGCGCCACGAGCTCGTCGTTCGTGGAGCCGGCGAAGGCGAGGATCTCGAGTCGGGAGACGACGGCGGCGGTGCGAGGCAGGTCCATCCGTTCAGCCTAACGAGCGGCCCGGAGGACGCCGGGTCCATCACCCGGCACCCATTGGAGACCCCCGACAACGGATCCGACCCCGGATTGTGCCTTGTCGTCAACGGCCTGGTGGAGGGGACGGACGGTAAGGTGAAACGGTGACCGACGAAACCACCCCCGGCCCAGACATGTACACGACTGCTGGCAAGCTCGCCGACCTGAAAGCGCGCTACCACGAGGCGGTGACGGCGAGTGGCGAGACGGCCATCGCCAAACAGCACGCCAAGGGCAAGATGACGGCCAGGGAGCGCATCGAGCAGCTCCTCGACCACGGCAGCTTCGTCGAGCTCGACGAGTTCGTCCGTCACCGCACCACGGCCTTCGGCATGGACCGCTCCAGGCCATACGGCGATGCCGTCGTGACGGGCACCGGCACCATCCACGGCCGCCAGGTGGCCGTGTACTCGCAGGACTTCACGATCTTCGGCGGATCGCTCGGCGAGGTCGCCGGCGAGAAGATCATCAAGGTCATGGACCTCGCTCTCAAGACGGGTGTGCCCATCATCGGCATGCTCGACTCCGGCGGAGCCCGGATCCAGGAGGGCGTCGTCGCCCTCGGCAAATACGGCGAGATCTTCCGCCGCAACACGCAGGCCTCCGGGGTCATCCCGCAGATCTCGATCATCATGGGACCGGCCGCCGGCGGTGCCGTGTACTCCCCCGCCCTCACCGACTTCGTCATCATGGTCGACAAGACCAGCCAGATGTTCGTGACCGGCCCCGACGTCATCAAGACGGTCACGGGCGAGGACGTCGGCATGGAGGAGCTCGGCGGCGCGCTCACCCACAACACGCGTTCCGGTGTGGCCCACTACCTCGCGAGCGACGAGGGCGACGCGCTCGACTACGCCCGCACGCTCGTCGGCTTCCTCCCGGACAACAACCTGTCCGAGGCGACCGTCTTCCCCACCGAGGTGGAACTCGAGACCACCGATGAGGACCGCAAGCTCAACACCCTCATCCCCGACTCCGCGAACCAGCCGTACGACGTCAAGACGGTCATCGAGCACGTCGTCGACGACGGCGACTTCCTGGAGGTCCAGCCGCTCTTCGCGCCCAACATCGTCATCGGGTTCGCCCGGGTCGAAGGCCGCTCGGTCGGCGTCATCGCCAACCAGCCCTCGCAGATGGCGGGCACGCTCAACATCGAGGCCGGCGAGAAGGCCAGCCGGTTCGTGCGGTTCTGCGATGCGTTCAGCATCCCGATCCTCACCCTCGTGGACGTCCCCGGATACCTGCCGGGCACCGACCAGGAGTGGACGGGCGTCATCCGCCGCGGCGCGAAGCTGCTCTACGCGTACGCCGAGGCGACCGTGCCGCTTGTGACGGTCATCCTGCGCAAGGCCTACGGCGGCGCGTACATCGTGATGGGCTCGAAGCAGCTGGGCGCCGACATCAACCTCGCCTGGCCGACGGCCGAGATCGCCGTCATGGGCGGTCAGGGCGCGGTCAACATCCTCTACCGCGGCGAGATCAAGCGCGCGGAGGAGGCCGGCGAGGACGTCGCGGCCGTCCGCACGAAGCTCGCGAACGAGTACACGTACAACGTGGCCAGCCCGTTCCTCGCCGCAGAACGCGGCGAGCTCGACGGCGTCATCGAGCCGGCTGCGACGCGCGTCGCCGTCATCAAGGCCCTGCGCGCCCTCCGCACGAAGCGTGCGAGCCTGCCCGCGAAGAAGCACGGGAACATCCCGCTGTGACCGAGCCGGCCGAGATCGACATCCGGATCGTCCGTGGCGCTCCCACGGACGAAGAGGTCGCGGCGCTCACGGCCGTCCTCACGCAGGCGATCGCCGACGGCGCCGCGGAGGACGACTCCTCGGAGGACGCGCCCCTGCAGACCCCGTGGCAGCGGAGCCAGCGCGCCCTGCGGAAGCCGCTCATCGTCGGTCCCGGACGCTGGCGCGGTTTCGACGCCTGATCGGGCGGGTGATCGGTGATTCCCGCCGGGATCGCCACGCGTCGCTCGAGCACCATGGTTTCGTGCGCCCCGGCGCCGACTCGGTCTGTCGCGCGCAAAAAATCAAGACGCCCGACCATGTCCTCCATAGTGCCGACTGTTGGGGAGAGCCCTGAGGGGGCAGTATCAATAGCGATAGGTGTGTCTCATCGGGCCGCACCACCAGCTCTCGCTCCATCTAGGGCAAGCGAGCGGGAGTTTGGGGGGCGGGTCAGAGCAATATTCGGGTTATTGCTCTGACCCACGAACGTCAACAGAGGGCCGGCATCGGGTGCCGGCCCTCTTCCCTGTTTTCAGGGGGTTTGCGTGACCCGCGAACGTGCTGCAGCGCCTTGATGGCCTGTTCAGCCGATGCGAGTGCTCGTCGCACGCAGAACCCCGCCGGCTGTCGGCTGAATCGACCGGCTGTCGCCGTCCACACGTCTCCGCCGGCGTTCGTCGCCGTCCACCGGCCTCCGCCAGCCGTCTCAGCGGCCGCTTGCGTCCGAGAGCCCCGTGCCGCGCAGCGGAACGTCGTCAGAGGAGCCGTGGCGCGGGATCTCCAGCCACAATTCGAGCTCCTCGGAATCGTCATCGTCGTCGTCCGATGCGGTGGCTGGGTCGTGGTGCGCCGGCTTCAGGCCGACGACCGTCACGGCCACCCGCTCGTCGTCCGGGACGCTGCGCACGATGAGACGCGAAGCGCGGGAGGACGAGAGCGCGGCGGCGAGGCGGTCGAGGATCGTCTGGAGCTCGTCCGGTTCGAGCTCGTCGAGTCCGCCCTCATCGAGCATGTTGACGATCGCGCCGCGACGACGTGCCGCGAGGACCTCCTGGCGGACGGCGTCGTTCAGGAGGTGGCGCCCGCGGATCTCATCGCGCAGACTCGCTTCGAGCGTCCGGCACTCCGTGCGGTCCGCGGCGGACAGTCGGCCGTCGTTCGCGATGATCGTGCGGAGCATCGGCGTCGCGAGACGACTCGTCTGGCTGAGCCGACGACGGCGCTCGTGCACGTGCGCGTACTGCGCGGCCTGCCAGTCGGAGGTAGCGTGCTCCGCCTCCGTGAGCCGCTCCGCATCGTGCCGCGCACCCGCGATCGATCTCGTCAGGACACTCGCAAGCACGACCCAGATGATGCTGCCGCTCAGCCCCATGCCGAAGGCGAGGCCTGGCCCCGCCCACACGATCGACTGGACGGAGAGGAAGATGATGCCGATGTACGCGATGAGTTCGCGCTGCCGGACGACCGTGATCGTCATGAGCGTGCCGATCGACGCGACGTGCCAGGACGCATAGCCGTTGTTGAGTGCGGGGTTCAGCTGGCTCGTGACGAGCAACGGGACGACGATCGCGGTCGCGAGGTTGAAGCTCGCCAACCACGGCGGGAGCCGGGTGCTCTTGCTCGGCCAGAGGCTGAGGATGCTTGCCGCCGCATAGATGACCATCGCGATGATGATGGGCAGGACGTTGCGGGGCGTGTCGAGCGTGAGCGCCGCTCGGAGCAGGTGGTAGCCGGAGAAGAGGGCGGCGAGGATGACGAGGGCGTACCTCGGTGCCGGGGTCATACGTGCACCTCCGGGGACCATTCGATCGTGATGACGGCGCCACGGCCGGGCGCTGAGTCGACCGTCGTGTGGCCGCCGACACCGGCGACGCGTTCGACGATCGAGACCTTGAGTCCCAAGCGCTCCTCGGCGACCTGCGAGGGGTCGAAACCGATTCCATCATCGGCGATGACGACGCGGACGCCGCCCGTGGCGATCCCCTCGATGTGCAGGGTGCGGAGCACGCCGGCACCGGCGTGCTCGACGCTGTTCACCATCGCCTGCACCGTCGCCCAGTAGATCGCGTTGGCGACCGAGACGGGCAGGACGCGGCCAGACGACCCTTCGATCGTCACCGTGTACGGCTCCGCGATCATCGAGACGGCGACACGGAGGCGTTCGATGAGATCGGCGAGGCCCGTGACCTCGTCCTCACTCGTGACGGGCGCGCCGATGCCCTCGAGCTGTTCGATCGCGACGCGCGCCATCCCCACGGCGAGGGCTTCGGACTCCGGGCTCGCCGCCCGGTCGGCCGCGAGCAGCGATGCGAGGACGCTGTCGTGCACGATCGAGTCGACCTCGACGCGCTCGACCTCGGTCGCGTGCTGCTTGACGGCGGCGTCGTAGGTCGCGAGGGCTGCGGCGCGGGCGACGTCGACCCGGCTCGCGAGGGTTCGGAAGAGACTCACGAGCACCACGATCAGACCGCTGATGATCATGGCGTACGACGCGTCGAGCGCACCGATCTCCCACGACGGCTGAACGAAGTCGGCATCGACGATCCGGTTGATGCCGTAGATGAGCGAGGTGAGGAGCGTGTACAGGATCGCCGCGCGGAGCGGGATCGCGACCACGGCGAACGCGGCGGCGATCGAGCACAGGTACCAGATCCACGGTTCCTGGTTGACGTCGCGCGGCACGTCATCGCTCACGAGCGGCCAGATCACGAGCGCCACGGCGAAGACGCCGGCGAACACTGCCGATGCGCCGCGGTGGTGCCAGAGGAAGAAGCTGCAGACGATCGCGATGAACAGGGTGCCGAAGACGGCGACGACGTAGACAATGCCCAGCCAGCCGTCGATCTGGATGCCCTGTCCGGCAGCGGTCAACGCCGTCTGCAGCCCGAACACGGTGCCGATGAGCGCGACCGAACGACCGAGGAGGCGTTCGAAGTTCGCGGTGTTCAGCATCCGGCGCTGCGCCGAAGGATCCTTCGCTCCGTCGCGAATCGCGGGATGCCGGTCTGGGCCCCGCAGGCTAGGAGACATCCGTCCCGCCCTGGTCCAGGCCAGGGAGGATCCCGTCTTCGACTGCGCGACGCAGCAGATCGACCTTGGTGGGTGCGGGACGGCCGACCTCGACGTACTTCACGCGGATGCGGTCGATGTGCTCCCGCGCGGTCGAGTAGGCGATGCCGAGCTGCATGGCGACCGTCTTCAACGGAAGTCCGGACGCGTAAAGGTGCAGGACGTCGCGCTCGCGACGGCCCAGCTGCGCGCGGGCGAAGTCGCTGTCGGCGTCGATCGCGCTCGCCCATTCGAGGTTGTTGAGGACTTCACCGCGAGCGACGGTGCCGATGGCGTCGATGACGGTGTCGGTCGGCGACGACTTCGGGATCACACCGGCCGCTCCGGCGGCGAGCGCCTCGCGGACGAGGGCGACGCGGTCGGCGATCGAGTGGATCAGCACGTGCGCGCCGGTGGCCTGCACGGTGTGGATGTTGCTCGTCGGCGTGCTGCCGTCGGAGAGCGACAGGTCGAGGACGACCACGTCGGGAACGCGACCGTTCAACTCGGTGACGCACTCCACCGCAGTCGGGGCACTCGCAATCACCTCGTAGCCGGCGTGCGCGCACACCGCTGCGATACCGAGTCTCACGGACTCATGGTCATCAATGATCGCGACAGTCACCACGGATCCCATCGTAGTGGCGCGGCGGGCCGCGTCGCGCTCCGGTCGCGTAGCGAGTCGTGCGTGGCGCGTCGAGGCGGCGTGTCGCGGGCGGATCGCCGGCGGATCGCCGAGGTGTCGACGTCCGCCCGCAGGCCGCTCAGACCCGGGTGAACGTCGCGACGGACTCCAGATGATGCGTGTTCGGGAAGAGGTCGTAGCCCTGCAGGCGGGTCAGTTCGTAGCCGCCGTCGCGCAGGAGCGCAACGTCGCGGGCGAGCGCGATGGGGTCGCACGCGACGTACACGATGCTCGCCGGTCGCAGCTCGGCAAGGCTCGCGACGACCTCGCGACCGGCGCCGGAACGCGGCGGATCGAGCACGACGGTCGCCGAGGCGTAGCGCGTGAGGTCCGACGCGGAGGCTCCAGCGATCTCGCGGCGGAGGAACGAGTCGACCCTCGCGGTGACGGCCTGTGCGCCGACCCAGTCGACGAGGTTCTCCCCCGCGAACTCCGTGGCGCGTTCATCGCTCTCGACCGTGACGATGCGCGTCGTCGAACCGAAGCGGTCTCCGACGGCCGCGGCGAGGAGGCCGACGCCGCCGTACAGGTCGAGGTTCGCCGCGCGAGGATCGAACGCGGCGTCGTCGATCGCATCGACCACGGCCTTCTGGAGCGTGGAGGCGGCCTTGCGATGCACCTGCCAGAACCCGGCGGCATCGACGAGGAACTCACGGTCGCCGACGCGCTCGCGGATCGGATCGACCGGCGGACGGGCCGGACGGCGCTTGCCGCGCTTCTGCTGCGTGTCATCCGTGCGGGAGAGCACGCGGACGCCGCCGGAGGACGGTTCGACGATGTCGATCGAGGTCGCCTTGTACGGCAGCTCACGGATCGCGGCCGCCGCAGCGACGCCCTCGGTGGCGAGCGGCAGATCGGTCACGGGGATGACACGGTGGGAACGGGCGGCGTACGGACCGACCTTGCCGTCCGCATCCACGTGGAGGGAGACGCGAGTGCGCCAGCGCGTGCCGTCCTCGGTCTCGTCCTCGACGGGCGCGACGTCGAACGCGAACGTCGAGTCCGCGAACCGCTCGAGGCCCTCCGCCAGGACGCGGTGCTTCAACGCACGCTGGTGCGCGAGCTCGATGTGACCGAACTCGGCACCACCCGGACGATCCTCGGGAGCCCGTTCGATCGACGCCTCGGCCCACACGTGCGGCTTGCGGTGCTCCGACGCCTCGAGCACCTCGAGGGTGTCCGCCCGCCAGAACCGCTTCTCGTTCTCATCCACGATGCGGGCGAGGACGCGCTCCCCCGGCAGCGTGTCCGGGACGAAGACCACCCGACCCTCGAGCCGGGCGACGAAAACACCACCGTGGGCTACGTTGGAGATCTCCAGTTCAACGGTGCGTGGCGATGGCGTGCTCATCCGTCGAGCATGTCACACAGCGCGCCGCACAGCGAAAGGCCGCCATGCGCCTCACCCTCGCTTCGACGTCCCCCGCACGTCTCGCGCTCCTCCGCTCCAGCGGCATCGAACCCGTCATCGTGCCGTCCTCGGTCGACGAGGACCGCGTCGTCGCGGAAGCCGAAGCGGCGGCGGGCGGACCGCTCGACCCGGGTGCGATCGTCGCGCTGCTCGCGCAGGCGAAGGCCGAGGCATCGCTCGCCGTCGTCCGGGAACGCGGCGAGTCCGTCGATCTCATCCTCGGCGGCGACTCCGTGTTCGTGCTCGACGGCGTCGTGAACGGCAAGCCGCACACCGCCGAACGGGCTCGGGAACGCTGGCTCGCGCAGCGCGGGCGCACGGGCACCCTGTTCTCCGGGCACTGGCTCATCGACTGCACCGGCGACGAACCACGTGCCGTCGGCAGCGTCGCGAGCGCGGACGTCACCTTCGCCGACGACATCGACGACGACGAGATCGACGCCTACATCGCCTCCGGCGAACCGCTGCTCGTCGCCGGTGCATTCACGATCGACAGCCTCGGAGCCGCTTTCATCACGCGCATCGACGGCGATCCGAGCACGGTCGTCGGCATGTCCCTTCCGACACTGCGCCGTCTCGTGCGCTCGCTCGGCCACGACTGGCACCAGCTCCGCAACCGGGCGGGAGCGCTCTAGGCGAGTCATCGCATCGGATTCGGTTGCAGCCGTGTTCACCTGCATCGGCGCTTTTCGCTGCTGGCTTTGTAGGACACCGACGCACTCCCCGCATGGTTTTTGTCGGTGTGAACCAAAGGAGGGCACGGAACTGGCAATAGGCTAGGGAACTGTGTCTCATATCTCCAAGGTCCTGATCGCCAATCGTGGCGAAATCGCTGTCCGTGTCATCCGTGCGGCCAGGGACAGCGGGATCGCGTCCGTCGCCGTCTACGCCGACCAGGATCGCGATGCACTCCACGCACGCCTCGCCGACGAGGCCTACTCGCTCGACGGCACCACGAGTGCCGACACCTACCTCGTGATCGACAAGATCCTCTCGGTCGCCCGCCGGTCCGGCGCTGACGCCGTGCACCCCGGGTACGGCTTCCTCGCCGAGAACGCGGACTTCGCTCGCGCCGTCATCGGAGCCGGACTCATCTGGATCGGTCCGTCACCGGAGGCGATCGAGCGCCTCGGCGACAAGGTCTCCGCGCGCCACGTGGCCGAGAAGGTCGGCGCACCGCTCGCCCCCGGCACGATCAACCCCGTCTCCGGCGCCGAAGAAGTCCTCGACTTCGTCGACGTCCACGGCCTGCCCGTCGCCATCAAGGCGGCCTTCGGCGGCGGCGGACGCGGTCTCAAGGTCGCCCGCACCCGCGAAGAGGTGCCCGAGCTCTTCGAGTCCGCGACCCGCGAGGCGATCGCCGCCTTCGGTCGTGGCGAGTGCTTCGTCGAGAAGTACCTCGACCGCCCGCGCCACGTCGAGACCCAGTGCCTCGCCGACGCGCACGGCAACGTCGTCGTCGTCTCCACGCGCGACTGCTCGCTGCAGCGCCGCCACCAGAAGCTCGTCGAGGAGGCGCCCGCGCCGTTCCTGACCGACGAGCAGAACACCGAGCTCTACCGCGCTTCCAAAGCCATCCTCAAGGAGGTCGGCTACGTCGGCGCGGGAACCTGCGAGTTCCTCATCGGCCAGGACGGCACCGTCTCCTTCCTCGAGGTGAACACGCGCCTGCAGGTCGAGCACCCGGTCTCCGAAGAAGTCACCGGCATCGACCTCGTCCGCGAGCAGTTCCGTCTCGCAGAGGGCGGCGTCCTCGACTACGAGGACCCGAAGCCCACCGGCCACTCATTCGAGTTCCGCATCAACGGCGAGGACCCGGGTCGCGGCTTCCTCCCTCAGCCGGGCCCGATCCACGTCTTCAAGACGTTCGGTGGCCCCGGTGTCCGTCTCGACTCCGGCGTGACCGCGGGCGACACGATCTCCGGCGCGTTCGACTCGCTGCTCGGCAAGATCATCGTCACGGGCCGCGACCGCGCGGAGGCGCTCGAACGCAGCCGCCGTGCACTCGACGAGTTCGAGGTCGCTGGCCTGCCGACCGTCATCCCCTTCCACCGCAAGATCGTCCGCGATCCCGCCTTCACCGCCGAGGACGGCGTGTTCGGCGTCTACACGCGGTGGATCGAGACGGAGTTCGTCAACGACATCGAGCCGTGGAACGGTTCTATCGAGGAGCAGCGTCCCGCTGCCGAGCGTTCGACGGTCGTCGTCGAGGTCGGCGGCAAGCGACTCGAGGTCAGCCTGCCCGGCGGCCAGCTCGGTTCCGGCAAGCGTGCAGCAGCCCCGGTGCCGCAGCGTCGCAACAGCGGCGCCGCCGTCTCCACGACCACCGGCGACTCGGTCACTGCGCCGATGCAGGCGACGATCGTGAAGATCGCCGTCGCTGAGGGCGAGCAGGTCGTCAAGGGCGACCTCGTCATCGTGCTCGAGGCGATGAAGATGGAGCAGCCGATCACGGCGCACAAGGACGGTGTCGTCGGTTCGATCGATGCGACGGTCGGTGCAACGGTCTCCTCCGGTCACCAGCTCCTCACCATCGCCTGACCCGCGCCCTCCCCCGCCTTCCCTTTTGGGTTTTTCACAATTCCGGAGAACGTGTGACAGGAGTGACGAAATCAGCCGAATTCGGCCGGTTTCGTCACTCCTGTTACATGAATTCCGGAATTGTGCTCAATACAGCTGTACTCAGTGAGGGTCACCCGCCAGTCAGTGGGTGGCCAGCGCCCCGAGGATGCACGCCCGGCAGAACGCCCAGTCGTTCATGACCTGCTGATAGCTCAGGCGTATCACGACATATCCCGCCGCAGTGAGGAGTGCATCGCGTCGGCGATCGTTCTCGAAACGGTCCGGCGCGGAGTGATAGGCGTAGCCGTCGATCTCGAGCACGACTCGACCCTCGATGAGCGCGTCGACCCTCCCAACCCCTCCGATCTCGACTTGCTGACGAACGTCAAGGCCGAGGAGTCGCACGCGATGCATGGCGATCGCTTCCAACCCTGAATCTGCACCGGCGCGGACCTGGCTCGCTCGATGTCGAGCCGCGGCAGGAAGCTGGACGGCAACCGCTGCGAGCTCGTCGACCGAGAGCAGGCCACTTCGAAGGGCCGTTGCCCAGGAAGCGATGGCGGTCTCCGCATCCGCGCATCGCATGACCTGCCGAACGCACTCCGCTGGCGAGACGCGCCAGGTCTCACGGCCTCCCACGGCGGGGCGGGGCTCCGGGCTCCAATGGAGCACGATTCCGGGGGGAACTTCATCCGCGGCGCGGAAGGCGGGCTTCTTCGGGCGGAGCCTCGTCGCGTCATCCGGCACGGTCACATGGACGCGCGTATCGTTCCCTGCCCACAATCCGTAGCTCGCGGCGGCGGTCACACAGCCGACCGAACCCCCGATGAAGACCGCCACCCGCTTCGCGACATCGGTTTCTGCGGTGCAGTAGTACCCCTGCCGCACCCGAATGATGAGACCGGTCCGGACGGCTGCCGTCATCTGATACCCGGTGAAGCCGCGATGCAGCAGCTGTCGTCGTGTCGCGACGCCGCCGAGTTGCATGATGTGGTCCGCGAGAGTGAGCATCCAGCCAGCCTCACGAAGGCGACCCTTGCCAGATCTCTCGCTGACCCAACTGTGGACAACTGCACCGTCGAGCGCCCCTGTGGAGCAGCCTCAGCGTCCCACCCAGTTTTCACAATTCCGGAGAAGGTGTGACAGGAGTGACGAAATCAGCCGATATCGGCCGAAATAGTCTCATTGGTCACACGAATTCCGGAATTACGAAAGTAACGAGGCGGCGGGCTATTGGACGATGTGCATCGCCCGCGCGGCATCGGTGATCGAACCGGTGAGCGACGGGTAGACGGTGAATGCACGTGCCACCTGGTCGACGTTCAACCGCTGCTCCACGGCCAGCGCGAGCGGGAAGATGAGCTCGCTCGCCTTGGGCGCCACGATGACGCCGCCGATGACGGTGCCGCTGCCGGTGCGCGCGAACAGCTTCACGAAGCCGTCCTTGATCCCCATCATCTTCGCCCGCGGGTTCTGCGCGAGCGGCAGCTTGTAGATCTCGCCCTGCGCGATGCCGTCCTCGATCTGCTTCTGCGTCCACCCGACGGTCGCGATCTCCGGCTGCGTGAAGATGTTCGCAGCCACGTTGCGGATCTCGGTCGGGTTCACGGCATCGCCCATCGCGTGCAGCATCGCCGTGCGGCCCTGCATCGATGCGACGGACGCGAGCGGCATGAACGTGGTGCAGTCGCCGGCCGCGTAGATGTTGGGGACGCTCGTGCGGGCCACTCGATTCACGCGGATGTGGCCGGACTCGGTCAGCTGCACGCCGGCCTCTTCGAGCCCGATCTCGGCCGTGTTGGGGATGGAGCCGACCGCCATCAGGCAGTGCGTGCCCTCGATGCGGCGGCCGTCGGACAGCGTCGCGACGACACCGTTCTCGGTGCGCTCGACGGAATCGGCGCGGGACTTCGAGAGCACCGTCATGCCGTTGCGCTTGAAGACGTTCTCGATGACGGCGGCGGCGTCGGCGTCCTCGCCCGGGAGGACCTGGTCGCGGCTCGAGATGAGCGTGACCTTCGAGCCGAGCGCCGTGTAGGCGGAGGCGAACTCGGCGCCGGTCACACCGGAGCCGACGACGATGAGGTGCTCAGGCACGGAGGTGAGGTTGTAGAGCTGCGTCCAGGTGAGGATGCGCTCCCCGTCCGGCAGAGCGGACGGCAGCTGGCGGGGGCTCGCGCCGACGGAGACGACGATCGTGTCGGCTTCGATGCGGTCGAAGTCGGTGCCGCCGGAGGTGTCGGTGGAGACGATGACGGCGTTCGGGCCGTCGAGGCGCCCCTGGCCTGCGATGATGCGGACGCCCGCGCGGATGAGGCCTGCGCGCATGTCCTCGGACTGCTGGCGGGCGAGGCCGAGCAGTCGCTTGTTGACGGCGGCGAGGTTCACGGCGATCTCGGGCCGCATCGGCTTGCCGGTCGCTTCCGAGCGGACGAAGAACTGGACTCCGAGATCTGCGGCTTCACCGATCGCACCCACTGCGTCCGCCGTGGCGATGAGGCTCTTCGAGGGGACGACGTCCGTGATGACGGCGGATCCGCCGACGCCGATGCGTTCGATGAGGGTGACATCCGCACCCAATTGTGCGCCTGCGAGGGCGGCTTCGTATCCGCCTGGTCCGCCTCCGAGGATCGCGACTCGCTGCTTGCGTTCGAACTCGTTGGCCATACCACCATTGTCCTGCACAGTGCATTCCGCGCCAAACCGGCGATGCGTGGATCCCCTAGGTGATCAGCGACGAATCGGACCCGGACCCCGCGCGGACCAGACCCGGGCCCTGCTCGGATGAGCACGGGATACGCGGCGCAAGCTGTTGGGCTCGGCCCGTCCTGATGCTTAGAGTATGAGGATGTCTGAAACCTTCGTGAACCCACTCGACCAGCCCGGTGTCGACCCGTTCGAGATCGCGCGTGAAGCGGCCGGCCAGATCGCCGAGAAGACGGGGGTCGAACGCCACGACATCGCCCTCACCCTCGGCAGCGGTTGGGGGAAGGCCGCAGATCTCATCGGTGAGACGACGGCAACGATCTCCGCGACCGAGATCGTCGGCTTCTCGAAGCCGGCCCTCGACGGTCACGTCGGCACGCTGCGCTCCATCCTCCTCCCGAACGGCAAGCGCGCACTCGTCATCGGCGCCCGCACCCACTACTACGAGAACCACGGCGTCCGCCGCGTCGTCCACAGCGTCCGCACTGCCGCAGCCGCCGGGGCGAAGGTCATGATCCTGACGAACGGCGCCGGTGGCATCAAGGAGCACTGGAAGCCGGGGACGCCCGTCCTGATCAGCGATCACATCAACCTCACGGCGGACTCGCCGCTCGAGGGCGCCACGTTCATCGACCTGACCGACCTGTACGCGAGCCGCCTCCGGGACGTCGCGAAGTCGATCGCCCCAGAGCTCGACGAGGGCGTCTACACGCAGTTCCGCGGTCCCCACTACGAGACCCCGGCGGAGGTGCAGATGGCGAAGGCGATCGGCGGCCACATCGTCGGCATGTCGACCGCGCTCGAAGCGATCGCTGCGCGCCAGGCCGGCATGGAGATCCTCGGCATGTCGCTCATCACGAACCTCGCCGCCGGCATCCAGAAGACGCCGCTCAGCCACGCCGAGGTCATCGAGGCCGGTCAGAACGCGGAGGCCGTGATCGGCGAACTCCTCGCGAAGATCGTCGCAGCGCTGTGACGGTCGTCGAGACGGCGGCGGCCTGGCTCGCCCAGGACCCCGACGAGGAGACCCGCGCAGAGCTCTCGGGCCTCATCGAGGCGGCGACGAACGGCGATGCAGCTGCGGAAGCGGAGCTGCACGACCGTTTCGACGCACGCCTGCAGTTCGGCACGGCTGGTCTCCGCGGCCGCATCGAGGCGGGTTCGAACCGCATGAACCGGGTGCTCGTCTCGCAGGCCGCCGCCGGCCTCGCCGCATACCTCGTGGAGCAGGCGGCGGAGCACGGGACGGAGCCGAGCGTCGTCATCGGCTACGACGGCCGGAAGAACTCGCAGGTGTTCGCGACGGACACGGCGGCGATCATGGCGGGTGCTGGCGTGCGCGCCATCATCCTCCCCCGGCTGCTGCCGACTCCCGTCCTGGCGTTCGCCGTTCGCGAGCTCGACACGAGCGCCGGCGTCATGGTGACGGCCAGCCACAACCCGCCGCAGGACAACGGATACAAGGTCTATCTCGGCGGCGAGCACCACGGTTCACAGATCGTGTCACCGGCCGATGCGGAGATCGCCGCGCACATCGAACGGGTCGCGCAGGAGCAGTTCGTCCAGGACCTCCCGCGGAGCACCGCGTACGAGGTGGCGCCGGAGACGGTCGTCGACGCGTACATCGCCGCCACCGCCGCAGTGGCCCCGGCCCCGGCCGGCAAGCAGCTGAGCGTCGTCTACACGGCCATGCACGGCGTGGGTTGGGAGACGGCGAACCGCGTCCTCCAGTCCGCCGGGTATCCGATGCCGTCCCTCGTGACCGACCAGATCCAGCCGGACCCGACGTTCCGGACCGTCAGCTTCCCCAACCCCGAGGAGCCGGGCGCGCTCGACCTGTCGTTCGTGGCCGCCCGTGAGGCCGGCGCCGATCTGATCATCGCCAACGACCCGGACGCCGACCGCCTCGCGATCGCCATCCCCGACGCCTCGACGGAGGACGGCTACCGTCGCCTCACCGGCAACGAGGTCGGCCTGCTCCTCGGCTGGCGCGCCGCGCAGCAGACGATCGCCGCCGCGACGGGCGACGGCGCACCAGAGGGCGTGCTGGCATGCTCCATCGTCTCCTCACCTGCACTCCGCACGGTCGCTGAAGCCCACGGGCTCGGCTTCCGCGAGACACTCACTGGCTTCAAATGGATCTCGCGCGCTCCAGGGATGGTCTTCGGCTTCGAGGAGGCCCTCGGGTACCTCGTCAACCCCACGACCGTCCGCGACAAGGACGGCATCTCCGCCGCGATCGCGTTCCTCGGCTTCGCGACGGAGGCAGCCCAGCGCGGCGAGAGCGTCGAACAGCTGCTCGCTGACTTCGCGGAGCGTTTCGGTTCGTTCGGCAGCGACCAGATCTCGATCCGCTATGCCGAGCTGTCCCGCATCGGCGAGGTCATGACACGGTTGCGCGAAACGCCGCCGTCCTCGGTCGCCGGCGCCTCGGTCACGAGCATCGACGACCTGATCGACGGCTTCGAGGACCTCCCGGCGAGCGATGTGCTGCGCCTGTGGCTCGACGACGGCACCCGTGTGATGATCCGCCCGAGCGGCACGGAACCGAAGCTCAAGATCTACGTCGACGTGCAGTCGACCGAGGGCGATGCGACCACTCGCGCCGCCGCGGTCGCCGCACGGCTCGCGGCGCTCAGAGTGGACCTCTCAGCGCTCGTCGCGTAGGCGGAGAGCAGACGACGGCACGACGGCCGACCGGATCCCGGTCGGCCGTCGTGCTATTCACGCGCCGCGCGCACCGTAGCCGTGCTCATGCCCGGACAGTAGCCGGGCCCGCAGCTGTCAGCTCCTGCCGGGCCTGCAGCCGTCAGCTAGCCGAGCGCCTTCTCGAGCTTCTCGGTGAGCTCGTCGACGTCGAAGTAGTTCTGCACGACGACGATCTCGGCGAAGGTGGGACCGATGCGGTCCACGAGCTCCGGCGACGTCAGGATGACCTGCGCGTCCGCCGCGGCTACTGCGACACTCGCGACATCGGATGCCGTCACATCGGCCTCGATGTCGAGTGCTTCGAGCGCACGTTCCGCGTTCAGCTTCAGGATGGCGGACGTCCCCACTCCGGCGCCGCAGATGGCCACGATCTTCATGATGCCGCCTCCAGCGGGGTGTCGGTGTGTCCGCCGCCGATGACGGCGCGGACCTCGGTGATGCTGGTGGCCGCGATGAGCCGCGGGATGGCGGTGGGGTCGTTGAACACGTTCGCGATCTCGGCCACCCAGGCCACATGGCCCTCGCTCGTGGTGACGGCGAGGCCGAGCACCACGGAAACCGGGTCGTTGTGCGGGTGACCGAACGGCACCGCGTTCTCGAGCGTCACGACCGAGAGCGCATCCCGGAGGACGTCCGCGCCCGGCCTGGCGTGTGCCAGAGCGAGTCCCGGGGCGATGACGACGTACGCGCCGAAATCGTCGATCACGTCGATCATCCGCCCGGTGTACGCCGCATCGGTGGCACCGCTCACCCGGAGCGCTTCCCCGGCGAGGGTCACGGCCGCGCGCCAATCCGGTGCATCGGCGCGCAGCACCACGCTTGAATCGGACAGCTCTGGCAGAGGCATTGAGGTCACTCGCAGTGGTTGGGTGGAACGGTCGGATCAGACCGCTTCAAGCGTATCCCGTCCACCCTGACAACCGGCTTGGACCGGAGCGACTCAGGCGTCTTCGTCGTCGTCCTCGAGACCGTCGACGAACGCTTCCTCGAAACCGTCCGAGATGCGATCGGCGAGGGCCTCGCGCACTTCGAGCGGCTGGAAGACGGCGGATGCCGCGTTCAGCTGGAACGCTTCGAGGTCGGCGAGGTCGTAGTCGAAGGCGGCTGCGAGGAGTTCGAGCTCCTTCGTGAGGCTCGTCCGGCTCATGGTGCGGTTGTCGACGTTCACCGTGACATTGAAGCCCAGCTGGTAGAGCAGGTCGAACGGGTGATCGCCGAGTTCCGTGCCCCACGCGGTGATCGCGCCGGTCTGGAGATTCGACTGCGGGGACAGTTCGAGCGGGATCTCGCGGTCGCGGACCCATTCGGCGACGGGGCCGAGGGTCGCGTACATGGAGTCGTCGCGTTCGCGTTCGACCGTGATGTCCTCGGCGATCCGCACGCCGTGGCCGAGGCGGAGGGTGCGGCCGTCGAAGATGGCGCTACGGATCGACTCGACGCCGTCCGCTTCGCCGGCGTGGACCGTGACGGGGAAGAACTGGGCGGCGAGGTAGTCGAATGCCGCGCGGTGCTTGCTCGCGGGGAAACCGAATTCGGCTCCGGCGATGTCGAAGCCGACGACGCCGCGGTCGCGGTGACGGACGGCGAGTTCGGCGATCTCGAGGCTGCGGTCGGCGTGGCGCATGGCCGTGACGAGCTGGCCGATCTGGATGTCGGCGCCGGTCGCCGCGGCGTCCTCGATGCCCTGCTCGATGCCTTCCTGGACGGCTTCGACGACCTCGTCGAGGCTCAGGCCACGCTGCAGGTGCTGTTCCGGGGCCCAGCGGACCTCCCCGTAGATGACGCCGTCGGCCGCGAGGTCCTGGACGAACTCGCGCGCGACGCGGGCGAGGCCCTCCTTCGTCTGCATGACGGCGATCGTCAGGTCGAACGTCTTCAGGTATTCGACGAGCGAGCCTGCGTTGCACTGGGCGTAGAACCAGTCGGCGAGGCCTTCGGCGTCGCTCACGGGGACGTCGACGCCCACCGCTTCGGCCAGTTCGATGATCGTCGAGGGGCGCACGCCACCGTCGAGGTGGTCGTGCAGGGAGATCTTCGGGAGGGCCCGGAGGTCGACACCGGACAGGGGGTTCTCGTCAGCTGTAGTCACGTCCTCACTGTATCGCGCCCGCCTCGCTCCCGCCCTGCTCGTCGGCGCCCAGGTGCTCTCTGCACTCTGCGTGAACCACATGAAACCGCCGACGAGCAGGTCCTCAGCCATCCCATCCTGCTTGACGAAGACGTGCTTCGATTCGGGAGATCAGCAGCGGCATGTCTCGCACATCGGTCGCCGTTACGCGCATCATCCGCCAGCCCTCTGCTGTGAGTTCCTCGATTCTGCGCACATCGGATCGCCACTGCTCCACGTCAGTCCGATGGTGATCGCCCTCGTACTCGAGACCCACCTGGAACACTTCGAACGCGAGGTCCAGAAAGACCACACGACCCGTCGAAAGCCGGTGTTCAAAGTTCGCGCGGACCGGCGGAAGGTGGCTGAACTGGATCGAGAGCCGGAGCATGGTCTCCGGGCTCGACTGCGAACGGTCGCTGAGCAGAGGAAGAGCGGCTCGCAGAGCGGGCAGCCCCCGCCTCCCACGAAACGCTTCGACGGCTGCTTGTAGTGCGGCAGGTGACGTCTTCGGCGCGCGAAACCACAACAGGTGGTCTGCGGCAGCGACGAGCTCGGGGAGCGTGAGCATCGCAGCGAGGTCGCACCAGGTGCGCTCGACGCTCGTCAACGGCAGTCCCCTCGAGACGATGATCTCGTGCGCGGAGAGTTGTCGGCTGTGTCCGATGACGCCTCGTCCTTGCCTGGCGCGCCCAGGCCGAGGGATCGTCACGTGCACTGGCAGCCCGGACTCCCTCCATGGGAGCGGCATTCCGTGGAGTCTCGCCGCCGTCGAGTGGCTGAACGCCCCGTCCATCGGGAGCAGGCTTCGATAAGACTCGGCGAGCTCGTGGACATGACGCAGCTCGCCCATGACGCGTACGCCTCGAAACGGCGCGTGCAACTCGGGATTCCGCAACTGCGCCGAGGTCACGCCGAGCTCAAGTGCTTCCTGCACACCCCGCGCCGTCGTGAAATCGACGGGGAGTTCCTTGCGAAACGGCATCCCTCAACACTGCCCGCCGGCGCCATCGCTCGCTCGAGTTGTCCACACCCCACGATCCCGCCTGTTCATCGGCGGCCAGCTGCGGTCTAGGAAGCACCTGGACCGCAGCTGGCCGCCGACGAAGGAGGAGACGGGGAGGTTAGCCGATGCGAGCGGCGATGAGAGGGCGAGACGGGGGCGGCGTCGTGCCGATCGCCCACGCACCCTCGAGCGCTTCCAGGGCACGCGGGAAGCGCGCCTCGTCGTCAGCGGACAGCGTGAACAGCGGCTGCCCCGCCGTGACCGTGTCGCCCGGCTTCGCGTGCAGATCGATGCCGGCGGCGTGGACCACGGGATCCTGCGCACGTGCTCGGCCCGCCCCCAGACGCCACGCGGCGATACCGAACGGCAGCGCATCCTGCTGGACGAGCACGCCGTCGCGGTCGGCCGTGACCGTGTGGGTCTCCCGAGCGACGGGCAGAGCCGCATCCGGGTCGCCGTCCTGAGCGATGATCATCCGACGCCACACGTCCATCGCACGGCCGTCGGACAGCGCCGCCTCGACGTCGGCATCCGGCTGACCGGCGTGCGTCAGCATCTCCCGCGCGAGCGCGAGCGTGAGCTCGACGACGTCGGAAGGACCGCCGCCCGCGAGGACCTCGACGGACTCGCGGACCTCGTTCGCATTGCCGATGGCGAGCCCCAGCGGCACGTTCATGTCCGTGAGGAGAGCCGTCGTCGCGACGCCGGCGTCCGTGCCGAGTTCGACCATCGTGCGGGCGAGTTCCTCGGCGCGGTCGTAGTCGCGCATGAACGCGCCGGACCCGAACTTCACGTCGAGGACGAGCGCGCTCGTCCCCTCGGCGATCTTCTTGGACATGATGCTCGATGCGATGAGCGGGATCGCCTCGACCGTGCCCGTGATGTCGCGGAGCGCGTACAGCCGTTTGTCCGCTGGAGCGAGACCGGAGCCCGCAGCGCAGATCACGGCGCCGACGTCGGCGAGCTGCGCCATGAGTTCGTCGTTGCTGATCGCCGCACGCCACCCCGGGATGCTCTCGAGCTTGTCGAGCGTGCCTCCCGTGTGACCGAGCCCCCGACCCGACAGCTGCGGCACGGCGACTCCGAACGAGGCGACGAGCGGCGCGAGCGGCAGGGTGATCTTGTCGCCGACGCCACCGGTCGAGTGCTTGTCCGAGGTGGGCTTGTCGAGCGAGGCGAAACTCATCCGCTCGCCGCTCGCGATCATCGCGAGGGTGAGGTCGCGGATCTCACGGCGGTCCATCCCGTTGAGGAGGATCGCCATCGCGAGCGCCGCCATCTGCTCGTTGCCGACGTAGCCGCGGGTGAACGCGTCGATCAGCCAGTCGATCTCCGCCGTGGACAACTGCCCGCGGTCGCGTTTCGTCCGAATGAGGTCGACGGCGTCGAATGCTTCAACGGTGCTCATGCCTGGTACTCCTCGAGTTGCCGTGGTCCGAACGCGTCCGGGAGGACCTCGTCGATCGTGCGGATCCCCGAGAGCGTGTCGAGGAGCATGCCTTCCGCGGAGTGCTCGTACAGCAGCTGACGGCAGCGACCGCAGGGCATGAGGGTGTTCCCGTTGCCGTCGACGCACGCGAAGGCGACGAGGCGCCCGCCGCCCGTCATGTGCAGCGAGGAGACGAGCGCGCACTCGGCGCACAGCGTGAGCCCGTAGCTCGCGTTCTCCACGTTGCAGCCGGAGATGACGCGGCCGTCGTCGACGAGCGCCGCTGCCCCCACGGGGAACTTGCTGTACGGGACATAGGCGTGGGTCATGGCCTCCTTCGCCGAGGCGTGGAGGACCTCCCAATCGATGTCGGTGCTCATCGTCAACCCTTCACGTACGGTTTGCCGGATGCCGCTGGTCCGCGCGAGACGCCGACGAGGCCTGCGACGGCGAAGATCGTGACGACGTAGGGCAGCATGAGCATGAACTCGCTCGGCACGGGCGATCCGATCGCGCTCAACGCGAACTGCAGGTTCTGCGTGAAGCCGAACAGCAGCGCCGCGAGGGTGGCTTTCAGCGGGTCCCAGCGTCCGAAGATCACGGCGGCGAGGGCGATGTACCCGGCGCCGGCCGTCATCTCCTTGTTGAACGCGAGGCCGGAGCCGAGCGTGAAGTACGCACCGCCGAGGCCGACGATCGCTCCTGCGAGGGACACGTTCCAGAAGCGCGTGCGGTTGACGTTGATGCCCACCGTGTCGGCCGCCTGCGGGTGCTCGCCCACGGCGCGGAGGCGGAGACCCCAGCGCGTGTAGAAGAGGCAGAAGAACACGACGACGACGGCGATGTACATGAGGTACACGATGATCGTCTGGCGGAACAGCGCCGGTCCGATGAGCGGGATCTCGCTGAGGATCGGGATGCTGATGCGCGGGAACTTCGGCGGCGAGTTGAACAGCGCCTCGTTCTTCGTGAGCACCTGCGAGTACAGGAAGCTCGTGAGGCCCGTGACGAGCACGTTCAACACGACGCCGACGATGACCTGGTCGACGAGGTACTTGATGGAGAAGGCGGCGAGCACGAAGCTCACGAGCATGCCGGCGACGGCGGCGGACACGAGGCCGAGGACCGCGTTGCCGGTGACGGAGGCGACGAATGCGCTCACGAAGGCGCCGGCGAGCAGCTGGCCCTCGATCGCGACGTTGACGACGCCGACGCGTTCGGTGATGACGCCGCCGAGGGCACCGAAGATGAGCGGAACGCTCAGTGCGACGGAGCCGAGGAGGAGACCCGTGATCGGGATCGCCTTCCCTGCGGCCGCCCACGAGAGGAACGCCACCATGAAGAGGATGCCGAAGACGGTGATGAGCCACAGCGGCACCTTGCGCGCTTTCGACGCGAGGGAGGCGCTGAGCCCCGTGATGCCGGCGAGCAGGATCGTGATGATGATGCCCGTTGCGGCGGACGGCAGGACGACGACCGGCAACTGGATGAAGTCGCCGTCGCCCGAGAGGCGGAACGTGCTGTCGCCGTCGCGGTGCCAGACGACGAAGAGGAGGAACGCGACGACGGTGAAGATGCCGAAGGCGATGGGCGCCTTCCAGCTGCGGACGGCGACCTTTTCGAGGACGATGGGCGCGTCGGCTTCGTGGTGCTCGGTTGCGAGGCTCACTTGACCGTCACCTCCTTGGAGACGTTCGTCGACCGTCTCCGACGGGTGCCGTCGGGTTTCGGAAGGAAGAAGATGGTGCGGACGAGGGGTGGTGCGGCGATGAACAGCACGATGAGGGATTGCAGGACGAGCACGATGTCGATCGGCACGTTCACGCCCTGGGTGGCCTGCATCGAGTACCCGCCGGCTTTCAGTGCGCCGAAGAGGATGCCGGCGATGAAGATGCCCCACGGCCTGCTGCGGCCGAGGAGGGCGACCGTGATCGCGTCGAAGCCGATGCCCGCGTCGATGCCGCTGTCGAACCCGGAGGTCACGGTGCCGAGCACCTGGGAGACGCCGGCGAGACCGACGAGGCCACCGGAGATGAGCATCGCGTACACGTAGGTGTTCTTGACGTCGATGCCCGCGACACGCGCGGCGTTGGGGTTCTCACCGACGGCGCGGAACCGGAAGCCGGCGGCCGATCGGTTGAACAGCCACCACACGAAGATCGTCGCGAGGATTGCCAGCAGGAAGCCCGCGTGGAGGTTGTAGCGGTCCCCCAGCAGCTTCGGCAGGATCGCGTTCTCGTGCACCGGCGCGCTCTTCGGGACGTTGCCGCCCGGAGCCTGCAGGAGGCCCTGCGTGGAGAGCATCCAGGAGATCAGGTAGAACGCGACGTAGTTGAGCATGATCGTGATGATCACCTCGTGGGCACCGGTGCGGGCCTTCAGGAGACCGACGATGCCGCCCCAGACGGCGCCGCCGACGATGCCGGCGACGACTGCCAGGATGAGGTGCACGACGGGCGGGAGGTTGAAGGTGAATCCGACCCAGCCTGCGCACGCCGCGGCGATGAGCATCTGGCCACGGCCACCGATGTTGAACATGCCGACGCGGAACGCGAGACCGACGCCGAGGCCGGCCATGATGAGCGGCGTCGCGAACGTCAGCGTCTCGGTGAGCGGACGGATGCCGGTGAGGAAGTCGGGGCGCCTGAAGTTGTAGATCGCTCCCTGGAACAGTGCGCCGTAGGCGCCCGTCGCGGACTTCCAGATGGCCGCGAACGTGTCGCCGGGTCTGCTGAAGAAGTACGCGGAGGCCGTCTGGACGTTCTTGTCCGTGAGGGCGATGAGGATGGCGCCGACGATCATCGCGAGGACGACCGCGAGGATCGAGATCACGACGCTCGAGTTGAGGATCTCGCCGATGATCTTGTTGGCACGCGGCTGCGTCGTGTCCGGTCCGGTCGCTTTCACGGCACCGGTCGTGGCGGGAGTCTCGGCGACCGGGTTCTCGACCACCGGGTCGGTTCCGGGAGCGACGGGCTGCTCGGTGCCAGGCGGGGTGGGCTGGCTCTGGTCGGTCATACTGCTGCTCCTGCTGGAAGTTCGCCGGCCATCATGAGGCCGAGGATGTCGCGGGGTGTGTCCGCGGGGACGATGCCGACGATGCCGCCGCGGTACATGACGGCGATGCGGTCGGCGAGGGCGACGACTTCGTCGAGCTCGGTGGAGACGACGATGACGGGGATGCCGGCGTCGCGCGTCTCGACGATGCGCTTGTGCACGAACTCGATCGAGCCGACGTCGATGCCGCGCGTGGGCTGGGCTGCGACGAACAGGCGGAGGTCGCGGGAGAGCTCGCGGGCGAGGACGACCTTCTGCTGGTTGCCGCCCGAGAGCGATCCGGCAGGCGATTCGATGCCCTGCGAGCGGACGTCGAACTCCTTCGACTTCTCGCGCGCGAAGCGGTCGCGGAATGCGCGCTGCACGTTGCCGCGCTTGGCGAACGGTGCGCCCGTCGAGCGGTCGAGCATGAGGTTCTCGGCGATGCTGAACTGCTTCACGAGGCCGTCCTCCGAGCGGTCCTCAGGCACGAAGCCGACGCCTGCGTCGAGCACCTTGCGCGGGTTCAGGCCGACGAGTTCCTTGCCGTCGAGGGTGATGCTGCCCTTGGTGTGGGGCTGCAGGCCCATGATCGCTTCGGTGAGCTCGGTCTGGCCGTTGCCCTGGACGCCGGCGATGGCGAGGACTTCGCCCTGTCGCACCTCGAAGTCGACGCCGTTGACGACGAGCTGGCCGAGGTGGTCGACGACGGACAGGTCGCGGACGACGAAGGTGGGGTCGCCGAGCTTCGGCGCGTCCTTCTGCACGGTCAGTTCGACGGGGCGGCCGACCATGAGCGAGGCCAGTTCGGCGTTGCTCGCGGTGGGCGACGCCTCCCCGACGACCTTGCCGAGGCGGATGACGGTGATGCGGTCGGCGACTTCGCGGACCTCGCGGAGCTTGTGGGTGATGAAGACGATCGAGGTGCCCTCGGCTTTGAGCTGGCGCATGATCGTCATGAGCTCGTCGGTCTCCTGCGGCGTGAGCACGGCAGTCGGTTCGTCGAACACGAGGACGTTGGCGTTGCGGGAGAGGGCCTTGACGATCTCGACGCGCTGCTGGACGCCGACGGGCAGATCGCCGACGATGGCGTCCGGGTCGAGGACGAATCCGAAGCGTTCGGAGATCTCGCGGACGCGTTTGCGGGCGGCGGCGACGTCGAGTCGGCCGGCCCCCTTCGTCTGCTCGTGCCCGAGCATGACGTTCTCGGCGACGGTGAACACGGGGATGAGCATGAAGTGCTGGTGCACCATGCCGATGCCGGCTTTCATGGCATCGCCCGGTCCGGCGAACGCCTGGACGACGTCGTCCAGGAGGATCTCACCCTCGTCGGCCTGGTAGAGGCCGTAGAGCACGTTCATGAGGGTGGATTTGCCTGCACCGTTCTCGCCGAGGAGACAGTGGATCTCCCCCGCTTCAACGGTCAGGTCGATGTGGTCGTTGGCGGTGAGTGCGCCGAACCGTTTGGTGATGCCACGGAGTTCGAGCTTCATGGGTCCCAATCTAGGTCACAGGGGTGGCGGGGAGGAGGGCTGCGTCGGGATCACCGGCGCCGGCCCGCGAAACACCGGGGGGAGGCCGCCATGCGGCCTCCCCCCGGGGCTTCTCGATGGTACTCGGTGCGCGGGTGCGCTACTTCTTGGGCGAGGAGACCGACGTGACCGTGATGGATCCGTCGATGATGCCCTTCTTGATGGCGTCGAGTTCCTTGGTGAGGTCGGGGTTCACCTTGGACTCGAAGTCGTGGAACGGTGCGATGCCGATGCCGCCGTTGTCGAGCGTGCCGATGTACGGGGTGGCGTCGAACTTGCCCTTGCTCGC
This sequence comes from Plantibacter lichenum, assembly GCF_050587525.1. Classification (NCBI taxonomy): domain Bacteria; kingdom Bacillati; phylum Actinomycetota; class Actinomycetes; order Micrococcales; family Microbacteriaceae; genus Plantibacter; species Plantibacter lichenum. Next base: position 52,590 of record NZ_JBOBFT010000009.1, on the reverse strand, counting down.
ACCCATGACCGTGTCGGAGACGCCGGCCTTCATGTCCTTGAGGACGGAGGTGAGGAACATGGACTTGTTCTCGGGGTTGGTCTCGTAGAGGTCGGCGTCGACGCCCACCATGGCGACGTCCTTGCCGGTCTCCTTGATCTCGGCGATCGCGCTCAGGAAGATCGGGCCACCGACGGGCATGAGCACGTCAGCGTTCTGGTCGATGAGCGTGCGAGCGAGCTGCTTGGCCGTGTCGTTGGCTTCGAAGCCACCGGTGAACGAACCGGTCTGGGCTGCGACGTCCCAACCGACGATCTGGACGCTCTTGCCCTTCTGCTCGTTGTAGTAGGCGACGCCTTCGGCGAAGCCGTCCATGAAGATGGTGACGGACGGGAACTTCTGGCCGCCGAAGGTGCCGACGACGCCGGTCTTCGAGTAGTCGGCTGCTGCATAGCCGGCCATGAAGGCGGCCTGGACGGTGTCGAACAGGATCGGCTTGATGTTCGGTGCGTCGACCTTGCCGTCGAAGTCGTTGTCCGCGGGGTCGTCGATGATCGCGTAGTTGATGTCCGGGTTCGCCTTCGCGGCCGTGACGGTGTCCGCCGAGAGGGCGAAGCCGACACTCACGATGAGCGAGCAGCCCTGATCCGCAAGGCTCTGCAGGTTGGGCTTGTAGTCGTCCGCCTTGTCGGACTGGACCGTGATGGGTTCGACGCCGAGCTCCTTCGCTGCGGCGGTCAGGCCCTCGAAGCCGAGCTGGTTGAACGACTTGTCGGTGAAGCCACCGGCGTCGGACACCATGCAGGGCAGGAAGTCGGACGCTGCGCCGGTCGAGCCGCCGCCGTCCGTGGACGGAGCGGATGCGCACCCTGCGAGGAGCGCCATGAGGCCGATGCCGGCGAACGCGCCGGCCGTGGCCTTCCGAAGTGTGATTGACAAGATTGCCTCCAAGATGTTGCTTTGCTGGTCGCAAGGCGTATAACGCTTTACGTTACCGAATGTGACCGGGGCCATTTGTACGATTCGGGGTTCGCGACCGAAGCGTTACAGAACACTATCGACCATGAAATCAGCCGGAAACGGGACTGCTCGGATGCGTATGAGCCTGCGCTTGCGGTGCGCATATGAGCAGTGGAGCCGCCGGGAGAGCATCAACGGTGGCTGAGAACCGGCATCTCCCGCCCGAGGTGGACGACTCGGCCGGTCCAACGCCGACGCAACCAGCGGTCGTGGCTCGCGATCACGACGGCGCCGGGATACGTTCCGAGAGCCTCTTCGAGATCCGTTGCGAGCGCCAGGGACAGGTGGTTGGTGGGCTCGTCGAGGAGGAACAGGTGCGGGGGCCTCGCGATGATGAGCGCGAGGGCGAGCCGGCGCTGCTGCCCGACGGACAGCGTCCCGAGCGGCCGATCCAGATCGCGCGGGGCGATGAGGCCCAGCGCGTCGAGCGGTGTCCGCTCGGCCCGCGCGGAGCCGAGCGTCCGTTCGTAGACGGCTCTCGGGCTCGCTCCGGGGTCCGGGAACACGACGTCCTGTTCGAGGAGCCCCGTCCGCAGGCCCCTCCTCCGGGTGAGCGCGCCGGCATCCACCGTGAGCGTCCCGGCGAGGGCCGTGAGCAGCGTCGACTTCCCGGCCCCGTTCGCTCCCGTGACGAGGATCCGCGAGTCCGGCTCGATCACGAGCTCGTCGAGCGCGAGACGCCCGTCCACCCGCACACCGGTGAGCCGGACGAGCGGATCCGTGTCGGCGAGGACGCTCGATCCGGTCGGGATGCCCGCGAACACGAGCGGACGCGGGGGTTTCCGGAGCTGCGCGTCCTCGAGCTGGTCGAGACGCAGCTGCGCGTTCTGCACCCGTCGGCTGATCTGCTGCTGCACCCGATCGCCTCGGCGCCCGTAGCTCATCTTGTTGTTGTCCGTGCTGGCGCGCGCATGGTTGATCGTCGTCGTCACCCCGGCGACGGTGACTCCCAGCCGCCGCAGCTCGTCCTGCTCCTCGGCGTACCGCCGCTCCCATCTGGACCGCTCGGCGGCCTTCTCGCCGAGGTACTCGCTGAACCCGCCGCCGAAGACGACGACGCCGGACCGCTCCCCCGTCGCCGTCCGTCGAGAGGGATCGATGTCGATGAGTCCCGTCGCCGCTTCGTCGAGGAACGCGCGATCATGGCTCGCGAACAGCACGGGGCCGCGCCAGGTGAGGAGTTCTTCGTGCAGGAAGGCGACGGCTTCGTCGTCGAGGTGGTTGGTCGGCTCGTCGAGGAGGAGCGCCGTCGGACGGCTGACGAGCAGCGCGGCGAGGGCGAACCGGGACCGTTGACCGCCGCTCACCTCGTCGAGTCGGCGCGAATGCGGGATACCGGCGACGCCGAGCCCCGCGAGGATCGCATCCCGTCTGGCGGCTGCACCCCAGACATCGGCACGTTCCGCCGCGTCCAGCGCCGCCGAGTACCGCTCCGCAGCGACCCCCGCTGCTTCCTCCGAGGCCGTGAGGGCAGGATCGCCGAGCGCCGACGCCGCGGCCTCCAGGTCGGCTTCGATCGCGCGGACCTCCGCCAGAGCGTCCTCCAGAAGCGCCTCGACGGTCTGCTCCGGCGCGAACTGCACCTCCTGCCAGAGGATGCCGGTGCGCATCGGCCGTGTCACGGTGCCCCCGTCGGGATCGTCCATCCCGGCGAGGATCCGCAGGAGCGTGGACTTGCCGGAGCCGTTCTCGCCGATGAGGCCGAGCCGGTCGCCTTCCGAGACGATGAGGCTCACGCCGTCGAGGACGCGGTGGTCGCCGAAGGACCGGCTGACGTCGTCCGCCCGCAGGTGCGAGAGGTTCGCCGCGCGGTTCGGTGTCGACCGGCCGTGGGTCGCACTCCTGTCGGCTGCGGACGTCGCATCGGTGCCCCGCGCCGCAGTGGACGCTGTGCAGGGCGGCGTGGCCGCATCGGTCACCTGCGCTGCAGCGTCGGTCGTGTTGAGGGTGTTCGTGGGAATGGCTGCTCGCATGTGGAGACCGCCCTTTCAAGGAGCGGCACGCGCTCACGGGCATCACTGATGCGGCCCGTTTCAGGAGCGACGATGCCTCGGTAGTTCCCGCCGGGCGCGCAGAGGCCGCAGGCACGGGATGACGAGGCTCAGATCTTCACAGTGCGTCCACGGTACCCGACACGCCCGGCCCGACACAACCCCGAGACCTCCGTTTTCGTGCAAAAAGTGCCCACGAATATGGGCGGATTGCACGAAAACGGAGGTCTCAGGGTGGGGTGGGGTGGCGTGCGGTGGGGTGTGGTGGCGGCGGGCGGAGCGAGAACGAGCGCTGCGCTCAGCGCGCGGAGGCGACCGCGAGGAGGAACCAGCCCGTGTGCGGGATCCACTGCTCGGCCCAGCGCCACGAGTCGCCCTCGTCGGCGTCCGCGGGGAGGAAGGCGATGTCGCGTTCATCCGTCCAACCGGCCGTGATGCCGTTCACGATACCGCCGGGCAGGTTGGGGAAGTCCGACGCGTAGTCGACGTTGCCGCGGCCCCTCCCCTGCAGCATCGATGCGTCGAAGGGGTTCCGCCCGAGCACCCAGGCGAGCTGATCGTCGGCGTAGGCGCGGAGGCGGTCGCGATCCTCCGGAGACAGCTCGGAGGCCTCCGCGAGTCGGCCGACCTCCGATGCGGCGACCGAAAGCGACGAGATCGTCGCGTTCTCGCCCTGCCACCAGTACCCGGTCTCGTTGGCGTGCGGGAAGAAGAACGCGTCCCGCGGCGACTCGTCCTTCGGCTGCACCCGTTGTCGCGGATACCCGAAGGGATTGTGGACGGCGGCGGCGCGATCGACGTGGTCGAGCATCGCACGCACTGCGACGCCACGTGCCTTCGCGGCGTCGGACGAGGCCGGGAGCACTTCCGCGAATCGCAGGAGCGCGACGATCGGGAGGCCCGCCTCGACCGCGTGGAAGAACGGCCTTCCCGCAGCATCGCCGACGAACCAGCCCGGGCCGTAGCCCTCGTCCGTGTAGCGGCCGGCGAGTGACGCGGCACGCGATTCTGCCGCGGCGACGATGCCGGCGAGCCGGTCGTCCACGGCCGCAGCGCCCCCGACGGCGTCGCTGACGGCGTCGCCGACAGGATCGCCGACACCACCATCGGCCGGCTCGTGCCGCTCGATGAGCGCACCCGCGAGTTCCGTCGCGGCGAGCAGCGCGCAGTAGTCGTCCTGCACGTTCTCAGTCGCGTCGTCGAGGTACTCCGCGTTGTGCGCTTCGAGGTGCTCGAACGCGGCGAGCGCCGTCTCCAGATACATCTCGCGGCTGAAGTCGCCGTCATCGTCGAATCGCGACGCCCTCGCGAGCGCGGCGATCGCCACACCACCGCCCTGCCGATAGGCAGCCTGGTAGCGGTCGGTCCGCACGCAGTCGGGCAGCGGCGCCGTGATCACCCGCTCGTCGAGCTGCTTCGTCAGCGCGTCGAAGATGCCCGTGTAGAAGAAGCCGTCCGGCGAGCGGAATCGTACGAGGAAGTCCGCTCCCCACAGCGCTTCGTCGCGGAGTCTGGCCGACAGGGAGCGATCGAGTGCCGGGTGCGACCGTGCAACGGCATCACGCGACGCGGCCATCGACCACACGCACAACGGGATCTGCTGCGGCGCCATGAGCGTCGTGTAGGTGAGATGGCTGAGGAACTTGCTCGTGTCGCCGGATGCGTCGAGCCAGCCGCCGCGCGCATCGACGGTCGGCCCGTCGGGGTCGCCCCAGTGCTTCGCGGCGCGGTCCTTCCGGTCGATCTCCCCGCTCGAGCGCATGGCCTTGAAGTAGGACAGGATGTCCGACATCGTGAGCCGCTGCATGAGGTCGGGAGCGATCTCGAACGCTTCAGAGGAGACGGTGGTCCCGTCGGTCAGCACGACATCGACTCGATAGGAGCCCGTGCCGAGATCGTCCGGGAGGTCGATGCGGGCGTACTGGCCGCCCGTCCAGCCCGGCACCGGTGCGAGCGGGCCGACGAGCAGCGGGACGGCGACAGCGGGCGCGCCTTCCTGCCCGCCCGTGACCGTCGCGGAGTCGGCGGTCACAGCGGCCCCGGCGGTCACAGCGATCCCGGCGGTCCCGGCATCGACCGTCGGCAGCGCGAGCACCACACCCCTCCGACCCACGCCGTACCCGAGGTGGCTGACGAGGACCACGGCACCGGAGGATGTGGACGCTCCGGAGGGCGCGCGGGAGGACGAAGACGACGACGATTCAACCCTTGACCGCACCGGCGAGCACCGCCCCTTCCATCTTGTCCGAGAAGAACGCGTACAGGACGTACACCGGCACGAGCGTGATGAGGATACCGGCCGCGAGCACGCCGTACTGGGACGCGTTCGCGAGCGACAGTGTCGGCAGGGCGACCTGGGCCGTCCGAAGCGCTGGATCCGGTCCGATGATGACGAGTGAGAAGAAGTACTCGTTCCAGAACGACAGGAAGTTGAGGATCGTCACCACCACCACTGTCGGCACGCACAAGGGCATGTAGACGGACAGGAGCGTGCGGAACTGCCCGGCGCCGTCGAGCACCGCCGACTCCTCGAGCTCCGCCGGCACCGCCCGCATCGCCTGGGTCAGCAGGATGACGCTGATCGGCATCGCGCTGGCGGGGAGGAACAGGATGAGGAACTCGCGCGTGTGGAAGAGGTCCATGCCGATCGCGAGCATGACCGTCGGCACGAGCGCCGCGAAGCCCGGGATGAGGAAGCCCATCGCGAAGATCCGCTCGATCGCGACGCCCAGCTTGCCCTTGGCCCTGGCGAGCGCGAACGCGGCGGGCAGCGCCAGAGCGAGCGTCAGGACGTTGGCGCCGATCGTGATGTACGCCTGATTGCCGAGCGCGGGGATGAGGTTCGCCTGGCTGATCGCCTTGCCGAAGTTGCCGAGGTCGAAACCGGCGATCGGCGAGAACGGTGCGGACAGGATCCCGAGGTTCGACTTGAACGCCGAGATGACGAGGTAGTAGAGCGGGACCGCGAGGAGGACCACGTAGGTCCACACACCGAGGTGCGACAGCCACGCGAGCGGGCCGGTGGTGCGGACGGACGAGTTGCGACGGGTCGGGCGGCTGCGGACGGCGCTGCGGCGGGGAGCGGTGATCGACATCGTGACTCCTTTCAGTACTGCTGACGGAACGCCCGGCGGATGCCGAGGAGCCCGAGGATGCCGACAGCGAACAGGGCGACCGCGATGGCCTGGCTGTAGCCGACCTTGGACTGGTTGAACGCGTAGTCGTAGACGAGGAAGGACAGGTTGACGGTCGCGTTGCCCGGCCCGCCGCGGGTGAGCAGCAGGACGACGGCGGCCGAGGAGAACAACGTCCAGAGGAACTGGAGCATCGTGATGACACCGACGAACTCACGGCACATCGGCCAGGCGATGCTCCACATCCGGCGCCAGTGGCTGCAGCCGTCGAGCTGCGCCGCCTCGAACACCTCGGCCGGCAGCGAGTTCATCCGCGAGGCCAGCATGACCGCGCTGATCGACATGCTCGACCAGACGATGACGATGAGGATCGCGATGAACGCCGAGTCCGCCCGCGCCAGCCACGGGCTGACGAGGTCCTGCAGACCGACCGCCTGCAGCGCACCGTTCACGAGCCCGCTCGGCGCGAAGACGCCGAGGAAGACCATCGCCAGAGCCGGAGCGGACAGGAGGATCGGCGTGAACAGCAGGGCCCGGATGATCCGATGCCCGCGCGGTCGCAGGTACAGGTAGTACGCGATCATGAACGCGCCGACCACCACGATCGGCAGCGTCACCACGAGCTGGATGACCGTGTTCCCGATCGCCTGGTGGAAGACGGGGTCCCTCATGAGGCGTTCGAAGTTCCCGAAGCCGACGAAGGTGCGCGGCGCGATGAGGCCGCGCCAGTCGGTGAGGGAGTACGCGAACAGCGCCACGAGCGGACCGCCCGTGAAGAACAGGAACCAGACGAGGGCGGGGAGGGTGAAGACCAGCCGGCCCGCTTCGGCCCTGCCGTGCTTCCGGCTGCGCGCGCGACGAGCGCTGCGAGCCTCCTGCTCCGTCTGCGGTGGAGTCGCCGAGGCGCCGCCGTTCGGCCCGGTCTCCCGGACCGAACGGCGTTCCTCGAGGGTGGTGTCAGTCATTCGTGGTCACCCGATCGTTCGCGAGGTCAGTTCGCTGCCACGGCGTAGACGTCGTCCACGGTCTTGCAGATGAGCTTCGCGTCGTTTCCGGCCGTGTAGGCGATCGACGTCGCGCGGTACATCGGGTTGGACACGTCCGCGGGGATGAAGAGGTCGGGCATCACGGCGAAGTCGACGGCGTCCGGGAGCTTCGAGAACGCCTGGGCGACGAGCGGCGACTTCACGTTCGAGACGTCGACCTTCTGGGTCGTCACGATGTCGATGCCGCCCTCGATCATGGACTGGACCGTCTCCGGGCTGTACATGAACTTCACGAACTTCTCGACGTTGTCGATCTTCTTCTCGCCGTTGGGGCTGATCCACCAGCCTGCGGACGTGGAGCCGTGGTACGCGGTGGGCGCTTCGAAGGTGCCGCCGGAGACCGCGGGGAATCCGCCGAGCGTCGTCGTGTTCGCGAGGGCCTCCTCGGTGGAGTTGTAGCTCCACGAGCCCATGGGCGCGATCGCCGCCTTGCCGGTCTGGTAGAGCGCCGTGGCCTGGTCGGCGCTGAGGCCCTCGACGCCGTCGACGAAGACGCCGGCGTCGCGCAGCTTCGTGAAGAGCTCGACGCCCTTCATCGCATCGGCGTTGTCGCAGTAGCCGCCCTTCTGGAAGAGCTTCTCCGTCTCCGCCGGCTTCAGGTAGCTCTGGATGATCTGCAGGAAGATCTTCTGCCCTGACCAGTCGTTGCCGCCGATCGCGACCCCGCCGAAGCCGGCGGCCTTGAGGGCCGGCATCGCCGCGATGAGCTCGTCTGTCGTCTTCGGGATCTCGACGCCGGCCTGCTCGAACACCGCCGTGTTGTACCACCACGGCCAGGTGAAGCCCGCGTACGGGAAGCCGCGGAGCGCGCCGTCGGCGTCGGTCCAGTCGGCGACGGCGTCCTTCGGGAGGGCCTTATCGATGCCCCAGTCGGTGAGGTATTTGTCGACGGGGACGACGGCGCCGGTCTTGACCCAGTCGAGCTGCTTCTCGAGGAGGCCGACGAGCAGGACATCGGCTTCTTCGCCGGCGAGCAGGGACGTCTCGTACACCTGGTTGAGGTCGTCGCCGTTCTCGAGGGTCTTGACCGTGATGCCGGTCTCCTCGGTGAACTTCTCGATGGCGGCCTTCAGCGGCTTGCTCTCGGTTCCGGCGCTCGTCCAGTTGGTCTGCAGCACGATCGTGTCGGCATCGTCGCCCGCGCCCGCGCCACCTCCGCTACAGGCGGTGACGAGGGTCAGGACGGCGGCCGCGGTCACAGCGACGCCGATTCTGGTGAAAGATTTCAACATGAGATCTGTTCCTTCTGAGGGTTCGGTCTGGGTCTCGGTCTGAGGTGGATCAGGGTCGTGCCGGTGCCTTCGTCGGCACCGATTGCAGCAATGGTATGTCTTGGTATTGGAGTGGTCAATACTGGTGCACGTTTAATTTGTGAGTTGTCTTGTCGTAATCCGCCCGAAATGATTCGGAGGTATACGCGTGCTCAGGGACCCTCAGACATCGATCGGTAGGCTGGAGGGCATGCTGTCGACGACCCCGCCAGAGCCGCGCACCGCAGGGACCCGCCGTCTCCGCACACTGCTCCTCAGCGCTTTCGCGGTCACCGCGCTGCTCGGGGCGATCGTCGCGGGCGGGTCGACCGGGCAGCCCGCGAACGCCGCCACGATGCCGACCCCCGGCTCGACCCCGGGTTCGAGCAGCACCCCGACGCCCACGCGCGGCGCGACCCCGAACGCCACCCCCACCGTGAAGCCGACGCCGACCCCCACCCCGTCGCCCCCGCCCACGCAAGCCCCCACTCCCCTGTCCGGAACGGAGTTCGACCCGGGCGAGATCATCAGCGACGAGAACTTCACCGACGCCAACGCCCTCAGCGAGGCGGGCATCCAGTCGTTCTTCGCCTCGCAGAGCTGCACGCCGAAGGACGGCGTGCCGTGCCTCGCAGACTTCCGGAAGACGACGAAGTCGATCCGCGCCGCGGAGCCTGGGCACTGCGAGGCCTACCGGGGCGCGACGAACGAGTCCGCCGCCCGCATCGTGTGGAAGGTCGCGCACGCGTGCGGCATCAACCCCAAGGTCCTGCTCGTCCTCATGCAGAAGGAGCAGTCGCTCATCTCCTCGCCGAGCGAGTACGGCTACGCCCGGGCGATGGGCTGGGGCTGCCCCGACACCGGTCCCGATTTCACCGCGAACTGCGACGCCGAGTACTTCGGCTTCCAGAACCAGGTCTACCAGTCGGCCTGGCAGTTCCGGCAGTACATGCTGTACCCCGTGAACGTGCCCGGCGAAACGTACCAGCGGGAATACCACATCGGCACCGTCTTCATCCAGTACAGCCCGGACGCCGCGTGCGGCGGGACGATGGTGGACATCAAGAACCAGGCGACGGCCAACCTGTACCTGTACACCCCGTACCAGCCGAACGCCGCCGCGCTCGCGAACCTTTACGGCACGGGCGACGACTGCAGCGCCTACGGCAACCGCAACTTCTGGCGGCTGTACACCGAGTGGTTCGGCCCCGCCACCTAGCAGTCCTCGGTTTTCACTCTCGCCCCAATTCGAGCTGTGCACAATTCAGGACCGGTTGCAGAATTCAGGACCATCGGGCGGCGCGTCGGCCACCGGATCTCCTGAATTATGCAAGTCGTCCTGAATTATGCAAATCCGCGCGGAGGTCGGGCGGAAGACGCGAGGTCAGTCGGCGAGGAGCGCGATGCGGTCGGCGAGGTAGGGCTCGAGCGGCGTCGTCCCGCCGCCCGGCGTCGACGCCCAGCGCACCACGAGCACGCCGTCGCGGACCGACAGCGGCCCGGAACCGACACGGAGCGCTACCGGAGCGAGGTCGATGGGCGTCGCGTCGACATTGATGACGTCGCCGGCCTCGAACGGCCCACGGAACGCCGCAGCCTGCACCTGTCGTCGTCGCTCCACCTCCAGCGACCGGTTGCTCGGCCACTTCGTCTCGATCGCGCGAGTCACCTCGCCCGTCTCGAACAGGCGCGCCTGCCGGTCCAGGAGGAGGACGCCGAGCCGCCATGCGCGCTCGACCGGCAGGAGCACGGGCGCCCGCTTGATGAACGGGATCATCCCCGCGGGCCGGTAGTTCGCGATGACCTCGTCGCGAGCATCCGCACCGGCCAACCGCGCAGCGGCGCCGGAGAGCAGCGTGCCCAGTCTGGCCGCGAACTCAGCCTCGTCAGCGCCGACGAGCATCGAGGATCACCCCACTCGAGACCACCGGGACGGCGGGAACGCGCTGACCGGCAGGAACGACCCTGCCCGCAGCGCCTGCGAGCGCATCATCCGAGCAGATCGACATCCTGCACCGTGTTCAGAGGACGTCGTCGCGCCCGGACAGCTTGAGGGCGTCGACGACGCTCTTCACTCGCTGGGCGTTCGCGCTCGTGGTCACGAGGAGGGCGTCGGGGGTGTCGACGACGACGATGTCCTGCACGCCGATGAGGCTGATGACGCGCCCCGTCTGGCTCACGACGATGCCGCTCGACGAGTCGGCGAGCACACGCGCGTTCTCGCCGAGGATCGCGAGATCCGACTTGCGACCGCCCGAGTTGAGCTTGGCGAGCGAGGCGAAGTCGCCGACGTCGTCCCAGTCGAAGTGCGCGGGGATCACGGCCATCCGACCCGATGCGGCGGCGGGCTCGCCCACGGAGTAGTCGATCGCGATCTTCGTGAGCGTCGGCCACACGCGGTCGACGACGGGACCGCGAAGAGCCGGGTCGTCCCACACCTCGGCGAGTTCGAGCAGGCCGGCAAGGAGCTCTGGCTGCTGGCGTCCGAGTTCTTCGAGGAGCACGTCGGCCCGCGAGATGAACATGCCGGCGTTCCAGAGGTACTCGCCGCTCGCGAGGTACTGCTTCGCCGTCGCGAGGTCGGGCTTCTCCACGAAGGAGTCGACGAGCATCGCGCTCTCCGCGCCGACGAGGCCCAGGTCCGCCGCGCTGCGGATGTAGCCGAACCCGATCGCCGGCTCGGTGGGCTGGATGCCGATCGTGACGATGTAGCCCTGGTCGGCCGCATTGACGGCCTGCGCGACGGCGGCACGGAACAGGCGGTCGCCGCGGATCACGTGGTCGGCCGCGAACGAGCCGATGATGACGCCCGGCTCGCGCTTCTCGAGGATCGCGGCGGCGAGGCCGATGGCCGCGGAGGAGTCGCGCGGGCCGCTCTCGAGCACGACGTTGAGGTCGGCGAGGTCGGGGAGCTGCTGCTCGACCGCCGCGCGGTGCGCACGCCCGGTGACGACCATGATCCGCTGGTCGCCCGCGATGGGGGCGAGACGATCCCAGGTGGCGCGGAGGAGCGTGCTGCCTGACCCCGTGAGGTCGTGCAGGAACTTCGGCGCATCCGCACGGGACAACGGCCACAGGCGGCTGCCGATGCCTCCGGCGGGGATGACGGCGTAGAAGCGTTCGAGGGGGCTCAGCATGGCCCCAGAGTAGCGGTTCGGGCAGAGCGGATGCTGTTCACCGACCGGGGTTACCATAAAGGCCTTCGGCGCATGCCCGAAGGGTGCAGCGAGTCTGAAGGAGGCGCCGTCATGGCCGGACGCAACGTCCTCGGGATCCCCATCCCGTCATTCGGCGGGCGGCAGCGCCCACCGGCCCCCGCCGGCCCCTCGCAGGAGGTCCCCGACGTCGACGGCCGCAACAGCATCGTCAACGCCCGCGTCTACTCGCAAGGCGCCTGCACGGCGACCCTGACGAGCCTCACCGACACGTACGACGCGCTCGACGCGACCCCGGGCGGCGTCGCCTGGATCGGCCTGTACCGGCCGGACGAGGCCGAGCTCGCCTCCCTCGCGGCCGAGTTCGGCCTGCACCCGCTCGCCGTCGAGGACGCGATCACCGCGCACCAGCGCCCCAAGATCGAACGATACGACGACGTCCTCTTCGTCGTCCTCCGCGCTGCGACCTACATCGACGAGTCGGAGACGGTCGACTTCGGCGAGCTGCACGTGTTCGTCGGCCCCAATTTCGTCATCACCCTCCGCCACGCGGAGTCCCCCGACCTCGCCCACGTGCGCTCGCGCATGGAGCAGGAACCGGAGCTGCTCGCATCCGGGCCACAGGCCATCCTGTACGCGATCATCGATGCGGTCGTCGACGATTACGGCCCCGTCGTCGCGGGACTCGCCAACGACATCGACGAGATCGAGACGCAGGTCTTCGACGGCGACTCCTTCGTCTCCCGCCGCATCTACGAACTCCTGCGCGAGGTCATCGCGTTCGAACGCGCGACGCACCCGCTCAGCGATGTCGTCGACGCCCTCGGCCACGGCAGCGAGAAGTACGGGGTCGCCGATGAGCTGCGCCGCAGCCTCCGCGACGTCGCCGACCACCTCACGAGCGTCAACCAGCGGGTCGACGCCTATCGGGAACTCCTGCGCGACATCCTCACGGTGGACGGCACGCTCGTCACGCAGCGGCAGAACGAGGAGATGGCGAAGATGACCGCCGCGAGCCTCAAGCAGGGCGACGAGGTCAAGAAGATCTCCTCCTGGGCGGCGATCCTCTTCGGCCCGACGCTCATCGCCGGCATCTACGGCATGAACTTCCGGGACATGCCGGAACTGAACTGGTGGTTCGGGTACCCGATGGCCATCTGCATGATGGCCGCGACGAGCTTCATCCTGTACAAGATCTTCAAGCGGCGGAACTGGCTCTGACCCAACTCTCTCGACATCGAGACACTTAGGTGACCCTTAGCAGCACGACCCTCAGGATCGGCTTAGACTGGGAGCCACTACGCCGCATTGACGCACGGCAGAACGCACTGCCGCGATACGCGAAAAGTCAGGGAGGATCGTTCGTGACAGCGAGCACCACTGGGACGCCACTCGGAGCCACGACATCCAAACGCCCGGCGGGTACTCTGTACCGCGGTCGTGAAGGCATGTGGTCGTGGGTCCTCCACCGGATCACCGGCGTCGCCATCTTCTTCTTCCTTCTGGTGCACGTGCTCGACACGGCACTCGTGAGGGTCAGCCCCGAGGCCTACAACGCGGTCATCGGCACCTACAAGAACCCGATCATGGGGATCGGTGAGGTCGCGCTCGTCGCCGCCATCACCTTCCACGCGTTCAACGGGCTGCGGATCATCCTCATCGACTTCTGGTCGAAGGGCACCAAGTACCAGAAGCCCATGTTCTGGATCGTGGTCAGCGTCTGGATCGTCACGATGCTCGCGTTCACGCCGCGCCACCTGATCAACGTCTTCAGCGAGATGGGGCACTGATGTCGACAATCGCCGCACCCCGTACCCCCGCCCGTCCCGCACGCCGCAAGGGCGTCAACTGGGAGAAGTGGGGCTGGATCTACATGCGCGCCTCCGGCGTCGTGCTGATCGTCCTGATCTTCGGCCACCTCTTCGTCAACCTCATGCTCGGCGAGGGCATCAAGGCCGTCGACTTCGCGTTCGTCGGCGGCAAGCTCTCCAACCCGTTCTGGCAGTGGTGGGACGTCGCGATGCTGTGGCTCGCGCTCATCCACGGCGGCAACGGCATGCGCACCCTCGTGAACGACTACGCCACCGGACGCACCGTCCGAGGCGTGCTGAAGGTCGCCATCCTCGCAGCGGTCGCCATCCTGATCGTGCTCGGCACCCTCGTCGTCTTCACCTTCGACCCCTGCCCCGCAGGCGGTCCAGCAGACCTGCTCCCCTCGTTCTGCCCCGCGAACTAATCAGCTAACGGACCAAGAGTGACTACAGAAACCAGCGAGTCCACCGTCGTCGACGGCGTGCACTACCACCAGTTCGACATCGTCATCGTGGGCGCCGGCGGCGCCGGCATGCGTGCCGCCATCGAGGCGGGACCGGGCGCGAAGACGGCCGTCATCTCGAAGCTCTACCCAACGCGCTCCCACACGGGCGCCGCACAGGGCGGCATGGCGGCTGCGCTCGCCAACGTCGAAGAGGACTCGTGGGAGTGGCACACCTTCGACACGATCAAGGGCGGCGACTACCTCGTCGACCAGGACGCGGCGGAGATCCTCGCGAAGGAGGCCATCGACGCGGTCATCGACCTCGAGAACATGGGCCTCCCCTTCAACCGCACGCCGGAGGGCAAGATCGACCAGCGCCGGTTCGGCGGTCACACCCGCGACCACGGCAAGGCGCCCGTGCGTCGTGCGTGCTACGCGGCCGACCGCACCGGTCACATGATCCTGCAGACGCTGTTCCAGAACTGCGTCCGCCTCGGCATCAACTTCTTCAACGAGTACTACGCCCTCGACCTCATCATGAGCGACGTCGAGAACGAAGACGGAACGATCACGCAGAAGCCGTCCGGCATCGTCGCGTACGAACTGTCCACCGGCGAGATCCACGTCTTCCAGGCGAAGGCGATCATCTTCGCCACCGGCGGGTTCGGCAAGATCTACAAGACGACCTCGAACGCGCACACCCTCACGGGCGACGGCGTCGGCATCATCTGGCGCAAGGGCCTCCCGCTCGAGGACATGGAGTTCTTCCAGTTCCACCCCACCGGACTCGCCGGACTCGGCATCCTCCTCACCGAGGGAGCGCGAGGCGAGGGCGCGATCCTCCGCAACGCGAGCGGTGAACGCTTCATGGAGCGGTACGCCCCGACCATCAAGGACCTCGCGCCGCGAGACATCGTCGCGCGCTGCATGGTCCAGGAGGTCGCTGAGGGCCGCGGCGCAGGCCCCAACAAGGACTACGTGTACCTCGACTGCACCCACCTGGGCGCCGAGGTCCTCGAGACCAAGCTCCCGGACATCACCGAGTTCGCCCGCACCTACCTGGGCGTCGACCCGGTGACCGAGCCCGTCCCGGTCATGCCCACCGCGCACTACGCCATGGGCGGCATCCCGACCAACGTCAAGGCGGAGGTCCTGAGCGACAACAACACGATCGTCCCCGGCCTCTACGCTGCCGGCGAGTGCGCGTGCGTGTCCGTCCACGGTTCCAACCGTCTCGGCACCAACTCGCTGCTCGACATCAACGTCTTCGGCAAGCGCGCCGGCAACAACGCCGTCGAGTACGTCCAGGGCGTCGAGTTCACGCCGCTGCCCGAGAACCCCGCCTCATTCGTCACGGGCCTCATCGAGCAGATGCGGAACTCCAACGGCACCGAGCGCATCGCGACGATCCGCCGCGAACTGCAGGAGGAGATGGACCGCAACGCTCAGGTGTTCCGGACCGACGAATCCCTCGCAGGCGTCACGGCGACCATCCACAACCTGCGCGACCGCTACCGCAACATCGCCGTGCAGGACAAGGGCAAGCGTTTCAACACCGACCTCCTCGAAGCGATCGAGCTGGGCTTCCTGCTCGACCTCGCCGAGGTCGTCGTCTTCTCCGCCCGGAACCGCAAGGAGAGCCGCGGCGGCCACATGCGCGACGACTTCCCGAAGCGCGACGACGAGAACTACATGCAGCACACCATGGCGTACCTGTCCGGCGACCCGCACTCGTCCGATGCCGCCGATCACATCCGGCTCGACTGGAAACCCGTGGTCATCACCCGGTACCAGCCGATGGAGAGGAAGTACTAGCGATGAGCACCGCAACCCTCGAGACTCCTCCGGCGGCAGCCGACGAGATCCAGTCCTTCACCGTCACCCTCATCATCCGGCGTTTCGACCCGGACGTGGACGACGAGCCGCGCTGGCAGGACTTCGACGTGGAGATGTTCGCCACCGACCGCATCCTCGACGCCCTCCACAAGATCAAGTGGGAGCAGGACGGCTCGCTCACGTTCCGTCGTTCGTGCGCCCACGGCATCTGCGGTTCCGACGCCATGCGCATCAACGGCCGCAACCGCCTCGCGTGCAAGACGCTCATCAAGGACCTCGACATCTCGAAGCCCATCTACGTGGAGGCCATCAAGGGCCTGCCGCTGGAGAAGGACCTCATCGTCGACATGGAGCCGTTCTTCGCCTCCTTCCGCGAGGTCCAGCCCTTCCTCATGCCCGGGAAGGCTCCGGAGAAGGGCAAGGAGCGCGTGCAGTCCGTCGCCGAGCGCGCCCGCTTCGACGACACCACGAAGTGCATCCTCTGCGCCGCGTGCACCTCGTCGTGCCCCGTGTTCTGGACGGACGGACAGTACTTCGGTCCGGCCGCCATCGTGAATGCGCACCGCTTCATCTTCGACTCCCGTGACGACGCCGCCGGCGTCCGCCTCGACATCCTCAACGACAAGGAAGGCGTGTGGCGCTGCCGCACGACCTTCAACTGCACCGAGGCGTGCCCCCGTGGCATCCAGGTGACGCAGGCGATCGCCGAGGTCAAGCAGGCCGTTATGCGCGGTCGCGCCTAACACTCACGCAGCTCGCGTCTCGAACGCCCCGTTGGTCTCCGGACCGGCGGGGCGTTCGTGCGTCTGAATCCGCGCGCTCGTCATCCTGCTCTCGTCGTCCCGGGGTGTTCACAACTCAGGACGGCCCCGGCGCGTCGGCGGCGACACGCCGCGGCGCGGCCCCGACACGCCGCGGCGCTCCTGAGTTGTGAACAGGGCTGCGCGGATGCGGGCGCGCGATGCGCCGGTCAGCGGGGCGCCGCCATCGTGCGAGCCGCCGCGGCGGAGGGAGCCCCGAGGACCTCCGATGCGAGGGCACGCGCAGACTCGAGGGTGAACTGGCGGAGCTGGTGCCGCACGTCCTCGATCGCGGCCGGCGACATCGAGAGGCTCGATGCGCCGAGACCGACGAGGACGACCGCGAGCATCGGATCGGCCGCCGCCTCCCCGCACACGCCGACGGGGCGACCAGAGGCGAGACCTGCGTCGCCCACGAGCTTCACGAGTCTGAGGACGCCGGGATGCCACGGATCCTGGAAGCGCGCGAGCCGTCCGTGCTGGCGATCGGCGGCGAGCGTGTACTGGGTGAGGTCGTTGGTCCCGATGCTCACGAAGTCCGCGATCCCGAGGATCTGCCCTGCGAGGACCGCGCTCGACGGGACCTCGATCATGACCCCGGCCGTCTGCAGCCCGTGCTCACGCGCGAGGGTGACGAAATACTCGGTCTCCTCGACGTCGGCGACCATCGGCGCCATGACCTGCAGTTCGGCTTCGGTCGCGGAACCGGCCTCCGCCAGCGCCGTCAGCTGGTCGCGGAGGATCGACTCGTTGGCCTCCAATGCACGGATGCCGCGCAGCCCGAGAGCGGGATTCGCCTCGGCCGGGGAGCGCAGGAATGCGAGCGGCTTGTCCGCGCCGGCATCGAGCACGCGGGCGATGACACGTTTGCCCGGGAACTCCGCGAGCAGTTCCGTGTAGTGCTCGACCTGTTCCGCGACGCTCGGCGGCGTGCGCCGGCCGAGGAAGAGGAATTCGGTGCGGAAGAGACCGACGCCCTCGGCTCCGCAGTCGATCGCGGCGATGGCGTCCGACGGCGTCCCCACGTTCGCGAGCAGCGGGACCAGCGTGCCGTCGGCGAGTTCGCCCGGACCGCTCGGCGAGACGCGGATGCGGCGTGCCGAGCGGGACATCGCCGTGCGCACCTGCCGCGCCGCCGGGGCCACCGTCACGACTCCGGCATCGGCGTCCACCAGGACGAGCTCTCCGTCGGCGATCTCGTCCGCCCCGTCGACCCCGACGACGGCGATGAGCGACTTCTCGCGCGCGAGGATCGCCGTGTGCGAGGTCGCCGAACCGCCGCTCGTAACGAGCGCGAGCACCTTCGAGAGATCGAGGAGCACGGTGTCGGCAGGGGCGAGGTCCTGGGCGACGAGCACGAACGGCGTCTCCGACTCCGGTGCCCCCGGAGGCGCCACTCCCGTGAGCCTCGCGACGACCCGCTGCGAGACATCGCCGATGTCCGTCGACCGCGCCGCCATGTACTCACCGAGGTTCATGAACATCTGCTGCACCGTGACGAGCGCTTCATAGACGGCGCGTTCCGCGGTCTTGCCCGAGGCGATTCGGCTCGCGATGTCCTCGGCCAGTGCCGGGTCGTCGGCCATGAGCGCCTGCGCTTCAAGGACGTCCTGCGCGTGGCCGCCCGCGCGAGCGGCCCGTTCGCGGAGTTCGCTGCGGGTCTCGGCGAGGGCGATGGCCGCCCGCGACTGCTCCGCCTGCAGGTCGCCCTCGAATGGGACGTCCTCCGGCTCGGGCAGCGGATCCTGCATCCTGAGGACGGGACCGGCCACGACGCCGCGCCCGACGCCGACCCCACCGAAGGTGCGGTGCTGCCCCGTCGCGGCCTCGTGCATGGTTCGACCATAGTCCAGCCGCTCGTCGGCGGACGTTCCCTGGCGCGGCGGTTCCGCGTCGTCGCAGAGCCCGGGGCACACCCGAGGTTCCGTGCGCTTGTAGGCTGGGCGCGTGGTGAGCGCACGGGGCACGAAGCGGGGCACGTCGAGCGAGCGCAGCGCGGCCTCGGCTCCCTCGCATCCCGTCCCTCCACGTGATCGACACGAGGCGACACCGCACACCGAGCCCCGCGATCCCGATGTCGAACTGCCGGCGATCTTCTCGACCCTCCGCGAGAGCGACAACGCGATCGTCAAACGGCTCGACCCGCAGCTCACCTTCGCCGAACGTGTCACGGCGTGGGTCCTCAAGCTGAAGCCGTACCGGGTGCTCAAGCAGTATCTGGACTCGGACGGCAATCTGCTCGCCGCCGGCATCAGCTTCCAATCGGTGTTCGCCGTGTTCGCCGCCGTGTACGTCGGATTCGCGATCGCCGGCATCTGGCTCACCGGCAATCCAGACCTCTTCAACGCGCTCGTCGAGATCATCAACCGCGCCGTTCCAGGGCTGATCGGCAAGGAAGGCATCATCAGCCCGGAGGCGCTCACGAACGTGAACCTGTTCGGGTGGACGGGTGCGATCGCCGCTGCCGGGCTCATCTGGACGGCCATCGGTTGGCTGTACTACACCCGCCAGGCCGTCAGGGCGGTCTTCGACCTGCCGAAGGTCACGGCGAGCTTCGTGATGCTGAAGCTCGTCGACCTCCTCCTCGCGCTCGCGTTCGGCGTCCTGCTGTTCGCCTCGGCCGCGCTCTCCGCGTTCAGCACGCAGGCGCTCAGCTGGCTGCTCGGCCTGCTCGGCCTGAGCAACTCCTTCTGGTTCACCCTCGCAGCGGGAGCCGTCGGTCTGCTCGGCGCCGTCCTCATCAACTTCGTCACCCTGAGCGGCATGTTCCGGGTGCTCAGCCGCATCAAGATCCCCTGGCGAGACCTCGCGTTCGGCGCACTGCTCGGCAGCGTCGCGCTCTCCGTCCTGAGCATCGTCAGCAGTGCGGTGATCGCGGGAGCGTCCCGGAACCCGCTGCTCGCCACGTTCGCCGTGTTCGTCGGCCTGATGCTGTGGTTCAACCTGGTGAGCCGCGTCATCCTCATCTCAGCTGCGTGGATCGCCGTGGGGCTCGAGGACAAGGGGATCAGCGTCCACAAGCTCACACCTGCCGAGGAACTGGCCAGGCAACGCGAAGCGGAACGGATCCTCGCCCGGGTGAAACTGCGTGATGCGCAGGCCGCCGTGGACCGCGCGACGTGGCCGGGCAAGTGGCTGGCGGAACGACGGCTGCGTGAAGCCGAGGCGGAAGCGGATCGTGTCGGAGCCCGCGACTAAGCTGGTTCCATGTCATCGTCCCTCCGCATCGCCAGTGTCAACGTCAACGGAATCCGTGCAGCATTCCGGAAGGGCATGGGCGAGTGGCTCGCTCCCCGGGACGTCGACATCCTGGCCATCCAGGAGGTGCGCGCCTCCACGGAGGACATCGAGGGCCTCCTCGGACCCGAGTGGAACATCCTGCATGATGCCGCCACCGCGAAGGGCCGTGCGGGCGTCGCGCTCGCCAGCCGCCGCTCCGCCGAGATCCACCGTGTCTCCTTCGGCGCCGACGACTTCGACAGCGCCGGCCGCTGGTTGGAGGCCGACTACGACATCGATGGCACGATCGTCACCGTCGTGAGCACCTACGTGAACTCGGGCGAAGCGGACACCCCCAAGCAGGTCGAGAAGTACAAGTTCCTCGAGGCCTTCGTCGAGCGCATCCCGCAGCTGCAGGCGCACAACCCGCTCTCGCTCATCGTGGGCGACCTCAACGTCGGCCACCGTGAGCTCGACATCAAGAACTGGAAGGGCAACGTCAAGCGTGCCGGCTTCCTGCCACAGGAACGCTCCTACTTCGACCGCATCCTCGGCACCGCCGGCGAGACCGTGACGGGTGTCGACGGCGTGCAGGGGCCCGGCCTCGGCTGGGTCGACATCGGACGCCGCTCCGCGGGTGAGGTCGAAGGACCGTACACCTGGTGGTCGCAGCGTGGCCAGGCGTTCGACAACGACACCGGTTGGCGCATCGACTACCACCTGGCCACGCCCGAGCTGGCGGCCAAGGCGAGCAACTACACGATCGACCGCGCCGCGTCCTACGCAGAGCGATGGTCCGATCACGCTCCCGTCGTCGTCGACTACGCCATCTGAGCCGGATCACTGCTCAGCACGTGCTCTGACGACGGCCGTACCCTTTTCGGCCAGGCGCTTTGCGCCACCCCAACGTTTGTGAGACCAACATGACCAAGCCCCGCCTCTACTCCGGTATGCAGCCCTCCGCGGAGTCGCTCCACCTCGGCAACTACGTCGGTGCGATCCTCCAGTGGAAGCAGATGCAGCAGGAGCACGACGCCTTCTTCAGCGTCGTCGACCTCCACGCGATCACCGTGCCGCAGGACCCCGCGGAACTCCGCGAGAAGACCCGTCGCACCGCCGCCCAGTACATCGCCGCCGGCATCGACCCGTCCGCGTCCACGCTCTACGTGCAGTCGCACGTGCCCGCCCACGCGCAGCTCGCCTGGATCCTGAACACGATCACAGGCTTCGGCGAGGCGAGCCGGATGACCCAGTTCAAGGACAAGTCGGCCAAGCACGGCCGCGATGCGGCATCGGTCGGCCTCTTCGCCTATCCGGTGCTCATGGCGGCGGACATCCTCCTCTTCCAGACGGAGGTCGTGCCGGTGGGCGACGACCAGCGGCAGCACGTCGAACTGACTCGCGACCTCGCCGAGCGCTTCAACTCGCGCTTCGGCGAGACGTTCACGATCCCCAAGGCGCAGATCCAGAAGGAGACCGCCCGGATCTACGACCTCCAGAACCCGACATCGAAGATGTCGAAGTCGGCGGAGACTCCCGCCGGGATCATCTGGTTGCTCGACGACCCGAAGGTCACGCAGAAGAAGATCATGCGCGCCGTGACGGACACGGACGGCGTGGTCGCCTACGACCCGCAGGAGAAGCCGGGCGTCTCGAACCTGCTCAGCATCTACTCTGCGCTGAGCGGTGAGTCGATCGATTCCGTGGTCGCCTCCTACGAGGGTCGCGGGTACGGCGACTTGAAGAAGGGTCTCGCAGAGGTCGTGGTCGGCACGGTCGAGCCCATCCGTGCGCGTGCACTCGAGCTCCTCGACGACCCTGCGGAGCTCGATCGCCTGCTCGCGGTCAACGCCGCTCGGGCGTCCGAGGTCGCCGAGGCGACGCTCGCCACGGTCTTCGACCACATCGGTCTGCTGCGTCGCAGCTGACTCGTCGTCCGTCGCGCTCCTCCGCTCCCCTCGCCTGCACAGAACTCCTTCGATTCGCATAACTCCTTCGATTTGGGCATAGCCCGCGCGTTGTCCCCGGAATTCCGGGCCTCAGCACGGGCCACTGTCGAAATCGAAGGAGTTATGCACGAGGTGGTCGACTCCGGAGCAACGGGACAGGCCGGACAAGTGCTGATCCGGGATGACCGTCTGGCACGCCAGACCTGCTGAACGAGCGTTATCGGGCGGCGAGCACTGGCCCGACGATCCCACGAATGGCATCGCGAACGAGCGACGGCTCGAAGACGATGTGCTGGTACAGCGGCCGCAGCGTCGGCAGCCCGAGTCCGCCGATCTTGAGGTCCCGTGTGCGGTCGCTCACCGCGTTCGGCCAGCCTTCGTGGTGCGCCCGACTGTCCACCTCGATCACGAGGCACCCCTCGACGACGAAATCCACACGCCCGATTCCCGTGAACGATCGCTGGATGACGAACCGGTAGCCGAGTTGCCGGAGGAGAAGCGCGAGCAGCGTCTCCGCGCCCGATTCGCATCGCCCTTCGACCAAGCGCCGGAGCACGCGGCGACGCACTGGAATCGCGTCGAACACTCGGTCCAGATCCGCCTCCGTCACGAGTCCCAGGTACACCGCGCTGTCAAGGGTCGCGACCGCCATCCGAAGCGGTTGACACGCGATTGCGTGGACTAGTGCATCGATGATCGACACCGTGTGGGTGGTCGACCGCGATGGATCGATCAGCGGGCTCCAATGCAGGCGGAAGGTGCTCCGGTCGCTCTCGCAGAGACGCCGGTCCGTCTGTGATGCACCGCGCAACCGAGAACTCAGCGGCTCGATCTGGATGTGCACGACGGCCGGCCCCTGCATCACGAACACCCCGGCGGCCGCGAGCGCCGATACGCACGCTACTCGGCCCCCGACGCGCACGGCCGTCCGGATGTCCTCGGGCGGTTCGACGTCGGTGTAGTGGTCCCGCCTGATCCTGAACAGCACTCCGGCTCGCACCGCGCGAGTGATGCCGAGCGGCGACATCCCGCGCCGGAGCAGCATGGATCTCGAAAGGATGTGGACGGTCTGACCGTTGGCTCGTCTCATCGCTCCATCGTCAACATCTCGCAGTCGAAACGACGCGGATGGCCCCAGCTGTGGATGATTCTGCGCTCCTCTCGCTCTGTGGAGGAGTTTCGGTCATCGTCGTAACTCCTTCGATTCCGACGTCGCTCCGCTGGAAAGCCCGGAATGGCGCGGAGACGAAGTCGGCGATGTCCAGATCGAAGGAGTTATGACGGTCTGCAGGGGGATGGGGATTGGCGATGGAGTGGGACGATGGGAGGGTGAGTTCCCCTGCTTCCCTCGTCCTGTTCGACCTCGACGACACGCTCCTCGACCACCGCGGAGCCGTCGCCACCGGCATCCTCCAACACGTGGGATCGCTCGGGGAACCGTACGTCGGCTTCCGCGACGAGAAGGTCCAGGCGTACTGGCACGCCCTCGAGGAACGCCACTACCACCGGTACCTGACGGGCGAGCTCGACTTCGCCGGACAGCGCCGTGCCCGCGCCATGGACTTCGCCGATGCGTACGGTGTCACCCTCGACGACGCCGAGGCCGACGAGTGGTTCGACGCCTACTTCGAACGGTATCGGGACAGCTGGACGCTCTTCCCCGACGCGCTCCCCTGCCTCGACCGACTGGCTGCGGCCGGCTCCCGCACTGGCGTCATCACGAACGGCGACCCCGACTTCCAGAGTGTGAAGATCGCACGCCTCGTGCTCGGTGAACGGTTCGAGCACATCGTCGCATCCGGCGCGGTCGGGATCGCGAAACCCGCCGCCGGCATCTTCCACCACGCCTGCGCGCTCTACGGCATCGACCCGTCCGAGGCCGTGTACGTGGGCGACCGCCTGCTGACCGATGCGATCGGTGCAGCACGCGCAGGACTCACAGGAGTGTGGTTGAACCGCAACGGCGACGATGTGCCGCCCGGTGCCATTGGACACGGCGACGACGACAGCGCCGATCCGCTCGCCATGGCCGAGCAGGCCGGAGTTCGCGTGATCTCGAGCCTCGACGAGCTGCCCGCCGACCTGAACTGACGACGGACGTCGATCGGCCGTGCCGTGCCGTGCCCGTGCCGTGCCGTGCCGTGCCGTTCCGTTCCGTTCCGTTCCGTTCCGTTCCGGAGGCATCCTCCACCCCCTCGGTTCGAGCACAACTCCTTCGATTCAGACACAAGCTCATCGAGACGCCCGGAATTCCGCGGATCGCGAATCGACGACGTACGGATTGAAGGAGTTACGCTCGGTCGTTCGGCGGCTCGGACGGGGGCGGTCCGGAATGCTCGGCGATGGAAACGCAGAACGGCCCGCCCTCCCGAAGGAGAGCGGGCCGTGCTTGGCACTTCGCACTTCGACAAGCTCAGTGACCGGAGACCGGCTCAGTGACCGGAGACCGGCTCAGCGACCGGACACCGGCTCAGTGAACCCACTTCGACAAGCTCAGTGACCGGAGACCGGCTCAGCGACCGGAGGCTGGCTCAGTGACCGGCGACCGTGTGGCTACTCGACGTCGTCGTCCACCCAGTCGAAGGTCTTCGTGACGGCCTTCTTCCAGTTGCGGTAGAGGCGGTCGCGCTGGTCCTTGTCCATGGACGGCTCCCAACGCTTGTCCTCCTGCCAGTTCTTGGCGAGGTCGTCGAGGTCGGACCAGAAGCCCACCGCGAGACCGGCCGCGTACGCGGCGCCGAGGGCGGTCGTCTCCGCGACGACCGGTCGGATGACCGGCACGCCGAGGATGTCGGCCTGGAACTGCATGAGCGTGTCGTTGGCGGTCATGCCGCCGTCGACCTTCAGTTCCGTGAGCGGCACACCGGAGTCGGCGTTGACGGCGTCGATGACCTCAGCCGTCTGGTACGCGGTCGACTCGAGAGCAGCGCGGGCGATGTGGCCCTTGTTGACGTACCGAGTGAGACCCACGAGCGCACCACGGGCGTCCGGACGCCAGTACGGCGCGAACAGACCAGAGAACGCCGGCACGAAGTACGCGCCACCGTTGTCCTCGACGGTCTTGGCGAGCGCCTCGACCTCTGGAGCGGAGGAGAACATGCCGAGGTTGTCGCGCAACCACTGCACGAGCGAACCGGTGACGGCGATGGAGCCCTCGAGCGCGTAGTGCGGCTTGGCGTCGCCCAGCTTGTAGCCGAGCGTCGTGAGCAGGCCGTTCTCCGAGTGGACGATCTCTTCACCCGTGTTGAAGATGATGAAGTTACCGGTGCCGTACGTGTTCTTCGCCTCACCCTGCTGGAATGCGGCCTGGCCGAAGGTGGCGGCCTGCTGGTCGCCGAGGATGCCCGCGATGGGCGTCTCGCGGAGCAGGCTGTCGTCGGACGCGTGGCCGTAGACCTCGGAGGAGCTCTTGATCTCGGGGAGCATGGACTTCGGGACACCGAAGATCTCGAGGATCTCGTCGTCCCACTGCAGCGTCTCCAGGTCCATGAACAGCGTGCGCGATGCGTTGGTCACGTCGGTGACGTGCACACCGCCGTTGACGCCGCCGGTCAGGTTCCAGAGGACCCAGCTATCGGTCGTGCCGAAGAGGAGGTCGCCGGCTTCCGCCTTCTCGCGGGCCCCTTCGACGTTCTCGAGGATCCACACGATCTTCGTGCCGGAGAAGTAGGTGGCGAGCGGGAGCCCGACCTTCTTCTTGAAGCGCTCGACGCCGCCGTCCTCCGCGAGGCGGTTGACGATGTCCTGCGTGCGGGTGTCCTGCCAGACGATCGCGTTGTAGACGGGCTGACCGGTGGTCCTGTCCCAGACCACTGCGGTCTCGCGCTGGTTGGTGATGCCGATGGCCGCGATGTTGTGGCGCGTGATGTTGGCCTTGCTGAGTGCCTGGCCGATCACTTCACGAGTGTTGTTCCAGATCTGGTTCGGGTTGTGTTCGACCCATCCCGCCTTCGGGAAGATCTGTTCGTGCTCGAGCTGGCCGGTCGAGACGATCGAGCCGCTCTTGTCGAAGACGATGGCCCGGGAGCTGGTGGTTCCCTGGTCGATAGCGATGACGTAGTCCGCCATTGGAGGTACTCCTTCGTTGCGATGTGGGACGACGATCACCCGCCGCCCCCGGGGTGCTGCAGCGGGGCCCGTTCAGGCTCCGCTGCAGCGTCGGGTTACGTGAGGACGGGCAGCAGGACGAACGACGCGAGGCCGGCGAGCACACCACCGATGAGCGGACCGACGATCGGGACCCACGAGTACGACCAGTCGCTCGAGCCCTTGCCCTTGATGGGCAGGATGGCGTGAGCGATGCGAGGACCGAGGTCACGTGCCGGGTTGATGGCGTAACCGGTCGGGCCACCGAGGGAGGCACCGATACCGACGACGAGCAGGGCGACCGGGAGGGCGCCGAGTGCGGCGAGACCGGCCGGGACGGTCGTCGAGGTTTCGACGCCGGGTCCGACCTTGCCGAACGAGAGCACGACGAACACGAGCACGAAGGTGCCGATGATCTCGGTCACGAGGTTCCAGCCGTAGCTGCGGATCTCAGGGCCGGTCGAGAACACGCCGAGCTTCTTGCCCGGGTCTTCTTCGAGGTCGAAGTGCTGCTTGAAAGCGAACCAGGTGAGGATGGCACCGATGAAGGCACCGACGAGCTGAGCCGCCCAGTAGACGAGGGCTTGACCGATGGTGATCTTGCCGACGGTCAGCAGACCGATGGTGACTGCTGGGTTGAGGTGGGCGCCCGACGCGTAGGAGACGGTGACACCGGCGAAGACAGCGAGACCCCAACCGAAGTTGATGAGGAGCCAACCGCCGCCGAGACCTTTCGACTTCGTGAGGATCGCCGTTGCGACGACACCGGTTCCGAGGAGGACCAGCATCGCCGTTCCGACGACCTCGGAGAGGAAGATGATACCGAGGTTCATGTCTTCATTGACCTTTCTTGGATCGTGCTCCTGGGGGCAAGCGCTGCCACCGGAGAGAGGGTTACACGTACCAGTTAGCTGTAAGGTAACCAGCCTTGCTTGCACGGGACAAGAGGCTCGCCTGCACGTTCGTGCATTATGCGGATTCGGTGGCCTTCGTCTGGCTGTGCTCGCGCAGATCGACCTGGTTCGCCGTGGCGAGGTGGTCGAGGGCTGCTGCGATCTCCGCCGCCCGCTCATCGGCGGTCCACCCGAGTGCGTGCGCGAGCGCATCGGCGATCTCGTCGACGAGCGGCGCGGTCAGCGATCCCGTGAAGGCGAGGCTCGTGCGGCGGTGCAGGACGTCGGCGAGGCGCACGACCTGTTCGCCCTGTGCGAGGTACTCGATCTCCTGGCGGCTGTAGTCGGCTGCTCCGGCGAAGCGGTCGTCACCGTGTTCCGCGAGGTACTCGAGGAAGCCGGCCGCGTTCGTGCCGTAGCGGTTCAGGAGCTGCTCGGCGCGTTCACGGCCGAGGCCGTCCTCGTGTCCGGCGACCCAGGTCCGGAGCGCGGAGTCGGTGCGCGGGAATCCTGCGCCGCCGCCGATCGCGAGTCCGACCGTGGAGACCGTGCGGGGCGTGCCGATGACTTCGAGGACCTCGGTGCTGAGGTGCTCGGCGAGGGCGCGGAACGTGGTCCACTTGCCGCCGACGAGGCTGAACACGGTGGTCGAGGGACGCTTCGAGGCGGCACGCTTCTCGATGCGGTAGTCGCGGGACACGAAGCCGGGTGCCTCGTCGTCGTGGCGCGGGAGCGGGCGGATGCCGGCGAAGCGGTAGACGATCTGCTCGCGGTCGACGCGGATCTTGGGGAACACGTGACGGACGAGGTCGAAGAAGTAGTCGACCTCGGCCTCCGTGCACACGCTCGGCTCCGAGGGGTCCGCGTCGATGTCGGTCGTGCCGACCATGACCTTGCCCTTGAGCGGGTAGATGAGGACGATGCGGCCGTCGTTGTGCTCGAAGAAGATCTCGCGGCCCTTGGTGGCGGCGAGGAGCTCGTCGTTGTCGAGGACGATGTGCGAGCCCTTCGTGCCGCCCATGTACCGGGTCGGTTCGCCGAGGTCGCCGTTGGTGAGGTCGGTCCAGGGGCCGGAGGTGTTGACCACGACGTCGCTCGCGACGGTGAAGGTCTCGCCGGTCACGGTGTCGCGGAGGGTGACGCCGTCCGGGCCCATGCCGATCGCTTCGACGTAGTTGGACGCACGGGCGTTGTCGCCTGCTGCGAGGCCATCCATGAGCACGTCGAGCGCGAGGCGCTCCGGGTCGTGCATCGAGGCGTCGTAGTAGGTGGCCGTGTACTTGAGATCGCTGTTCAGCTGGGGCAGGTCCTCGAGCGACTTGCGCTTGCCGTGGAAGCGGTGACGCGGGACGCTGCCGCCGTCTCGGGAGAAGGAGTCGTAGGCGGTGAGGCCGACTTTGATGAGGAGGGCGCCGCGTTCCTTCGGCTTGCCCTGCTTGTGGGTGAGGAAGCGGAGGGGCGCGGAGAGGATGCCGGAGAAGGTGGAGAAGATCGGCACGGTCGTCTCGAGCGGCTTGACGTAGTGCGGGGCGATCTTGATGAGGCCGTTGCGCTCCTGCACGGATTCCTGCACGAGGCGGAACTCGCCGTTCTCGAGGTAGCGGATGCCGCCGTGGATCATGTGGCTGGATGCGGAGGAGGCGCCGGAGCACCAGTCGTTCCGCTCGACGAGCACGACGTCGACGCCCTGCAGCGCGAGGTCGCGGAAGGTGGCGATGCCGTTGATCCCACCGCCGATGACGAGCACCTTGGCGCTCGGACGCTCGGTGATGCTCTGGACTGACGGACGGGTACCGGATGTCGACTGCGACATGTGAACTGCCTCGCTTCTTCGGGCGGCGCGTGAGGTATTGCGTCGTTCGGTTGGATGTGACTCAATAAGTGTGACGCATCCACAACAATGAGCAACCCCGCTGAACATACGTGCAAGGACACCCGATGACACTCCCCGATCCGCTCAGGCAGCCGGACAAGACCGCGGAAGCATTGCGCGCGGCCCAGCTCTACTACGTGCAGGACTTGACGATGGAGGCCATCGCGCAGGAACTGCACACCTCACGATCCTCGGTGTCGAGACTCCTCGGATACGCACGCGAGAGCGGGCTCGTGGACATCCAGGTGCGGTCGCCGCACGACATGCCGTCCCGCCTGGAGGCCGAGTTCCGCGACCGATTCGGCGTCGGAGCGCACATCGTCCCGGTTCCCGACCACACGAGCGACATCGATCGGCTTGAACGGGTGGCCCTGTCCGCTGCACGTTTTCTCGGCTCGGTCTTCGACTCCAACATGACGCTCGGGGTGGCATGGGGCTCCACCGTCAGCGCCGTCGCCAGACACCTCACCCCGAAGCGGACCCACAACTCGCAGATCGTCCAGCTGAACGGCGCGGCCAACACCCGGACCACCGGCATCCTCTACGCGAGCGAGATCCTGCAGCGCTACGCCGACGCCTACGGCGCGTACGCCCAGCAATTCGCCGTGCCCGCCTTCTTCGACGACCCCGCGACGAAGCTCGCCCTCTGGCGTGAGCGCAGCATCCGTCGGGTCCTCGAGATCCAGAATCGGATGGACGTGGCCCTCTTCGGCCTCGGCTCCCAGTTCTCCGGCGTCCCCAGCCATGTGTACGTCGGCGGCTACCTCGACGACGACGACTTCGAAGCCCTCGCGAGCGCGGGAGCCGTCGGCGACGTCGCGACCGTGTTCTTCCGCACCGACGGGACGTGGCGAGACATCCCCTTCAACGACCGGGCGTCCGGACCCGACCTCGACGTCCTCCGCAACGTGCCCCGCCGCATCTGCGTCGTGTCCGGCTCCGCCAAGGTCACGAGCCTCCTCGGAGCCCTCGCCGGCGGACTCATCTCCGACCTCGTCGTCGACGAGGGCGCGGCGCGCGCGACCCTCGACGCCCACAATGCGCTGCGGGCGGCATCGCACTCGCACCCGGCCGCCGTGCACGCGCCGTCTCGCTCGTCGATCGCAGGTCGCTGAGCGTCATACTCGGCGGAATAGATGTCCCACCGCGGTCGTTGACCTAGAATCGACAGCAAGAAACGTGCTCCGGGGTCGGTGAGAGTCCGAACCGGCGGTTATAGTCCGCGACCCGCACACAACGTAAGGCGTGTGCGGTTGACCTGGTGGAATTCCGGGACCGACGGTTATGAACGTGTCTGCATCGGGAAATCCGTCAGCGATGGCGGGTCCGGATGGGGCAGCGTTCGAGTCCGGATGGAAGGAAGCACGGGTGTCGCCATCCGGTGACGCCTGCGAACCCTGCGTTCGCCTCCCCGGAGACCGAGTCTGAACGACCGAGACGACGGGGAACATGACTGCAGGATCCAGCGGCACCGGCACAGAGGGCGCAGCCGTCGACGGCGGTGCCTTCGCGAGCACGATGCGGCATGCGCTCGCCCTCGCGGCGAACGGCCCCGCTCGCGGCGTGAACCCCCAGGTCGGCTGCGTCATCCTCGCCGCCGACGGGACCGTCCTCGCCGAAGGCTGGCACCGCGGAGCCGGCACCGCACACGCAGAGGTCGACGCGCTCTCCCGGCTCGCGCCGGGCGCCGCCGCGGGAGCCACCGCCGTCGTGACCCTCGAACCCTGCAACCACACCGGGCGGACCGGCCCGTGCGCCGTCGCGCTCATCGAAGCCGGCGTCTCGCGCGTCGTCTACGCCGTCGACGACCCCGGTGTCGCGTCGAGCCACGGCGCGGACCGACTCCGCGCGGCAGGCGTCGACGTCATCGCCGGGGTCCTCCGCGACGAGGCCGAAACGTTCCTCGGCGACTGGCTCGTCACCGCACGACTCGGTCGACCGCTCGTCACGGTGAAGTGGGCGTCCTCGCTCGACGGACGCGCCGCCGCGGCGGACGGCAGCAGCCAATGGATCACCGGACCGGCAGCACGCGTCGACGTCCACCGGCGGCGCTCCGAGCACGACGCCATCCTCGTCGGAACGGGCACGGTCCTCGCCGACGACCCCTCGCTCACGGCCAGGGACGCCGATGGCGCGCTCCTCCCCCACCAGCCGGTCCCCGTCGTCTTCGGCGAGCGCGCCGTCCCGGCAGGCGCCGCGGTCCTCTCCCACCCGCGCGCCGCCATCGTGCACCGCGGCCACGACCCGCTGGCACTCCTCCAAGAACTGCACGCCGACGGCATCCGCACCGTGTTCGTCGAAGGCGGACCGACCGTCGCGAGCGCATTCATCCGCGCCGGCCTCGCCGACAGCATCCTCGTCTACCTCGCCCCCGTCCTCCTCGGCGGTGACCGACTCGCGATCGGCGATCTCGGCGTCCCCGGCATCGAAGACGCCATCCGGCTCCGAACCACGGCCGTCGAACGACTCGGCGACGATCTCCTCGTGATCGCGGCACCCGCCGTCTCCGCGGAATCGGCATCCACCCCAGACCCCATCCCCGCCGCCACCCTGCACGAGAACGGACAGCACTGATGTTCACCGGAATCATCGAAGAACTCGGCACGATCGTCGCCGTCGACCGCTCCGACGCGTCGGCACGTCTCACCGTGCGCGGCCCGGTCGCACTCGCCGGCACGAAACACGGCGACTCGATCTCCGTGAGCGGCGTGTGCCTCACCGTCGTCGACCAGACGGACGACACGTTCACGGCGGACGTCATGGCGCAGACCCTCACCATGAGCGCCCTCGACGACTTCGCCGCCGGCAGCCGCGTCAACCTCGAACGGGCCGCGCAGCTCGGCGACCGCCTCGGCGGACACATCGTCCAAGGCCACATCGACGGCACCGGCAGCATCCTCGCCGTCACACCTGGCGAAGCGTGGCGCGTCGTCCGCATCTCACTCCCCGCGTCCCTCGCACCCCTCGTCGCGAACAAGGGCTCGATCACCGTCGACGGCGTCTCATTGACCGTCAGCGACGTGAGCGACGCCGATGCCGCGGACCAGTGGTTCGAAGTGTCCCTCATCCCCGAAACGCTCGAAGCGACGACCCTCGGCAGCCGTGACATCGGCGACCGCGTCAACCTCGAGACCGACATCCTGGCCAGGCACGTCGAGCGCATGCTCGCGTTCACCGGCACAGCCGAACGGAGCAACGCATGAGCATCGCCAGCATCCCCGAAGCGCTCGACGCCCTCAGACAGGGCAAGCCCGTCATCGTCGCGGACGATGAGGGTCGCGAGAACGAAGGCGACGTCATCCTCGCCGCAGAGACCGCGACCCAGGAATGGGTGGCCTGGACCGTCAAGCACTCATCCGGATTCATCTGCGCACCGATGACCAACGAGATCGCCGACCGACTCCTCCTCCCGCCCATGGTCGCGGTCAACGAAGACGCCCGCGGGACCGCCTACACGGTCACCGTCGACGCGTCCGACCGCCTCAGCACCGGCATCAGCGCAGCCGACCGCGCCCACACCCTGCGCGTCCTCGCGAACCCGGAATCGACCCCGGGGAGCCTCAGCAGGCCCGGTCACATCGTGCCGCTGCGCGCCGTCGAAGGCGGCGTCCGCGAACGCGACGGACACACGGAAGCCGCCGTCGACCTCATGAAGCTCGCCGGCCTCGTGCCCGTCGCCGGAATCTCCGAGATCGTCGCCGACGACGGAGAGATGATGCGACTGCCCGGCCTCATCGAACTCGGCGAGCGCGAAGGCGTCCTCGTGACGACGATCGCGGCCCTCCTCGCCTTCCTCGAAGCGAACCCGGACGCAGCATCGATCTGCACGAAGGACCAGGTCGAGAAGGCCGTCATCCCCGAGTCCTCGACCGTGACCTTCGAAGTGGAGACCAACGTCCCCACGACGCACGGCACGTTCCGGATGCGCGCGTACCGTGATCGCCGCACGGGTGCCGACCACGTCGCCATCATCTCGGGCACACCCGCAGCGGAAGGCGCCCTCGTGCGCGTCCACTCCGAGTGCCTGACGGGCGAAGCGTTCGGGTCGCTCAAGTGCGAGTGCGGGCCGCAGCTCGATGCCGCGCTCGACACCATCCAGCGACACGGCGGCGTGGTCATCTACCTGCGCGGACACGAAGGACGCGGCATCGGCCTCATCAACAAGCTGCGCGCGTACCGCCTGCAGGAGGACGGACTCGACACCCTCGACGCGAACATCGCCCTCGGCCTCCCCGCCGACGCACGCGACTACACGGCGGCGACCGCGATCCTCGCAGACCTCGGCATGACATCGGTCCGCCTCCTCACGAACAACCCGGAGAAGGAACGCCAGCTGACCAAGCGCGGCGTCACCGTGACCGAGCGAGTGCCGCTCGTCGTGGGCGTCGGCCTCTTCAACGAGGGGTACCTGTCCACCAAGCGCGACCGGATGGGGCACAGCATCGGGCTCGACCTGGAGACCCAGCAGCCGAACGCGCACCAGTAGGGGGCGGGCGGGGCCCCTGGGTTCCTGGGTTCCTGGGTTCCTGTTCGGGCCCGTCTGCTGCTCGGGTCTGTTCACAACTCAGGAGCGTCCCGGCGTGTCGCCCGCGACACGCCGGCCATCGGGGCCGACACTCCGCAGCTCTCCTGAGTTGTGAACATCCCGCACCGGAGCATCGCACCACTGCATCGGACGACGGCATCGCACCACGATGGCGTCGCACCACATTCCACCGCAGTCCTCGAGACCGCATCGAACAGCATCACCAACCGAAGGAGTCCACATGAGTGGCGAAGGATCACCCACCATCAGCGTCGACGGCACGGGCCTCGACATCGTCGTCATCGCCGGCACCTGGCACGAGGTCATCACCGACGGCCTCATCGCCGGGGCTCAGCGCGCGCTCGATGCTTCCGGCGCATCGCACCGCCTCGTCCGCGTGCCAGGCAGCTTCGAATTGCCCGTCGCCGCGAAGGCCGCCCTCGAAGCCGGCGCCGATGCGGTCGTGGCGCTCGGCGTCATCATCCGCGGCGGGACCCCGCACTTCGAGTACGTGTCCGATGCCGCCACGAGCGGCCTCACGAACGTCAGCATTCAGACCGGGAAGCCCGTCGGCTTCGGCGTGCTGACCCTCGACGACGAAGCGCAGGGCATCGATCGCGCCGGACTCCCCGGCTCCAAGGAGGACAAGGGCGCCGAGGCTGCGGATGCGGCCGTCGCCACCGCAGTGCTCCTGCGGGCTCTCCGCGCCTAGGATCCAGCGCCCTCGTTCCGCCGCCTCCACCCCTACCTGCTTTCACAATTCAGGACTCGATGCACGATTCAGGATGATCCGCCCGCGCGTCGGCCGAGATCGTCCTGAATTGTGCAGATGTTCCTGAATTGTGGAACACGGGGTGGGGCACGATGGGACGGCAGGATGTAGGGCGGTCGAGGCGCGGCGGATGTGCAGGGGATTCTCAGCAGGCGTAGGGTGTCATGGTCCGCCACAAGCGGATACGAAACCAATACCGCTGTCGTCGGCGGGTGTGCGCGACCGGTACTGACGCCTCGACGGCTCCATCGCCTCCTCCTCAGAAAACGCGCACGCAATGTCCCTCGAAGCAACCCCCGTCGCTGACGCACCGGTGAACCCACGATCACGTGTGGTCCTCGCCAGCCTCATCGGCACCACGATCGAGTTCTACGACTTCTACGTCTACGCGACGGCCGCAGTCCTCGTCTTCCCCCACCTCTTCTTCCCGAGCGACGACCCCACGGCATCGCTCCTGTCGTCGTTCGCCGTCTTCGGCGCAGCGATGGTCGCACGACCCGTGGGCGCCGTCATCTTCGGCCACCTCGGCGACAAACGCGGCCGTAAGGCAACACTCGTCGGCGCTCTGCTGACCATGGGCATCGCGACGTTCCTCATCGGCGTCCTGCCCACCTATCAGCTCGTCGGCTGGCTGGCTCCGTTCCTGCTCGTCGTCCTCCGCATCGGCCAAGGCTTCGCGCTCGGCGGCGAATGGTCGGGCGCCGCGCTCGTCGCCACCGAGAACGCGCCGAAGGGCAAACGCGCCTGGTACGGGACGTTCCCGCAGCTGGGTGCACCCATCGGCTTCATCATCGCCAACGGCTTGTTCCTGATCATCGCCGCAATCCTGCCGAGCGACGACCCGTCGATGCCGTCCGCCGCGTTCCTCGAATGGGGCTGGCGAATCCCGTTCCTGTTCTCCGTCGTGATGGTCATCGTCGGCCTGTGGGTGCGTCTGCGCCTCGTCGAGAGCACCGCGTTCACCAACGCGAAGGCCAAGGGAACCGTCCAGAAACTGCCCCTCGCATCGGTGTTCAAGAACTACTGGCGTCAGCTCATCCTCGGCACGTTCTTCATGCTGGCGACCTACGTCCTCTTCTACCTCATGACGACGTTCTCCCTGAGCTACGGCCGCGCACCGTCCGACGGCGCCGTCGCCGGACTCGGGTACAGCTACAACACCTTCGTGCTCATGCTGATCGCCGGCGTGGTGTTCTTCGGCATCTTCACACTCGCGTCCGGTCCCTGGGCCGACCGCTTCGGCCGTCGTCGCACGCTCATCTGGGTGACGCTCGGGATCATCGTGTTCGGGCTGATCTGGGTTCCGCTGCTCGGTGCCGGTTTCGCCGGCGTGATGATCTGGCTCATCGTCGGCTTCAGCCTCATGGGCATGACGTTCGGACCGATGGGCGCTCTGCTCCCCGAGCTGTTCCCGACGAACGTCCGCTACACGGGTTCCGGCATCTCCTACAACGTGAGCTCGATCCTCGGTGCCGCCGTCGCCCCGTTCATCGCGGTGGCGCTGTGGCAGGCCGGAGGCGGCAGCCCGTTCTGGGTGGGCATCTACCTGTCGTCGATGGCCGTGCTGACGCTCATCGCGCTCATCGTCTCGAAGGAGACGAAGGACGTCGACATCGACGCGTAAACCCGCCCGCCTGCAGCCCGCGAGGGGTCGCAGACGCACAGTCCGGACCTGCTCCGACTGTGCGTCTGCGACACCTCGCGGGCTTTCTTGTGGACGGAGGGTGAGTCAACCTGGGTTGACGAGGCGACAAGCGTCAACTAGAGTTGACGACGGATTCGATCGAACGGGAAGGACGGCATGGATACGGGAACGATGCACACGCTCGCCGGCGATGCCGGTTCCGACGACCCGATCGTCGCGCTCCGCGCCATCGAGAAGCTCCGCCGGGAGCTCGATCGCGCAGAAGCGCTCGCCGTCCGTCGGGCTCGCAACGCGAACGCCCCCTGGCAGTTGATCGCCCTCGCGCTCGGCGTCTCGAAGCAAGCGGTCCACAAGCGGTACGGTCGCAGTTGAGCGAGCGCACACCGATGATCCGCGCGGCCGCGGGTCCATCCGGCCAGCGCCGGACCTCAGAACCCGCGAGCACGCTGCGACGAGTCGTTCCCGCGCCAACCCCCATCGGCACAGCCGCCACCCCAGCCTCGGCCACCGGCCCGGCAGCAACAGGAAGAGCAGTATGAGCAACTCAGCCCCGGCCACGGGCACCAACCGGCGACGCAACCCGTTCAGCCGGGTGAAGGACGACGGACCGCGCGCGAGCTTCAAGCAGTTGCTCCCGTACATCTTCGAGCACCGTGGCATCCTCATCGTCGTGATCGTCCTGAGCGTGCTCGGCGCCGCCGCGTCGCTCGCGCAACCGCTCATCGTGAGTCAGGTCATCGGCGTCGTGCAGGCGGGCGGATCACTCGGCAGCCTCGCGTGGCTGCTCGTCGCACTCGTCCTCATCTCCGGAATCATCAGCGGCTACCAGCACTACCTCCTGCAGCGGGCCGGGACCGGTGTCGTGTACTCGTCGCGCCGCCAACTGATCGCGCGGCTGTTCCGCCTGCCGATCAGCCAGTTCGACACTCGTCGGACGGGCGATCTCGTCTCGCGCGTCGGCAGCGACACGACGATGCTCTACGCCGTCCTCACCCAGGGATTCGTCGACGCGATCGGCGGCGCGATCACCTTCCTCGGCGCGCTCATCGCGATGGCGATCCTCGATCCGGTGCTCCTCGGCCTCACACTGCTCGTGGTCGTCGTCTCCGTCGTGGTCGTCGTCGGGCTCAGCGGACGGATCCGTGTCGCGAGCCGGCAGCAACAGAGCAAGGTCGGCGAACTCGCGGCGGCCGTCGAGCGGGCGATCAGCTCGATTCGCACCGTACGCGCGTCGAATGCGACCGACCGTGAGATCGCCAGCGTGAACGCCGTGGCCGGCGAAGCGTACGACGTGGGCGTCCGCATCGCGAAGATCTCCTCGCTCGTCGTGCCCGTGGCCGGCATCGCGATGCAGGTGTCGTTCCTCGTGGTCCTCGGCGTCGGCGGTTTCCGGGTCGCCTCCGGTGCGATCACGATCGCGAACCTGGTCGCGTTCATCCTGTTCCTGTTCATGATGATCATGCCGCTCGGCCAGGCGTTCGGCGCCATCACGAGCGTCAACCAGGCGCTCGGGGCGCTCGGCCGCATCCAGGAGATCCTCGACCTGCCGATCGAGGGCGACGAGGACGCGGCGATCGCGGCGACCGTCACACGTCCCGGTGTGCGGAGCGCGGATGCTCCCGCGATCGAG
Source organism: Plantibacter lichenum (assembly GCF_050587525.1). NCBI lineage: Bacteria > Bacillati > Actinomycetota > Actinomycetes > Micrococcales > Microbacteriaceae > Plantibacter > Plantibacter lichenum. The sequence goes on along the minus strand of NZ_JBOBFT010000009.1, from coordinate 15,530 downwards.
TTCGATCATGTCGAATTCGGCTATCCCGATGCTGCCGTGGCGGTTCGCGTGGAGGCCGAGGCCGCGCAGATCGCGTCCGCTGTGGCCGCCGGCGCAGGTCCTGGTGTCGACGTCGGCACCGATGGCCCGACGGCCGCCGCTGATGCCGCAGCCGACGTGGCCGTCGCCGCGGCCGGACGTCCGGTCCTCCGTGGCATCTCCTTCTCCGCGATGCACGGCAAGCGGACGGCGCTCGTCGGTCCTTCCGGGGCGGGCAAGAGCACGATCCTCGGCCTGATCGAGCGATTCTACGATCCGACCGCCGGAGCGATCCGTCTGGGCGGCGTCGACATCCGGATGCTGCCGCGCACGGAACTGCGATCGCAGATCGGGTACGTGGAGCAGGACGCTCCTGTGCTCGCAGGCACGATCCGCGACAACCTGCTGCTCGCGAGCCCGAACGCGAGCGACGAGGAGTGCGAGCGAGTGCTGCGCGCCGTCAACCTCGGCGCGGTGCTGGATCGTGACGAACTGGGACTCTCCGCGGCTGTGGGCGAGGACGGCATCATGCTCTCCGGTGGTGAGCGTCAGCGGCTCGCGATCGCCCGTGCACTCCTGTCGGCTCCTCCGATCCTGCTGCTCGACGAGTCGACCTCGAGCCTCGACGGCGTGAATGAGCAGATGATGCGGGAAGCCATCGATGCGGTGTCGGAGGACCGGACGCTCATCGTGATCGCCCACCGGCTCTCCACCGTGGTCGACAGCGATCAGATCGTTGTGCTGGATCAGGGCGAGGTCGTCGGGGTCGGGACGCACAGCGAGCTCGTGGAGTCGACACCGCTGTACCGGAACCTCGCGAAGCACCAGTTGCTCGTGTAGTGCCGGGCGGCTGCGTGGCTCGGGCCCGGACGCCTCCGTGCGTTTCTGACGCGTCTGCGGCTTCACCGCTTTCGAGCGCCGCATCCCTGATGCCGATGGGCGTCCGTTCACCCGGTGGTGATCGGACGCCCATCGCGCGTTTCGAGGACGGCTCCGTGCGACTACTCGTTCGCAGCGCGGAGGCGGTAGCGGAGGGATGCCAGTTCGGCGCGGAGCGCCTGCGGAACCCGGTTCCCGAAGGTGTCGAAGAACTCCTCGGTGAGGTCGCATTCGGCGAGCCAGGAGTCTCGGTCGATGGCGAAGAGCGCGTCCAGATCGGCGGCGGGGAGTTCGAGTCCACTGACGTTCAGGTCGCCTGCAGCCGGTACGAATCCGATGTCGGAGCGCTCGGCGGGGACGGACCCTTCGACCCGGCGGATGATCCAGTCGATCACGCGCGAATTCTCGCCGAAACCCGGCCACAGGAAGTCGCCGTCGGCGCCCTTGCGGAACCAGTTGACCTGGAAGATCTTCGGGGCGCCGCCGTTCGGGAGCGCCGCGCCGACCTGCAGCCAGTGCGCCCAGTAGTCGGCCATGTTGTAGCCGCAGAAGGGGAGCATCGCGAAGGGGTCGCGACGGAGTTCGCCGACGGTGCCCTCGGCGGCCGCGGTCTTCTCGGAGGAGATGGTCGCGCCCATGAAGACGCCGTGCTGCCAGTTTGTGGCTTCCACGACGAGCGGCACGTTCGTCGCCCGGCGGCCGCCGAAGAGGATCGCGTCGAGCGGCACGCCGTCCGCTCCGTCCCAGTCGTCGGCGATGGATGGGCACTGCGCGGCAGAGACGGTGAAGCGGGAGTTGGGGTGCGCTGCCGGGCGTCCGGCGTCCGGCGTCCAGTCGTTGCCCTCCCAGTCGATGAGGTGCGCGGGCGCCTCGTCCGTGAGGCCCTCCCACCAGACGTCTCCGTCGTCTCGCAGCGCCACGTTGGTGAAGATCGTATTGCCCCAGAGGGTCTCGACGGCGGTGACATTGGTCGACTGCCCCGTGCCTGGGGCGACCCCGAAGAAGCCCGCCTCCGGGTTGATCGCCCACAGGCGCCCGTCTTCCCCTGGTCGGATCCACGCGATGTCGTCGCCGATGGTCTCGACCCGCCAGCCGGGGATCGTTGGGCGGAGCATCGCGAGGTTGGTCTTGCCGCACGCCGAGGGGAACGCGGCCGCGACGTGGAACGCACGTCCCTCGGGCGAGGTGACCCGGATGAGCAGCATGTGCTCCGCGAGCCATCCTTCGTCCCTACCGATCACCGATGCGATGCGCAATGCGAAGCACTTCTTCGCGAGAAGGGCGTTTCCGCCGTATCCGGAGCCGAAGGACCAGACCTCGCGCGTCTCGGGGAACTGGACGATGTACTTGGTGTCGTTGCACGGCCAGAGCGCGTCGGCTTCGCCGTCCGCGAGCGGGGAGCCGACGCTGTGGACGGTCGCGACCCAGGGTTCGCCCGCTTCGATGAGGTCGAGCACCCGGTCTCCCATGCGCGTCATGACCCCCATGCTCAGCACGGCGTACGGCGAATCGGTGAGCTGCACGCCCAGCTGCGAGAGCGGTCCGCCCACGGCGCCCATCGAGAAAGGCACGACGTAGAGCGTTCGCCCACGCATGCTGCCCGCGAACACGCCGCGAAGTTCTGCACGCATCTCAGCGGGGTCGCGCCAGTTGTTGGTGGGGCCGGCGTCCTGCTCGTCCTCGGAGCAGATGAAGGTGCGGTCCTCGACCCGCGCGACGTCGCGCGGATCGCTCCGGGCGAGGAAGCTGTTGGGGCGCCACTCCGGGTTGAGCTTGATGAGCTTGCCCTCGGCGACGAGCTGGCGGGTGAGCTGGTCCGACTCCCTCGCCGAGCCGTCGCACCAGTGGATGGCCTTGGGCTGCACGAGATCGGCGATCTCATCGACCCACGCGTGCAGCTCAGCGAGTCCCATCGGTGCCGCGTCGGCTTCGACAGCGCGCAGGCCTCGTTCCAGCGGGTACCGCTCCCCTGCCCTGCTGGCTTCAGTCTGGTCAGTCTGGTCGGGGTGAGTGATCTGCAGTGCTGCGATGGACATCGGATCCTCCGTCGTTCGTGGCGGGAAAGAACTTGCTTGCGTCAAGCCTGCGGCCGGTTGAGCGGGAGTTTCAGAGGAAACGTCTGTTAAGAATCGGGATTCTTTCGCTATCGTTAAGGAATGTCGATGACGACCTCCTCGCAAGCCGCCGCTGACCTCGTGACGCTCGGCCACCGCATCCGCCATTTCCGCACCGCTCGCGCACTCACACTCGACGCCGTCGGCGCCGAGGCGGGAATCGCCGCCAGCCAGTTGTCCCTCATCGAGAACGGCAAACGTGAGCCGAAGTTGTCGGTCCTGCACGCCATCGCCCAGACCCTCGGCGTCGAGGTGGCCGATCTCCTCGCGAAGCAGGCGCCGAACCCGCGAGCGGCTCTCGAGATCGAGCTCGAACGCCTGCAGCGAAGTCCGCTCTACACCGGCCTGGCACTGCCCGCGGTGAAGCCGTCGAAGGGTATGACGGACGATGCCCTGCAGGCGCTCGTGGGCCTCCACCGCGAACTGCAACGCCACGCGACCGAGGCGATCGCAACACCTGAAGAGGCGAGACGCGCGAACACCGAGTTGCGCGAATGGATGCGCGGGCTCGACAACCACCTGCCCGACATCGAATCGCTCGCCGAGGAGCGGGTGCGCCGGGCTGGACACACGACCGGGGCGATCACCCACCGCACGGTGAGCATCATGGCCGAGCAGCTCGGCTTCGACCTGATCTACGTGAACGATCTTCCGCACTCCGCGCGGAGCGTCACCGATCTCGAGAACGGCCGCATCTACCTGCCGCCGGCTTCCATCCCGGGCGGCCATGGGCTGCGGTCCATGGCGTTGCAGGCGATGGCGCACCGCTTGCTCGGGCATCAGCGCCCGACGAGCTACGCGGAGTTCCTCAAGCAGCGCTTGGAGATCAACTACTTCGCCGCCGCCGCGCTCATGCCTCAAACGGCCGCGGTCGCGTTCCTGCAGCAGGCGAAGCGGGAACGGAACCTCGCCGTCGAGGACTTCCGTGATGCGTTCGGCGTGACGCATGAGGCCGCCGCACTTCGGCTCACGAACCTTGCGACCTCCCAGTTGGACATGCGGCTCCACTTCCTCCGGGTATCGGAGGACGGAGCGATCGCGAAGGCATACGAGAACGACGGCCTGCCGCTCCCCTCGGACGTCACGGGCGCCATCGAAGGGCAGATCGTCTGTCGGAAGTGGAGTGCGAGGAGTGCGTTCGAACGGACGAATCGGACGACGGAGCTGTACCAGTACACGGATACGCCCGCCGGGACCTACTGGTGCGCGACGCAGACGGGTTCGACGGATGCGGGCGAGTTCTCGATCTCGGTCGGCGTGCCGTGGGACGACGCGAAGTGGTTCCGCGGCCGTGAGACCACTCAGCGCGCCGTCTCGACCTGCCCGGATCCACAGTGCTGCCGGAAGCCGTCGTCGTCGCTCGCGCAGAAGTGGCGGGAGCAGGCGTGGCCGAGCGCCCGCCTGCATACGCACATCCTGTCTCCGCTGCCGAGCGGAACGTTTCCGGGCGTCGACGACGGGGAGGTGTACGACTTCCTGGAGCGGCACGCTGCCGGCTGAGCCGCTCACGCATCCACACCTGCCCCGGACACCTCGAAGAGCCAGTCCGGGAAGAAGCCGTTGTCGAGCATCGTGACCATGATCGATGCGAGTCCGTAGTTCGGGTCGACCTCGAGAGCACGACGGACGAACAGTTCGGCACGGGTGTTCCTCCCAACAGCCCAGTTCAGCCAAGCGAGGATCGTCAGCGGCGCGGCTCGGGCTGAGCGCGGTGCTCGAGCGGTGAGTTCGAGCAGCATCGCCATGGCAGCTTCGACTCGCTCCAGCTTCGGGCGCGGGCCGCGACCCATCAGGCGCCTCGCGGACTCCGGTCCGGCATCGAGCAGATCCTCCGCACCGCCGCACGGATCGCCACCGCCCTCGTACGGATCCTCGCAATCGCCCTCGCCCACGTCCGCGTATCGAGACCGATCTCTCGCTCGTGCGTGAGCGGCTTCCTGCCGGCAGATGGGGCAGGTGGAACCGCCGTCGAGATCGTCGAGCACGTCCCAGCCGAGGGCCTGGCCGAACGCCCACTGCAGCAACGCGACGTCGCGGACCGCCGGCGCCTGCAGAGCGATCAGCAGCAGCGCGAGCTCATCCGAGTCGAGCCCTGCGACGCCGAGCCGGATGGCGCGCTCGAACAGGACGACGGGCACCTCGAGAGGCATCAGTTGGACCCACACCCATCGTTCCATCGTCGCGGCGACGGTGTCCTCGGTCTCGCCGATACCGCACGGGCGCGTTCGATCATTCGTGATGTCGAGCAGACGCCTGAACCACTGATACGCGCGCCCGACGCGTTCGGTCTCAGCGACGCCCACCTTCGGAAGCTCGAGTTCGCCGTACTGATCAGTGGCCGGATCCACATGCCGCAGAGGTGACTGCTGTTCCGCGCGTGCGATGTCGTCGAGCGGGTGACCGCCGACAGGGACGGGCGGCCCGAGATAGGACGACCAGCCGTCCGAGGCCACGCACAGCGCTTCTGTGACGCGCAGCCCCATCTGCTCCGCGCGACGACGCACGACGTTCATCACCGCCCGCGACGGCACACTGCTCGAAGCCCCGAAGGCGGCATCGGTATAGACGACAGCGACGATGCCTTCGAGGTCTGGCACCTTGCACAGCGTGCCGAGCTGTTGCGTGACGAGGCGCTTGACGAGGCCCGGCTGCATGCCGTCCGGAAGGTCGAACCTGACCCCGCCACAGGAGCGATTCCCCTTGAGGGCGAGGATCACCACGCTGTTGGCGGGTCTGAACCCGAACAGCGCGGGGATGGCGGCGAGGAGGGCGGGCGGATTGGGGGCTGAAACGATGGTCTGCATGCCCTCCAGCATCGGCATCCGAACAGCCCGACGGATGGACTTGCTCGAACTGTTGACAACTCAGCGAGCATGTGGACCTGTGGAGGAAGCGGCTGGAGGGAGCACGCAGTGGCCCGCGACACGACTCCTCCACAGGCCGTCCGGCGAAGCGGGTTATGCACAATTCGCGCGCCGTTCTCTCGAACACATGTTCTATCGTGGGAGACTGTAGCCATGAGACATCCACTCCACCGGTTCCGTGTGCGGTTCCGATTCAGACCCCGCGGACGAATCCCCTCGCGCGCCCACCCAGATCCCAGCACCCACCCCATCGCTCGCGCCGTAGCCACCGGGCGCTACAGCGACGAACAGGCGGCAGCAGCACGTCGCGGACTCGGACGACCGACGGAATCGGTCTCCGCAGAAGCCCTGCTCGGCGCCGCCGAGTCCCTTGTCCTCTCCACAGACGGGCAGAGCGCCGCCGAAGTGCTGCGGTCCGCCCGGAACCTGCGTGCCGTCATCGAGGCCGATGCGATTGCGGTTCCACCTGCCTCTGCCGGCACCGCTGTCGGCGGTCGCGTCGATGGCGGCGTCGATCTTGTCGCCACCGAACCCGGCCGTGTCGGGAGTCACTCCTAGCCACGCGTATCGTGGAAGCATCCGTCGTCGAAAGGTCCGCACCATGAACCTCACCGAACCGGACGGACTGCCGCCCACCTACGTGATGACGCACGACGGAGTACGCCTGGCCACCTACCTGCACAGTGCTGCGGGGCCCACGGCCGAGGGTCGATCGACGTCCGAGCCCGCTGCAGACGGCAACGCCGCCGACGCACTCCACGACACGGCACCGCTCGTCGTCGCGGTCCACGGATTCGCATCGAGCGCGGCACTCAACTGGGACGTCGCCGGCTGGACCCGCGCACTCACTCGCGCCGGGTACCGGCTGCTCACGATCGACCAGCGCGGCCACGGCGCGAGCGACAAACCGCACGACGCCGCCTCCTACGGCGTCGACACGCTCATGAACGACGTCATCGCCGTGCTCGACGCCTATGGTTTCGATGTCGTCCACTACCTCGGGTACTCGCTCGGCGCCAGGGTCGGCTGGAGGATCGGCGTCAAGCACCCGTCGCGAGTGCACACGTTGAGCCTCGGCGGGTTGCCGGAAGGCGACCCGCTCCGCACCTTCGACCTCGACGCCGCCCGAGCTCACGCTGCAACGTCGAGCGAGGTCCACGACGCCCTCACCGCGTCCTATGTGTCGATGGTCGAGGGTGTCCCCGGCAACGACCTCGAAGCGCTGATCGCTCTCGTCGAAGGCATGCGGAGCGGAGCGCAACCGTCAACCGAAGAGACACCGACCGTACCGGCGCTCCTCGTGAGCGGCGACCAGGACGCCATCGCCGAGGGAAGCCGACGCCTGGCCGCAGCGACGCCCGGAGCCGAGTTCGTGTCGCTTCCCGGTCGGAACCACGTGAACGCCGTGTCGTCGCGCGGCTTCAAGGACGCCGTGCTCGCTTTCCTCGCCGCGCACTGACCGGCTGCTCACTGACCGGCTGCTCACGGGACATCGCTGCGGCGAGCCACCCGCCGCCGCCGCCGCCACTGCCCGCTCGATCCAGCAGCCAACGACCCCGGCAATCAGCCATGAGCCACCGCGCCTACACCGTGGCGTGCTTGTGCTCGTGTCGCCCACCGGGGTCCGTCGGCACCGGCCCCTTCGCCAGCTTCGACGGCCACCAGATCGCCGGCCCGATGTCGTAACTGAGGGCCGGAACGAGCAGCGTCCGGACGATGATCGTGTCGAGCAGCACACCGAACGCCACGATGAACGCGATCTGCGCGAGGAACAGGATCGGGATCACGCCGAGCGCGGCGAACGTCGCCGCCAACACGAGACCGGCGGACGTGATCACGCCACCCGTGATCGCGAGACCGCGCAGGATGCCCGCGCGCGTCCCGACGTGCATCGACTCCTCGCGCACCCTCGTCATGAGGAAGATGTTGTAGTCGATTCCGAGGGCCACGAGGAAGACGAAGCCGTAGAGCGGCACGGCCGGATCCGCGCCCGGGAATCCGAAGACGTGGTTGAAGACGAACGCGGACACACCGAGAGCCGCCGCGAACGACACCACCACGCTCAGGATGAGCAGCACCGGTGCGAGCACCGATCGAAGCAGCAGCATCAGGATCAACAGGATGACGACGAGCACCACCGGGATGATGAGATTGCGGTCGTGGATGGACGCGTCGTTCGAATCGATCGCCGTGGCCGTCACTCCGCCGACCGGCGTCTGCGTTGCGACCTCGGCGTCGAGCGTGGCGCGGAGTCCGCGGACGATCTCATCAGCCTTGACCGAGTCCGGAGCATCGGCGAGCGTCGCCTGCAAGACGATCCGACCGTCCGCGACCGTCGGGGCAGCGCTGGACGGCGGAGTCCCTGGCGGACCTGCCACTGGTGCAGTGAAGACCGCTTCGCCATCGGCCACCGTCGCATCGGCCGTCCCGCCGAATCCGTCCTTGGAGATGACCTGCACGCCGTCGAGTCCGTCGGTGTCCTGCAGGATGCCGATGACCTTCGCGGCATCCGCCTCCTCCGTGAGGACGTAGACGGGGCTCGCGGAGCCGGCCGGGAAGTGCTCCCCGAGCGCCGTCTGCCCGTCACGAGCCTCCGACGACCCGAGGATGAGGTCGCTCTGCGCCACCCCGTCGGCCTTCAGCTGGAACACACCGAGGCTGGCGACGAGGAGGAGCAGCGTGCACGCGATCCAGACGATGCGCGAGTGCTTCGCGACGAGTCGAGTGATGGCGCCCCAGAGGCCCTTCGTCGGCACAGCGGCGTCGCCCTCGCTCGGCGCTGCGACCTGGTGCGCGCTGCCGAACGTGGGCCGGACGGGCCAGAACGAGGTGCGACCGCACGCGAGGAGCAGAGCCGGCAGGAGCGTCAGCGCGGCCAGCACCGAGAACACGATGCCGATCGATGCGACCGGTCCGAGGGCCTTGTTCGAGTTGAGGTCGCTCAACAACAGGCAGAGCAGGCCCGCGATGACGGTGCCGCCCGACGCGAGGATCGGCTCGAACGCACCCTTGAGCGCCGCCCAGGTGGCATCCCATCGTTTCGGATGGTCGCGGAGCGCCTCGCGATACCTCGACACGTACAGGAGCGAGTAGTCCGTGGCGGCGCCGATGACGAGGATGAACAGGATGCCCTGCACCTGCCCGTTGAGCAGGACGATCCCGGCCTTGGCGAGCCACCAGACGGTGAGCAGAGCCGTGCAGAGTGCGAAGACCGAGGTGCCCAGCACGAGGAACGGCAGCACGGGCGACCGGTAGACGATGATGAGGATGAGGAAGACGGCAGCGAGAGCGGTGAGCAGCAGGATGCCGTCGATGCCGGCGAACGCGTCTACGAGGTCCGCACTGAATCCGGCGGGGCCCGTGACGTACACGTCCATCCCGGACGGGACGGCATCGGACAGTTGCGCACGGAGCGCCTCGACGACGTCGCCGAGGTCCGCGGAGCCGTCGATCGGCACGAACACCTCGATCGCCTTGCCGTCCTCGGATGGGATGCCGGGAGAGATCCCGTCGGCGATGCCGTCGAGCGTGGCGACCTTCGTGAGTTCGTCATCGATCGCCGTGCGGTCGGCCGCTGTAAGGCCATCGCTCCGGACGAACAGGACGAGCGCCGGAACGTCGTCGCCACTGCGGAAGTCCTCGAGCGCTTTCTGCACCTTGGTCGCGTCGGCACTCGCGGGCAGGTAGCTCGTCTGATCGTTCGAGGAGACTTCGCTCACTTTGCCGAAGTACGGGCCACCGATCGATCCGACGACGAGCCACACGATGATGAGGAGCGCGGGAATGAGGATCCGCAGCCAGCGGGGCGCGCCCTTGCCGATCGATCCGCCGGCCCGGCGCGTGCCGTCTTCTGTCGCTGTCCGCATGTCGCTCATCCCGTCGCCGCCGTTAATACGCAGCTAGCTTACTATCCCGCGCATCCCCTGTCGCGAGCACAATTCCGGAATTCGTGTGACAGGAGTGACGAAACTGGCCGAAATCGGGCGAAATCGCCTCATGGGCCCCAGGAATTCCCGGAATTGTGCAACCCGGATGACTACTTGCCGGAGGCGGAGGGAGGGAGCGACGGGGCGGGAGACGCGCGGTCAGAGGGCGACGGGCGACGTGAGGAGTTCCGCACCGGCATGGGCCAGCTCGGCGAGCGCGGCCTCCCCGGATTCTGGCGCGACGGCGGCGACGAGATCGGTGAAGACGCGCACGCGCTGGCCGTGCTCGATGGCGTGGAGCGCACTCGCCCGCACGCAGTAGTCGGTGGCGATGCCGACCACGTCGACGTCGGTCACACCGGCGGCCGTCAGGACCGCACCGAGTCGATCCCCCTCAGCCGTGGTGCCTTCAAACGCGGAGTACGCGATCTCGCCCTGCCCCTTGAAGACATGGACATCGACGCGTTTCGTGTCGAGGGCCGGGTCGTACTCGGCACCCTCAGTGCCTGCCACGCAGTGCACAGGCCAGGTGGTGACGAAGTCGGGCTCGCCAGTGGCGAAGTGTCCGCCGTTGTCGCCCGTGGCATCGTGCCAGTCGCGCGAGGCGATGACGTGGGCGTAGTCGTCACCGTGGTTCTCGAGCAGCCGGGTGATGCCGGCCGCCACGGCCGAACCGCCCTCGACGCCGAGGGATCCACCCTCGGTGAAGTCGTTCTGGACGTCGATGATGAGCAGTGCTTTCGACATGATGCCTCCTGTTCGTCCGAGCGGATGTCCGTGCGGATATCACTCCATCGAGCGTAGTCCGGCCGGAATTCCGAAGACAGGGGTGGACACACGAGCGACGAGGCGGCCCGGCAGCCGATCCTCCCGGCGCCGCGGCGTCAGTTCTGGCGGCGCCGCTCCAGGAACTGCAGCACGACGTTGACCCCGAGCACGATCGTTCCGACGATGATCGCCGCGAGGCCGACGACACGGAGCGATGCCATGTCCCCGCTGATGAGCGCGACGACGAATCCGACGATGATGAGGCCGGAGCCGGTGGCGAACAACGCGAGGAACTTCATGGGTGCAATGCTACGCGTCCGGGTGCAAGGCCGTTCGCGGGCAGGCAGTTCGTCACGAGTGGGCGACATGGCGTTCGTCGCGCAGGCAGAACATCGCAGCCGGGCAGTCACGAGGTTCGCGGCTCCCCGCAGCTCCCGCCTCAGACGAATGCGAGGACGTGATCGCCCCATGCCTCCCGCAACGGCCCGTCCAGATCGAACGCCACCGACTCCTCCGTGTCGATGACGAGCGATGCGCGATCCTCGAGCGCGTAACGGGGCCAGTCTGCGGCGTGAGCGACCGACTCGACGGCGGATCCGGCGATCGTTCCCGCAACGGCTCCGGAGACGACTGGATCAGATCCCTGCGCGAACGCGAGCCATCGCGCCTGCATCCGCGCCGAGACCCGCTCGGCGGTGCGTCGTCCGCCGAGCTTGTAGGTGATGTCGCGCGCTCCATGGGAGAGGTTGCCCCACACGTAGGGCAACTCGGTCGCGTGCGTCGCGCCGATCCGCAGAGCTTTCAGCATCGGCGGCGCGTAGTCGAACCGGTACACCCAACAGGGCGCGTGTCGGCTGTGCGCCTCGGCGATCCACACCGTCGGCATCCGGAAGCCGAAGTCGCGGGTGATCCCGAGGTTCGTCTGCACGGGGGCCAGGCCGGTGTATGCGGAACCGAGCTGCGCCTCGTCCGGAAGCTCCAGCTCCGGATGTTCAGCCGCGACCTCGGCGAACATCGCGCGGATCGTGGCCGGTTCGATGGGCATGAGCGGCGACTTCATGAGGCGGAACAGCGATGACTCGTCCTTGTTCGTCCCGATGATGAGCGGCACGCGATGTGCATGCCCCTCGCGGAAGACACGCACGGGATAGTCGGTCACGAGTGTTCCATCGACGACGGGAGCGAACGCGATCGTGCCGGGCGACCGCTGCGGCACCTGCGCGAACAGGGCGTCCGAGGCGCTGAGCAGCCCGGCGGTCGACAGGGCGCGGACTCCCTCGGCGTCGCCCGGTTCGAGCCCGGCGAGCGCGATGAACTGCGCCGCCACGTCGGCCGCGCGGGCGGGGCCGTAGACGGACGTCGCCGGTGAGCTCTCCGCGATCGCACGATGGAACAGTCCTTCCGCCGCCGGCACCGTCATGAGAGTCGTCACGGCGCCTCCGCCGGCGGATTCGCCGAACAACGTCACCCTGCCGGGATCGCCTCCGAAGGCCGCGATGTTCGTCTGCACCCACTCGAGCACGGCGATCATGTCCTTGAGCGCGACGTTCGCGTCGAACACCTGCCCGTCGGTGCTGAACGAGGACAGGTCGAGGAAGCCGAAGGCCCCCAGCCGGTAGTTGAAGGTGACGACGACGACATCGCCGTGCTCGACGAGCGATGTCGCATCGAACACCGGCTGACTCGAAGCGCCGCGGAAGTAGGCGCCGCCGTGGATCCAGACCATGACCGGTTTCGGGCTCGAAGCGTCCTCCGGCGCCCAGACGTTGAGCGTCAGGCAGTCCTCGTCCATCCGCACATCGGGACCGAGCGGGATGGCGGCGTTCGTGCTCTGCGGTTCGCACGCCCCGAATGCGACGGCGTCGAGCACCTCCACCCATGCGACGGGCGGTCGCGGGTCGCGGAAGCGCAGCTCACCGACAGGCGGTGCGGCGTACGGGATGCCCTGCCAGAGCCTCGTTCCGCGTCCGCGGAGCCCGCGGACCGGGCCGTGAACGGTCTGGACGACCTCACCGGTGGTGTGGACTGCGTGCATGATTCCTCCGAACGACGGGGCGGGATGTGAGGCGAGCGGTGCGGTCTACCGACCGGAGGTGAGGGCCACGATCGCGTGGGACGCCTGCACGGCGGCGAGGACGAGGAACAGGACCGTCAGGATGACCGCATTGTGCGCGATCATCTCGGCCTTCGCCCGGTCGAGCGCTGCGCGCACGTGTGCCGAGGTCGACGCGGCGAGGGTGCTCAACGCGATGAGGGCGAGCGTCGACGCGATGCCGAATGCGACGACCAACAGGACCGAGGCGAGCACGCCGTGATGACCGGATCCGATGATCGAGCCGGCCTTCAGCGCCAACGGCAGGTTCTTCGCATTCGGGACGGTCAGGAGGATGCACAGCACGGCCGCCGTTCCCGGGTTCAACGTGTCGATGCGCTGCAGCCACGACGGCGCGACCGGTTCCTCACCGCGCTTCGGCCGGCCACGCCAGCTGAGGACGGCGAGCACGAGGAACAGCACGGTGACGACGATCGAGATGACCAGCCCGATGCCTGAGGCGGCTCCCCCGGCGACCTGCTCGGCCCCGCCGGAGCCCAGCGCGGTGAGACCCGTGATGACGGCGGTGACGGCGAAGGCCGTCGCCGTGAACGCGAGCGCGTTCGCCCTCGCCCTGGGTGAGAGCAGGATGGCGATCATCGCCGCGATCGGGATCGGACTGATGAGGATGCCGGTCGCCAGTGGGAGGAGTTCTGCAATGGTCGGGCCCATCGGGTCGCTCCTGCCGTTCGTGCTGCACCTCGTGTGCCGCGACAGAACGGTACGACGCCCCACGTTCGGGGGCTGTCTCGGGTTCGGGTTATACGACCCTGGCTTCGAGGCGCACGGTCTCGCCCTGCTGCGAGAGCGAGACGTCCGGCGCGATGCGCCGGAGCAGTTCGATCCCCCGGCCTCCTGTCGCGTCCGCGCGGAGGCGCCCCCGCGAGGTGATCGACACGAGGACGGCGCCGGTGCTGTCGACGGCATCGGTGCTGTCGACGGCATCGGTGCTGTCGACGACGCCTGTGTGGTCGTCGCGCGATTCGGAGCCGACGACGCCGCGCATCCGCACGAGCACCCCGCGCCCGTTCCCATGCCGGACGGCATTGGTGCAGCCTTCCGTGAGCACGTCGACGACGATGTCGATCCGCGCGTCCACGATGCGACCGGGCAGGACACCGGCGGTGGAGAGCCATGACCGCGCGGCATCGTCGATGTCCACGGTGAGATCGAGCGCCGCGCTCCAGGCGTCGAGCACGGCTTGGATTCGGCCGAAGGACTCCTCCAGGCGAGGGCCCGATGCGGGAACGCTCGGATGGGATGTTTCGTCGAGTGCGGTCGATTCCACCGCCGTGTGGACGTGATGCAGCATCGCGCGGATCGCTTCGCGCACCGCATCGTCCGCCGAGGCGGCACTCGCGGCCGCCGGGGCTCGCGCACGATCTCGTGACGGCTCCCGGTCCCGCTCGAGCGCCACCGAGAACGCTGCCGCGACGAGGTCGCCCTGCGCCGTCCCGTGCAGTGCGCGCGCGATGCGAAGCCGCGTGTCCCTGAGGCGAATCCGCGCTAGCGACGCGCGAGTCGCCTCCACCCGGAGCGACGCTGCCGACTCCGCTTCAGCCCGTTCCAACTCGCGCGCGATCCCGCGGAGGACGACGAACGCGAGCACGATCGCCGGATAGATCACGAGCGGTGATCGCGGAATCCAGCCCTCGCCACCCGCCACCATCAGGACGCTCGCCGTCGACATCGATCCGGCCCCCGCCACCGCGACCGATCCACCGATGATCACCGCAGCTCGTGCGAAGAAGGACCGCGTCCGATCCGCGATGCGGGTGACGACGGTCGCCCCGAGGAGATACGTCGCCGCCCCGACGAGGAGCAGGAGCGCTCCCACAGCGCCGAACCGGCTGAGCAGATTGGGTGCGATGAGCGCGGCGAACACGGCCAGTGGGAGCACCGGGCCGACGGCTCGGAAGGAGTCCGTCCATGTCTCAGAGCCCGACCGCGCGGCTGTTTCGGACGCCACGGGCGATGGGCGATCGACAGACACGCGCTCAGCAGGCACACGCTCGGACTGCGCACGCTCAGCGACGTCGACGATATCGTCGCCGTCAGCGGTTTCGGCGAGCTCCAGCAGTTCATGACTCAGGGGCCGCACGACGTCCTCGGACAGGCCTCGGAGGAGACGGGCGGTGGCGGTCGGGTCCTCCGGTCGGAGCGGAGACCGATCGAGCGCGTCGAGGATCCGATGCTCGAGGTCGTCGAGGTGCACCCTCCTCACGGCGACGAGCGCGGCGTCGTCCGCGGCTGTGCGTTGGAGCATCGCGTTCCGTGCATCGCGAAGTCGCCTCCGGGCGCGAGCCGCATCGCGGAGTCCGCTCACGACGATTGCGATGAGGCCGAGTCCGACGACGCTGCACACGACGTTCACCGCGATCCGGATGCCCAGGTCGCCGGTGGGAGGCTCGACCCCGTTGGCCACCGCGACCGCGCCGATGAACGCGGGCCTCGTCAGGCCGATCACGGCGAAGCCGCCGAGTGCGGTCCAGCCGCGGACCCGCCCGGCAGGCAGTGCGACGAGCACGCTCCGGATCGCCAGCATCAACACACCCGTCAGCACGTGCGCTTGCACGACGATCGCGACACCCGCCCACGTCCCCGGGCCCCCGTCCTCGATCGGTGACCGGTCGATGCCCTCACCGCCGAGGATCGCGACGACGAACGGCGCCGTCACGAGCCACGACCAGACGGTGAGGGCGTCCCGGCCGCCGAGACGACGCAGCACGGATGCGCCCCCGCCAGATTTCCCGAGGCTCATCGAGCCCGTGGAGTCATGTGATCGGGCCGTCGAGCGGAGCGACGGTCGGCGGCGCTCAGGACCGCGCAGCCCGTGCGGCCCGCTCGGCGCGTGCGGCCCGCTCGGCGC
>NZ_JBOBFT010000008.1:0-235417 GCF_050587525.1 Plantibacter lichenum | reverse complement strand
GCCATGCACTCAGCGTAGCCGGAGCTGGAGACCTTCCGCGCGAAGCACGGGACGGAACCACACGAGGAGAACGACTAAGGTGTGCGTTCTGCCATGCACTCAGCGTAGCCGGAGCTGGAGACCTTCCGCGCGAAGCACGGGACGGAACCACACGAGGAGAACGACTAAGGTGTGCGTTCTGCCATGCACTCAGCGTAGCCGTTCCGACGCAGGACCGAGCTCAGCTCGCGCGCTCCTCCGAGACGCGCTGGCCCACGACCGCCGAGACGCCGTCCTGACGCATCGAGACCCCGTAGAGGGCGTCGGCGATCTCCATCGTGCGCTTCTGGTGGGTGATGACGATGAGCTGACTCGTCTGCCGCAGGTCCTCGAAGATCGTCAGCAGGCGGCCGAGGTTGGCGTCGTCGAGGGCCGCCTCCACCTCGTCCATGATGTAGAACGGGCTCGGCCGGGCCTTGAAGATCGCGATGAGCAGAGCGACGGCCGCGAGCGACCGCTCCCCTCCGGAGAGCAACGAGAGGCGTTCGATCTTCTTGCCGGCGGGCTTCACGGAGACCTCGATGCCCGTCGTGAGCATGTTCTCCGGATCCGTCAGGGTGATGCTGCCCGTGCCCCCGGGGAAGAGGATCGGGAACACCTCGCCGAACGCCGTCTTCGTGTCCTCGAACGCGCTCGCGAAGATGACCTCCATCTTGCCGTCGATGTCCTCGATGATCGAGAGCAGGTCCTTGCGGGTGTTCGTGAGGTCGGTCAGTTGCTCGGTGAGGAAGAGGTGCCGCTGCTCGAGTGCCGCGAACTCCTCGAGGGCGAGCGGGTTCACTCGACCGAGCTGGGCGTACTTGCGCTCCGCTGAGGCGAGCCGCTTCTCCTGCGCGGCACGCACGAACGGGATGCCTGGCACGGGCTCCTGGTCCGTCGCGTCGATCGGTTCCGAAGGCTGCTCGTCCGCCGCGGGAGCGCTGCCGTCTTCGGTATCGGCATCGGTATCGGCATCGGCACCGTCGCTCGATGCGTCGCGGGCGGAGGCTCGTGGCGTCAGCGGGTCGAGCGGCACCAGGGTGTCCGGGCCGTACTCGGCGACGAGCACGTCTTCGACGAGGCCGAGTTCGGCGCCCGCGCGCTCCAAGAGACCGGACAGGTGCAGCTTCTTCTCGTAGATCTGGAGTTCGAGGCCGTGCACGTTCTCGGTGATGACCTGCAGGCGCTGACGAAGGGCCGACTCGTCCTTCCGGAGTTGCACGAGCTCGGCGTTCTGGCTCGCGCGCTTCGCTTCCGCGGCGCTCAGCGACATCCGCGCTTCCGTCACCGAACGATCGACGGAGTCGAGCACGGGAGGCAGGGCTTCGACGACGGACGTCGCCGTCGCGACCTGTCTGGCGCGGATCACGGCACGGCGGGCGGCTTCTTCCGCCGCTGCCCGGTCAGCCTGGCGTCGGCGTCCGAGCGCAACCACTCTGGCCTCCTCGGCGCGGACCCGTTCCTTCGCGGTCTCCAGCTGCAGTCGTGACTGGATCTCCAGCTCGCGGGCCGTATCGAGATCGGTGGACAGGGCGTCCCTCGACGAGACGTCGAGGATCGGGCGGGGACGGGCCCTGGCGATCTCCAGTTCGTCCTTCGCCTTCGCAGCGGCCGCCTCCGCCTCGGTGACGGCGTCCTGGGCGGTGGCCCTCGTCGCTTCGAGCCGGCCGAACTCGGCCTCGGCGGCTTCGAACTGGACCTTGATGCGGTTGACCCGCTCGGCCTGGGCTGCGAGCTGCGAGTCGAATTCGCGCAACGCGGCGAGCGCCGCCTGTGACCGTTCCTTCGATTCCTGCACGATGGCGCGCTGCTCGGCGAGAGCGAACCGGGCACGTTCGATGAGCGATTCGACCTCACCGTGTCGTTCGGCTGCGGCGTCCCGTTCGGCGAGGAGCTCGATGCGGTTCTGCTTGCCCCCACTCCCCCCGCGCAGCAGGAACTCGGTCACGACTTCACCCGTCCGCGTGACGAACGTGAACGGGGCCGCGCTGTCGGCCAAGCGGTCGCGGGTCGCGACGGCGTCGTCGAGATCGTAGACCACGAGGACCTGCGAGAGGATGCCGAGGACACCGGCCGGCGCCTGGACGAGGCTCGCGGCCGAGGTCGTGCCAGAAGGCGGGACGGTCCGATGCTCAGCATCGGCGAGGACGATCTCTACTCGCCCGAGATCGTGTTCGGCAGCGTATTCGAGCGCACGACGTGCGGCCGAGCGATCATCGACGACGGCCGCTTCTGCAAGTGTGCCGAGGGCGGCGGCGATAGCCGATTCGTGACCCGGCTGCACCTGCACGTGGTCGGCGACGATGCCCCGGACGCCGTCGAGCCCACTGGCCGCGAGATCGGCGGAACCCGTCTTGATCTCGAGGGCACGCGACAGCGCACTCGTCTTCGCGCTGAGCGAGTCCCGCTCGCGTTCGAGCACGTGGAGCTGTTCGCGCAGCTGTTCGATCTCCGCCTCGGCCTCGGACACGCGGGCCTGGGCGGCTTCGTAGGCGTCGTCGAGGCCGGAGTCGGTCGGGTCGGAGATCAACGGGTCGTCGTCGAGGGCCGCGTACTCGGTGCGCGCGGCGTCTCGTCGGAGCGTTGCCGCGTCGATCGCGTTCTGTTGACGGAGGAGCTCTCCTCGCACCGCGGCGAGACGGGAGGCCGCTGCATCGGCCTGGCCTCCGAGTTTGCTGACCTCCAGGTCGTGCTTGGAGACGAGCGCGCTCTGAGCGGCGATCTCCAGGTCGACGGCGTCGAGATCGGCCCGTTTCGCGCGCGTGGCGGCTTGGGCCGCTTCGAGCGCTGCTTGCGCCTCCTCGACGGCGGCGCGGAGGAGGACCACTTCGGCGTTCGCGTCGTCCACCATCTGCTGCGTCACACGCGATTCGGTCTGGACGGACTCCGTCTGCGAACCGAGGAGCGCGAGCCGTTGGTTCGCGAGCGTGAAGAGGTTGCGGAGCCGTTCCTGCACGCTCTCCAATTCAAAGCTCACACGGCGGGCCTCATCGACGGCGTCGCCGATCTGCGCCTGCTCGATGCGACTGATACGGAGCTGCGACTGTTCCAGCTGCTCCTGGAGCACGATGCGTTCACTGTGGCGTTCGCTCTCGGTGCGGTTGTAGTCGTCGAGAGCCGTACGGAGCGAGACGACGTCGTCGGCGAGGAGCCGCGCACGCGCATCGCGAACCACTGCGGCGATCGTCTGCGCTTCACGCGCGATCTCCGCCTGGTGGCCGAGCGGTTTGAGCTGGCGGCGGATCTCCCCCGCGAGGTCGCTCAGGCGGGTCAGGTTCGCCTGCATCGCGTCGAGCTTGCGGAGGGTCTTCTCCTTGCGACGACGGTGCTTGAGGATTCCCGCTGCCTCCTCGATGAAGCCGCGGCGATCCTCCGGTGTGGCGTGGAGGACGGCGTCGAGCTGCCCCTGTCCCACGATGACGTGCATCTCACGGCCGAGGCCGGAGTCGCTCAGGAGTTCCTGGACGTCGAGGAGTCGACAGGTGTCGCCATTGATCGCGTACTCGCTTCCCCCGTTGCGGAACAGGGTGCGACTGATCGTCACCTCGGTGTAGTCGATGGGGAGGGCACCGTCGGAGTTGTCGATCGTCAGTGTGACCTCGGCGCGGCCGAGCGGACCGCGCGTCGAGGTGCCGGCGAAGATGACGTCCTCCATCTTGCCGCCGCGAAGCGTTTTCGCCCCCTGCTCCCCCATGACCCAGGCGAGCCCGTCGACGACGTTCGACTTGCCGGAACCGTTCGGACCGACGACGCACGTGACACCCCGCTCGAAGGCGAACGTGGTGGGGCTGGCGAACGACTTGAAACCCTTGAGCGTCAGGCTCTTCAGGTACACGTGCACCTCCCTCTCCGGTCGCGGGATGCTGAACCTACGGTAGCGAACGATCGTCGTCCCGGTGGGCACCCACGCGGCGTGGAACCCTGATCCCGCGGCGAAAGGGACCGCGAATCGCTCTGGCGCATCGGCACTCGGCTGGGTAGTCTGGCAGGCTGCCCGGGACGGACGGCCCGGCTCACGCCGGCGACGAGACGGGAGTCATCGTGACGATCGAGATCAGACCGCTGCTCGTTCCGCGGACGGCGGACGCTCCGGACGCAGCCCAGTTCGCGGAGCAGCAGGACCTTGCCAACGCGTTCGAGCGCGAGGTGTGGGGCAACGACGACTTCGCGATCACGGTCCAGGCCGCGCTGCCCGAGTACCTCGACGAGCAGTTCACGAGGCGGCTCGGCTTCACCGCGCACGAGGGCGACCGCATGGTGGGCCGCGGTGTCGTCGGGATCGAGCTCGATGAGGGCGCGAAGAGCTCATGGTGTTCGATCGGTGTCGTCGCGGACCGCCGCGGGGAGGGCATCGGCACGCTCCTGCTGCGTCACGCGGAGGAGTTGTCGATCGCGGAGGGTCGCCCGGTCGTCCGCAGCTATACGCAGCACTCGGTCGAGTCGGTGACGATCGCTGCCGAGCTGCTGAGCGCGGCGACCGGCGGTCCAGTCATCCCCGCCGACGACTCCGGCGTGCGGTTCTTCCTGGAGCACGGCTACGTCCTCGCCCAGACGGAGCGCACCAACCGATGCCTCGTCGACGAGATCACCGATGACCTTCCGGCACTGGTCGAGGACGGCAGCCGCCGTGCGGGAGCCGACTATGAACTCCGCTTCTGGTTCGGCGAGACCCCTGAGGACCTGCTGGAGAGCATCGCCGCCGCCCATGAGCACATGGCGCTCGACGTGCCCGCCGGTTCATTGCTCGTCGATGCCGAGCACTGGACCCCGGAGCGGGTGCAGTCCCGTGAGCGCGTCCTCATCGACGGCGGTGATCGCCCGCTGTCCGTCGCCGCGGTGGAGCGGTCCACCGGCCAGGTGGCCGGCTACAGCGAGATCATGCTCGCCGACGGCAAGACGACGGGTGAGCAGTACGACACGCTCGTCCTCTCGGGCCATCGTGGGCACGGCCTGGGCCTCTGGATGAAGGCGGCGAACCTGCAGCGGCTCCGCGAGCTCGGGCCGGAGCGCACCGCGATCTACACCTGGAACGCGGACGAGAACGACCACATGCTCGCGATCAACGACCGGCTGCGCTTCCGCGTCGTCGGCTACACGGCCGACTGGCAGCGCGAGCTGTGAGCGCCGAGAGTTCCACAGTCACGTCGCGTTCGCGCGCTCAGCCCGCGACGCGCGGCTGACAGGTTGGGCAGAAGTGGGAGGAGCGGTTCATGAACTGCTCGCGCACGATGGGCGTGCCGCATCGGGAACACGGCTGGCCCTGTCGACCGTAGGCATTGAGGCTGTGGGCGAAGTAGCCGGCCTGACCATTGACGTTGACGTACTGGGCGTCGAAGCTCGTCCCGCCCTCGGCGAGGGCCTTCGCGAGCACAACACGCACCTCGGCGAGCAGCAGGCGAGCCCGCTCCTCGCTCAGCTGTGACGTCGGCTCGTCGTAGTGGACGCGCGCCATCCAGAGCGCCTCATCGGCGTAGATGTTGCCGATGCCGCTCACGAGCGTCTGATCGAGCAGCGCACGCTTGACCCCCGTGCGCTTGGCGCGGATGGCGGCGACGAAGCGATCGTCGTCGAACGCGGGATCGACGGCGTCTCTGGCGATGTGCGCGACCTGGCTCGGGAGGAGCGGCCGGTCATCGCCGAACCCACCGTGGAAACCGTCCTCGGTCTCCACGAGACGATCGACGGCCATCGACCCGAAGATCCGCTGATCGACGAAATGCAGCCAGAGTTCACCGTGCTCGGGATGATCGAGCTGCAGTCGGATGCGGAGGAGCCGGTCCTCGTTCGAACCAGGCGAGCGCAGGAGCATCTGCCCGCTCATGCCGAGGTGCGCGATGAGCGCCCCGCCCTGATCGAGCGGAAACCAGAGGAACTTGCCGCGACGAACCGAGGAACGGATCGTCCGGCCCTCTAGACGACCGATGAAATCGTTCAGTCCGGAAGTATGCCGGCGCACGGAACGGTGGTCGAAGACCTCCACCCCGGCGATGGTCGCGGCCGTGACGGCAGGCTCGAGCCCGGCACGCACGACCTCGACCTCAGGGAGTTCCGGCACTGATCTCGGCCCAGGCGGACAATGCAGCAGCCATCTCGGCGTGCTTCTTGCTGCTGCCGGAACCGGTCGCGGTGATGCGGGTGCCGACGACGACCGTCGCGATGAACCGACGGTTGTGGTCCGGCCCGGTGCTCGCGACCTCGTAGACGGGCGCAGGCGCACCGATGGCGGCCGCGGCCTCCTGCAGGCTCGTCTTGGGGTCCATGGCGGCGCCGAAGCGCTCCGGGTTCTCGACGAGCGGCGCGACGAGGCGCAGCACGAGTGCTGTCGCGGCCTCCGGTCCGGCCGTGAGATACGTGGCGCCGATGACCGCTTCCATCGTGTCCGCGAGGATCGACGCCTTGTCACGACCCCCAGTGAGGTCTTCGCCCTTGCCGAGCTTGACCATCTCCCCGAGACCGATGCCGCGCGCGATCTCCGCGAGCGCGATCGTCGACACGAGACTGGCGCGCCGCTTGGCGAGCTGGCCCTCATCGAGATCGGGGAAATCGCGGTACAGCATGACCGTCACCGCCTGTCCGAGGATGGAGTCCCCGAGGAACTCCAGACGCTCGTTGTGCGGCAATCCGCCGTGCTCGTACGCGAACGAGCGGTGCGTGAGCGCGAGCTCCAAGAGCTCGATCGACACGTCCACACCGAGTTGCTCCGCGAACGCGACAACACCGGGGTCGGGTTCCGATGTGGAACCGACCCCGGTGTGGTCAGAGCTTGACGATGTCATGCGCAATCCTCTGGTCGTGACGCCGCACGACCTGAAAGACAGGTCATGAGATCAAACGTCGGCGACCTTGCGGCCCTTGTACTCCAGGTACAGGGCGGTGCCCTGAGAGTCCTCGACGACCTTGGCGCGGTGCGGCAGGCTGTAGGTGACACGGCCGTTCTCAACGGTCTTCACGAGCGTGGGGACGGCGGCCTTCCACTGCGAGCGACGCGAGCGGGTGTTCGAGCGCGAGACCTTCCGCTTCGGAGGGTTTCCAGCCATGGCTTATCTCTCTTCTATGTCTGCAGCACTGGAGTCGCCAGCGCTGGGGTCTGTGGAAAAGCTCGAGAGCGCAGCCCAACGAGGGTCTGTTTCTGCTCGAGGATTTTCTTCCGGAATTTCGGCCAGTCGCTCCCCGGTCTCTGGGTCGAGTCCGGGGCAATCCGGCTGGCACACCGGCTGAAACGGCAATGCGAGTACAACCGCATCTCTGACCAGAGATTCAAGATCCACGTGGTCATCGTGAACCTCGAAGTCAGACGCTTCCTGACCAGGATACGCGAAAAGCTCCTGAAACTCGACTTCGACAGGCAGAGCGATCTCGCGGAGGCATCGACCGCACTCTCCGACGGCCGTTGCATCGACCTCGCCGGTGACGAGGATGCCCTCGTGGACCGACTCGAAACGGACGTGCTCCGAGATGGTCGATCCCTCGGTGACGGCCACCAGGCCCTCACCCATCCGCTCGGTCAGGACGATTTCGTAGTCGTGCTCACGCATCTCACCCGGGCGGTTCACCAGGTCGCGCACATTGACGCTGTACGGGGACGTTGACGTTCTCTTCCTACTCACGATCGACGATTCTACGCGTCACGCGCTGGGAAGGCGCTCAACCGGTCTGCAGGAAGGTCGCGACGACGGGCGGGACGTACGGACTCACGTCGCCGCCGAGCCCTGCGACCTGTCGAACGAGCGAACTGGACACGTGCGCGTGTGCGGGGTCGGGCAGCAGGAAGACCGTCTCCACGCCTGCGAGACTGCGGTTCATGATCGCCATGGGCGTCTCGTAGGCGACGTCCACCTGGGAGCGGATGCCCTTCACGAGGACGCTCGCGCCGACATCGGTGCAGTAATCGACGAGGAGGCCGACGTTCCACTGGGCCACGACGATGTTGTCGTGCGGGAACCCGGCCTCGGCGATCGAACGCTCGAGCAGGCTCACCCGCTGCGGCATGGGCAGGAGCGCCGTTTTGCCCGGATTGTGCACGACGAGCACGTGGAGTTCGTCGAAGATGCGCGCCGCGCGTTCGATCACATCCAGATGGCCGAGCGTGACGGGGTCGAACGAGCCGGGGACGACGGCGATCCTCTTCATGCGTTCCAGCCTAGCCGGAGCACTGCGGCCGCCGGCTGAGGATCCGCCCGTCAGTTCTTGCTCAGCGCCGCGCGTTCGGCCTCGTCGAGTCGGCGCTGCAGCGCGTCGGCGATGACGGGGTGGTCCGTGAGGTCGGGGTCGATCTGGAGGATTCCGGCGGCGTCGGTGCGGGCGTCGGCGATGAGGTCGCCGTCGAACGCGACACGGAGGATCTTGAGGGAGGATCGCCCGCCCGACTGCGCGGTGCCGAGGACGTTGCCCTCCCGACGCAGTTCGAGGTCGACCTGCGCGAGGTCGAAGCCGTCGAGCGTGTCGGCGACGGCCTCGACGCGTTCCCGGGCGATCGTCTCCGGCTCTGCCGCCGTGACGAGGAGGCAGAGCCCGGGGACGCCGCCTCGACCGACGCGGCCGCGCAGCTGGTGGAGCTGCGAGACGCCGAAACGGTCGGCGTCGAGGACGACCATGGTGGAGGCGTTGGGCACGTCCACGCCGACTTCGATGACGGTCGTCGCCACGAGCACGTCGATGTCCCCCGACGCGAACGCGAGCATCGTGTGCTCCTTCTCCTCGGACGTCATCCGACCGTGCAGCGCTTCGATCCGGACGTCTCGGAACGCGGGCAGGTTGCGGAGCCCCTGAAGGGTGGCCGCGACCGAGGCGATGGGCCGCGCGGGATCGGCGTCCTCCTCGAGGTCCTCCCCCTGCTCGACCTCCTTCGCGTCGATCGACGGGCACACGACGAACGCCTGCCTACCGAGCGCGAGCTCCTCGGACATGCGCTCCCAGACCCGGCCGATCCAGCCGGGGTGGTCCGTGAGCGGCACGACGAAGGACTCGATGCCCTGCCGCCCCTTCGGGAGTTCGCGGATGGTGCTGACGTCGAGGTCGCCGAACACCGTCATCGCGACCGTGCGCGGGATGGGGGTGGCCGTCAGGACGAGCACGTGCGGGGGCGTCCGGCCCTTGCGGCGCAAGACGTCCCGTTGCTCGACGCCGAAGCGGTGCTGCTCGTCCACGACGACGAGACCGAGATCGTAGAAGTTCACGGCGTCGCCGAGGAGGGCGTGCGTTCCGACGACGATCCTCGCCTGGCCGGAGACGATGCGCAGGAGCGCCTTCTTGCGCTCCGCGGCGCCCACCTGCCCTGTGAGCAGCGTCGGCATGAGTTCCGCGGAGAGGTCCGGCCCCAGGGCTTTCACGATCGACCGCAGGTGTTGCGCGGCCAAGACCTCGGTGGGTGCGAGCAGCGCGGACTGGCCGCCGCTGTCCGCGACCGTGGCCATCGCCCTGAGCGCGACGAGCGTCTTCCCCGAACCGACCTCGCCCTGGACGAGACGGTTCATGGGTTCTGGAGATCCGATGTCGTGCGCGATCTCCGCGCCCACCGTCTGCTGGTCGCCCGTGAGGGTGAACGGGAGTGCAGCGTCGATTCGCGAGAGATAGCCGCCCTCCGAGGGCAGCCGCGGGTCCGCGAGGAGAGCACGGGAGCTCGCCCGCTGCTGGAGCAGCGCCGTCTGCATGAGGAACGCCTCCTGATAGCGGAGGGCGCGCCTCGCCTGCTGCCAGTCGCGGTCCTGCTGCGGTTCGTGGACGGCGCGGATCGCGTCGTCGAAGGACATCTCACCGCGAGCAGCCCTGACCTCGTACGGGACGGGATCCTCGAGCTTGGGGAGCGCGCCCAGGACGAGCGCGACCGATTTCTGGATCTGCCAGCTCGCGATCGTGTTGCTCGCCGGGTAGATGGGGATGGGCGCTTCAGCCCAGCGCTTTGCCTCCGCCGTCGCGAGTGCCGGTGCGTCCGCCGCGTCCGGGAAGAGCTCGTAGTCGGGGTGGGCGAGCTGGTAGCTGCCCCGGTAGTCGCCGACCTTGCCCGCGAAGATGCCGCGGAGACCTGGTTTGAGGTCCTTCGCCCGCCACGCCTGGTTGAA
The DNA here is from genome assembly GCF_050587525.1 of Plantibacter lichenum. Taxonomy (NCBI): domain Bacteria; kingdom Bacillati; phylum Actinomycetota; class Actinomycetes; order Micrococcales; family Microbacteriaceae; genus Plantibacter; species Plantibacter lichenum. The sequence continues at coordinate 225,341 of NZ_JBOBFT010000008.1, read as the reverse complement.
GAAGGTGAGGGACAACCGCCCCTGCCCGTCCGAGATGATGACCTCGAGGATCGAGCCGCGCCTGGCCTTCATGGAGCGTTCGCGCACCTCGAGGACGTCTGCCACGATCGTGACGTTCTCCCCGAGCGGCAGCGTGCCGAGCGCCGTGAGCTCACCCCGCCTCGCGTACCTGCGCGGGTAGTGCTCGAGGAGCTCGCCCACCGTCTCGATGCCGAAGGCGCGCTGCAGGACGGTTGCCGTCCGGCCGCCGAGGACGCCGCCGAGCTTGGCGCTCAGTGAGGTCTCGGTCATGCCCCGAGTCTATTCGCGCCCACCGACACGGCATCGCCCCTGTGCACAGCCCGCCGTGTGGCGAAGCGATCCGCGGACTGCGAAGATGGACGGATGGCCGGAATCAGGATCATCTCGGGGTACGCCGGCTCGCTCACGATCCGTGTGCCGGGCTCTGGCACGCGACCCACGAGCGATCGCGTGCGCGAAGCGCTCTTCTCAGCACTCGAAGCGCGCGATGCGATGTACGGAGCAGAAGTGCTCGACCTCTACGCGGGCTCCGGTTCGCTCGGGCTGGAGGCGGCCAGCCGCGGCGCCGTCGCCGTGACGCTCGTCGACCGCTCCCCCGAAGCCGCCAAGGTGTGCCGCGGGAACGCGAAGATCGTGTCGGCCGCAGCCCCGAAGAGCGCGGCGCCTCGCGTCACGGTACACGCACAGGCCGTCGGCGCATTCCTCGCGAACGCGACCGTGCCGTACGACCTCGTGTTCGTGGATCCGCCCTACGACCTGCCCGAGGCGGAACTCACGGCCAACCTCGCGGCGCTCGGCCCCCTCATCGCACCGGACGGCCTGCTGCTCGTCGAGCGCAGTTCGCGCTCACCGGAACCCGTGATCCCGCCCGAATTGGAGCTGCTCCGCAAGAGCACCTACGGCGAGACGCTCGTGTGGTGGGTGCAGCCCGCCTGAGGCGAGGGGAACCGCGCGACCGGCGCGGCCCGGCTCAGCGCTAGCCCGACTGGTCGTTCCAGTCGCGGTAGGGGTCCCATCCCCCAGCGCCCGTGTACGGAACTCCGTCGACCCGGATGCCAGAGCCCTCGACGACTGCGCCGATGCGACGGAACGCCTCCGGGAGTGGCACGCCTGCCGGGAACGTCGCGAGCAGGGAGTGGTCCTCGCCGCCGGAGAGGGCGATGGCGGGATCGTCGCCGAGCGCCGCTGCTTCGAGTTCCAGCCCGACGCCGCTCGCGGACGCGAGCCTGCCCGCGTCGAGGGCGAGGCCGTCCGACAGATCGAGCATCGCCGTCGCACCGCCGAGGGACGCATCGACTCCGGCGCGGATGGGCGGCGAGGGCGCGAGCTGCGCGAGCACGACGCCCTCCCGCGTCTCCCGGAGCACGGTGGCACGTTCCGACGACGGCGCGCCCGTCTCGTCGACGGCTTCCGCGAAGAGCAGGCGCAGGCCGCCAGCAGCCGCGCCGAGGGCTCCAGCGACCGCCAGGACGTCGCCAGGACGCGCGCCGGACCGCAGCACGGGGGCTCGGCCGTCGAGATCGCCGAACGCCGTCACCGCGATCATGAAGGTGTCGGACACTGCGAGGTCCCCGCCGACGACGCCGCACCCGTCCGTGAGCGCCTCGCACGCGTCACGAAGACCGTCGGCGAATCCCTCGAGGACCGAGACCGGCAGCCACTTCGGCATCGCGAGCGCCACGACCAGAGCAGTCGGCCGGGCTCCCATCGCGGCGACGTCGGCGAGGTTGCTCGCCGCAGCCTTCCAGCCGAGGTCGTGGGCAGTCGACCAGGCGAGCCGGAAATCCGGTCCGTGGATCATCGTGTCCGTCGTGACGACGAGGCGGCCGTCCGGCACGGAGACGACTGCGGCGTCGTCTCCCGGGCCGAGCAGTTCACCCGACGCGTGCGGGAGCCTCGGGAAGATGCGTCCCAAGAGCTCCGCTTCCGCCAATTCGCCCACCGTCAGCGCGGTCTCGTTCACAGCCTCCGTCATACGATCAACGGTAGCCTGAAAGGTGATGTCAACGAATCGCCTCCTCGCCGCCGCTGTCGCCACGTCCGCAGTCGCCGTGAGCCTGCTCCTCACCGGTTGCGCTCCCATCGTGGCCCTCCAGCCGGCCGCGGACGCCAACAACCCCAAGTGCGCCGAAGTGAGCGTACGGCTGCCCGACGTCGTGGCGGAACTGCCCGAACGACAGACCGATGCGCAGGCGACGGGCGCGTGGGGCGAACCGTCCGCGATCCTGCTCCACTGCGGTGTCACGATCCCGGGCCCCACCACCCAGCAGTGCCAGACCGTGAACGGCGTCGACTGGATCATCGATGACAGCGAGAAGCCGCAGTACCGCTTCACGACCTACGGCCGCACGCCGGCCGTGGAGATCGTCCTCGACTCCAAGAAGGTCGCCAGCAGCACCGTGCTCGCCGACCTCGGACCGGCCGTCTCCGTCCTGCCCATCACGGGCAAGTGCACGGGTGCGGGCGATGTGCCAGAGCCGGCGCCCATCCCCACCGAGGGCTGAGCGGCACCGGTCCCTGAGCTTGTCGAAGGGCGCACTTCGACAGGCTCAGTGACCGGGCGCACTTCGACGAGCTCAGCGACCGGGGTGCCGATCAGCTCCGGGCGCGCGCGACCTCGATGAGCTCGGTGATGAGCTCTGGGTAGCTGAGGCCGGAGGCGATCCAGCAGCTCGGGAACATCGAGATCGGGGTGAAGCCCGGCATCGTGTTCACCTCGTTGACGACGAACCCGTCGGCCGTGAGGAAGAAGTCGACGCGCGCAAGACTCGAGCAGCCGAGCGCTTCGAACGCGCGGCGCGACAGGTCCTGCATCTCCGCCAGTTGCGTCGGCGTGAGGTCCGCTGGGCACACGAGGTCGATGCCGGGTGCGTCGAGGTACTTCGCGTCGAAATCGTAGAACTCACGACCGCTGACGATGACCTCACCGGCCACGGAGGTTCGGGTCGGCTCGCCCTGGAGCGATTCGAGCACGGCGAGTTCGACCTCGCGGCCCACGAGCCCCGTCTCGACGAGGACGGTCGAGTCCTCCGCCAAAGCCAGTTCCGCGGCTGCGGCGAACTCCTCGACGCTCGAGATCTTGCTCACACCGACGCTCGAACCGGCGCGCGCCGGCTTCACGAACGCCGGCAGGCCGAGTCCCTCGATCGACGCGAGCACGGATGCGGGGTCGCTCGCCCACTCGTAGGCGGTGAAGCGCACCCACGGAGCGACGGCGATGCCGGCGGCCTGCAGGACGGTCTTCGTGAAGTGCTTGTCCATGCCGAGCGAGGACGCGAGGACGCCGGATCCGACGAACGGGAGGTCGACGAGGTCGAGCATGCCCTGCACGGTGCCGTCTTCACCGAACCGCCCGTGGAGGATCGGGAACACGATGTCGACGGGTCCGAGCGGGTGCTCGTCGCCGGCCGCATCGACGACGCTCAGCAGTCGACTGCCCGCACGTTCCGGCCAGCGGACCCGCGGACGATTCGGCTCGACTTCGGGCAGCTTCGAGGGATCGAGGCGGAAACGCTCGGGGTCGTCGACCTCGAGCACGTACTCGCCGGCGTGGGTGATCCCGACCGGGATGACCTCGTAGCGTTCGCGGTCAATCGCCGCGAGAACTCCGCCCGCCGTCGCGCAACTGATGGAATGCTCGCTTGATCGTCCCCCAAACAGCACCACCACTACGGTCTTGTCCGTCATCGTTCGTCCTCTCCCCCTGGGGTTCGTCGTCGTCGGTCGTCAGGTGCGGCGCGATGTCCTTGGGATCGAGCGTGCCGTCGAGGACCTGTTTCACCTGTTCGACGATCGGCATGGAGACACCCTTGGCTTGCGCCAGGTCGAGCACGGGGGCAACCGAGGCGAGCCCTTCCGCGGTCTGCTGCATCTGCTTGACGACGTCGTCGAATTTGTAGCCCTGGCCGAGCAGGCGCCCGGCCGTGTTGTTCCGAGAGAGCGGCGACTGGCAGGTCGCGATGAGGTCGCCGAGACCCGCGAGCCCGGAGAGCGTCTCCGCCTTGGCCCCGTGCGCGACGGCGAAGTCGGTCATCTCGACGAGCCCCCGTGTGATGATCGACGCTTTCGTGTTCTCGCCGTACCCGACGCCGTCGACGATGCCGATGGCGACCGCGATGAGGTTCTTCAGGACGCCGCCGAACTCGGTCCCGATCACGTCGGTGTTCACGAAGCTGCGGAAGTACCGGTTCCTGGCGAGGAGCGCGACGGCCTGAGCGGTCTCGAGGCTCTCCGAGGAGATGACGGCCGCGGTCGGCTGTTCACGGGCGATCTCCAGGGCCAGGTTCGGACCGGAGGCGACGGCGATGCGCGCGGGGTCGATGTCGAGCGTCTCGCGAATGACCTCGCTCATGCGTGACCCGCTCCGACGCTCGACGCCCTTCATGAGAGAGACGACGATCGTGTCCGGTCCGAGGTGCGGACGGACCGCGATGAGGTTGTCGCGCAACGACTGGCTGGGTACGGACACGAAGACCACCGACGCGTCGCGGAGCGCGTCGACGAGACTCGCCGTCGCGGTCATCCGGAGCGGGAGGTTGATGCCGGGCAGGTAGTCGCTGTTGCGCTTGGCTTCGGCGATCTCCCTGGCGACCTCGGGGCGGCGCGCCCACATCGTGACGTCGGCTCCGCCATCGGCGAGGATCTTCCCGAACGTCGTGCCCCAGCTGCCCGCGCCGAGGACGGCGACCTTGGGTGCGCTGATCGGTGCGTTCGTCCTACGACTCAAAGCGGCCCGTCTCCTTCTGGTCGTGCTTCGTCGGATCCCAACGTTCCCGAGGAGCCGGTTCTCCGCGGAGTTCCTCGCACAGGACCGTGATGGCCTGCATGACCACTTCCGTGGCCTCGTTCAGCGTTTTCGAGTCTAGCGGCCGACCCTCGAAGGCCGAGAGGTCGACGGCTTCACCGATCGCGACCTCCACACGCTTCCTCGGGAAGAGGCTGAGCTTGCCGTAGCGGGGCATGACCTGCTGCGTGCCCCAGTGCGCGGCCGGGATGATCGGCAGCTTGTGGGTCAACGCGATGCGCACGGCGCCGGTCTTGCCGCGCATGGGCCACAGATCGGGATCGCGGGTCAGCGACCCCTCCGGGTACACCACGACGCCCTGGCCGTGCTCGACGAGCTGCGCCGCGGCCGACACGGGGTCATGACCGCGCGTGGAGCCCTGACGCTCGACCGGGATCTGCCCGGCCCGCTTGAGGAGCCACCCGACCACGGGGATCTTGAAGAGGCTCGCCTTGGCCATGAACCGCGGCTGGCGTCCGAGCTTCCAGACGGCCACACCCATCACGAGCGGGTCGAACTCGCTGTCGTGATTGGGCGCGAGGATGAACGGTCCCGACATCGGCAGACGTTCACCGTGACGGATCCGCAGCTTGACGATCGCGCTGAACGGCGGCAGGGCGATGGACGCGAGGACCCAGTAGATCGACGGACGTGTCTTCTCCGGACTCGACGTCGGCCGAGGGGCCGAGCCGCGTCCGGAGAGCTCGTGCGATGCTCCGTCCGGTGCGCTCTCGACCACCGCTACTCGGCTTCGAGGACGAAGTCGGCGCCCAGCTGTTGCAGCTTGGTGATGAAGTTCTCGTAGCCGCGGCTGATGATGCCGACATTGCTGACCGTTGACTTCCCCTCGGCCGTCAGTGCGGCGATGAGATGGCTGAACCCGCCGCGGAGGTCCGGGACCTCGATGTCGGCGCCGTGGAGCGGGGTCGGGCCGTTGATGACCGCCGCCTGCTCGAGGTTCCGACGCGGGACACGGCGAGGCGTGCCCTGGAGACCGTTCGGGTGCACGACGATGTTCGCGCCCATGGAGTTGAGCGCGTCGGTGAAGCCGAACCGGTTCTCGTACACGGTCTCGTGGACGATCGACTCGCCCTTCGCCTGCGTGAGCGCGACGATGAGCGGCTGCTGCCAGTCCGTCATGAAGCCGGGGTGCACGTCGGTCTCGATGACGACGGGCTTCAGTTCGCCCTTGCGGTAGAAGCGGATGCCGTCATCGGCGATGTCGAAGCCGCCACCGGCCTTCCGGAAGATGTTCAGGAACGTCATCATGTCCTGCTGCTTCGCGCCGCCGACGAAGACGTCGCCGTCGGTCGCGAGTGCCGCGGAGGCCCAGCTGGCGGCCTCGTTGCGGTCGCAGATGGCCGTGTGATCGTAGCCGTCGAGGCGGTCGACGCCCTCGATGACGATGACCCGGTTGGGCTCGTAGGAGATGATCGCGCCCATCTTCTGCAGCACGGCGATCAGGTCCATGATCTCGGGCTCGATGGCGGCGTTCTTCAGCTCCGTGGTGCCCTTGGCGCGGACGGCCGTGAGCAGGACCTGCTCGGTGGCGCCGACGCTCGGGTACGGGAGGTGCACGGTCGTGCCGTGGAGGCCGTTGGGAGCGGAGAGACGGATGCCCTGCGGCAGCTTCTCGACGACGGCACCGAACTTGCGGAGTGCGTCGAGGTGGAAGTCGATGGGCCGGTCGCCGATGCGGCAGCCGCCGAGGTCGGGGATGAACGCTGCACCCAGGCGGTGCAGGAGCGGCCCGCAGAACAGGATCGGGATGCGCGAGAAGCCCGCGTGCGCGTCGATCTCCTCCATGTGCGCCGACTCGACGTTGCTCGGGTCGAGGCGCAGCTCGTTGGGGTTGTCGCCCTCGGAGACATCGACGCCGTGGATCTCGAGGAGTGAGCGGACGACCCGGACATCGCTGATGTTCGGGACGTTCCGGAGCACGCTCGCGCTCTCGCCGAGGAGGGAGGCGACCATGGCCTTGGTCACCAGGTTCTTGGCACCCTTGACCTCGATCCGACCGGACAGCGGGATGCCGCCGTTGATCGTGATGCGGTCGACGTCGAGGCCGACTTGTGAGCCGGCGGCGTGTGACGCCTGGACGAGAGAATTCAAATCAGTACCTACAGTCCTGTTACTTGACGGGGATCGTGCGGGGCAGCCAGCTCGGCCGCCTCGCCTCGAATTCGGAGATCTGCTCCTCGCTGCGGAGCGTCAGGCCGATGTCGTCGAGGCCCTCGATGAGCCGCCAACGAGTGTAGTCGTCGACGTCGAATGAAACCGTGAGATCGCCGATGGTGACGGTCCGCGCGACGAGGTCGACGACGGTTTCCACACCCGGCTGTGCTTCCAACGCCTGCCAGAGCAGCTCAAGATCTGCCTCGGTCACTTGGGCGGCGAGGAGTCCCTGCTTGCCCGAGTTGCCGCGGAAGATGTCGCCGAAGCGGGAGCTGATGACGACCTTGAATCCATAGTCGCGGAGCGCCCAGACCGCGTGCTCGCGGCTGGAACCGGTGCCGAAGTCGTGGCCGGCGACGAGCACGCTGACGCCCTGGTACGGCTCCTGGTTCAGGATGAACTCGGGGTCCTGGCGCCACGCGGCGAACAGGGCGTCCTCGAAGCCCGTCTTGGTGACGCGCTTGAGGTAGACGGCCGGGATGATCTGGTCGGTGTCGACGTTGGAGCGGCGCAGCGGAGCTGCGATGCCGGTCACGGTGGTGAACTTGTCCATCAGGCGCTCACCCCTTCCTTGGCGTCGTGGGTGATGCCCCGGCCGGCATCGTCCGCCAGGTCGGCGGGGCTGGAGAGCGTTCCGCGGATGGCCGTTGCAGCGGCGACGAGCGGCGAGACGAGGTGCGTCCGTCCGCCCTTGCCCTGCCGCCCCTCGAAGTTGCGGTTGGACGTGGACGCACAACGCTCCCCCGGGGCCAACTGGTCCGGGTTCATGCCGAGGCACATGGAGCAGCCGGCGAAGCGCCATTCCGCGCCGAACGCCGTGATGATCTTGTCGAGGCCCTCTGCCTCGGCCTCGAGCCGGACGCGAGCAGAGCCTGGGACGACCATGACGCGGACGCCGTCGGCCTTCTGCTTGCCCTCGACGACCGAGGCGAACGCCCGGAGGTCCTCGATGCGGCTGTTGGTGCATGATCCCATGAAGACGGCGTCGACGTGGATGTCCTTCATCGGCGTGCCCGCCTGGATGTCCATGTACTCCAGCGCACGCTCGGCGGCCGCGCGGTCGTTGGGGTCGGCCATCGAGGCCGGGTCCGGCACGGAGTCGTTGAGCGAGACGCCCTGACCGGGGTTCGTGCCCCACGTGACGAAGGGCTCGAGTTCGTTCGCGTCGAGGAAGATCTCGGCGTCGAAGACGGCGCCCTCATCGGTCGGCAGGGTGTTCCAGTACTCGACCGCGGCGTCCCAATCGGCGCCCTGCGGAGCATGTGGACGGCCTTCGAGGTAGTCATAGGTGGTCTGGTCCGGCGCGACCATGCCAGCGCGTGCGCCGGCCTCGATCGACATGTTGCAGATTGTCATTCGACCCTCCATGGAGAGGGCGCGGATGGCGGAGCCGCGGTACTCGAGCACGTAGCCCTGCCCGCCGCCCGTGCCGATCTTGGCGATGACCGCGAGGATGATGTCCTTCGCCGTGACACCGGGGCGCAGCGTTCCTTCGACCGTGATCGCCATCGTCTTGAACGGCTTCAGCGGCAGCGTCTGGGTGGCCATGACGTGCTCCACCTCGCTCGTGCCGATGCCGAACGCCATGGCGCCGAACGCGCCGTGCGTGGAGGTGTGCGAGTCGCCGCAGACGACCGTGATGCCCGGCATCGTCAGCCCCAACTGCGGACCGACCACGTGCACGATGCCCTGCTCGATGTCGCCCAGCGAGTGGATGCGGACACCGAACTCCTCCGCGTTCTTGCGGAGCGTATCGATCTGCGTGCGACTCGTGAGGTCGGCGATCGGCTTGTCGATGGCGAGCGTCGGCGTGTTGTGGTCCTCCGTGGCGATCGTCAGATCGAGACGGCGGAGACCCCGATCGGCCAGGCGCAGACCGTCGAACGCCTGAGGACTCGTGACCTCGTGCAGGAGGTGCAGGTCGATGTAGATGAGGTCCGGCGAACCGTCTTCACCCTTGACCACGAGGTGGTCGTCCCAGACCTTCTCGGCCAGGGTGCGGGGGTGTTCGGTCAGCGTGTACGGGCTCGACCCGTTGGACTGTTCCTGTTGCATGGTCGTGAGATTCCTTCAAACGATGAGTGGTCAGGCATCGGCAACCTCCGCGACGAGTGCAGCCTGTGGACTAGGCCTCGTCGCGGCAGCGAAGGAGAAGCAGACCGGACAACAACATCGGACCAGAGTATCACTCCCCCGAGGCGGTGACTTTCTTCGCATCGCGCGAGGACTTGATGAGGCTCGCGACCGTGGCGATGACCATCGCGCCGATGATGACGGCGAGCGAGGTCCAGGTGTTGATCTCAGGCGCCCAGTCGATGTGCTTCCCGCCGTTGATGAAGGGCAGCTCGTTGACGTGCATCGCGTGGAGGAAGAGCTTCACGCCGATGAACCCGAGGATGAACGCGATGCCGTACTTGAGGTAGACGAGGCGGTCCAGGAGGCCGCCCAGCAGGAAGTACAGCTGGCGAAGACCCATGAGCGCGAAGAGGTTCGCGGTGAAGACGATGAACGGGCTCTGGGTGATGCCGAAGATGGCCGGGATCGAGTCGATCGCGAAGATGAGGTCCGTGGTGCCGATCGCGATGAACACGACGACCATGGGCGTCCAGAACTTCTTACCGTCCACGACGACCCGGACCTTGGAGCCGTGGAAGTCGGGGGTCAGGGCGATGCGCTTGCGGAGGAACGTGACGAGCTTCGTCTCGCCGTCCTCGGCGTCCTCGTTGTGGCCGAACGCCTGCTTCCACGCGGTGTAGAGGAGGAAGAGTCCGAAGATGTAGAAGATGAAGGAGAACGCCTCGATGAACGCGGCGCCGGCGATGATGAAGATCGCGCGCAGCACGAGTGCCACGATGATGCCCACCATGAGGACTTCCTGCTGGTACTTCCGCGGAACGGAGAAGCGGCTCATGATGATCACGAACACGAACAGGTTGTCGATCGACAGGCTGTACTCGGTGAGCCAGCCGGCGAGGAACTGTCCCGACCATTCACCGCCCGCGAAGATCAGCAGGAGCAGCGCGAAGACGAGCGCGAGGCCGACGTATAAGACGACCCAGAGGGTGGACTCCTTGGTGGAGGGGATGTGGGGCCGCTTGTAGACGATCAGCAGGTCTGCCACGAGGATGAGCACGAGCACCACGAGGGAGCCGATTTCAAACCAGACGGGGAGTTCGAGTTCCATGGGAACCTTTCGCATTGGGGTACGTCGAATACTCGAACGTCTCTCCCGCGACTCTGCAGTCGCCACCGTGCCCGGAATCCCGTCATCGCGATCCGTCCTGACGGACACGGCGAATTGGGATACTCCCCTTCGCTCCGGCAATCCTACAGGGTGAGGCGTCCGCGATCGCACACCTCCGGGCGCACGTCCATCCGCACGTCGCCGAACCCCCAGGATCAGCCCCCTAAAATACCGACGTGACCCAGACGCCAGAAGACGCCGTGAGTACGCGCATCCCCCCGACCACCGCCCAGAACCAGTCCTCCCCGAAGACGTTCCCTCCCCAGAAACCATGGCTGACGAGCGTCGGCTACCTCATCTTCCTCAGCCGTTGGCTGCAGGCCCCGCTCTACCTCGGGCTCATCATCGCCCAACTCATCTACGTCGTCGTGTTCATGATCGAGCTCTGGCACCTCGCCGAGAACGTCTTGTTCCATGCGGCCGAGATCAACGAGGCCGACATCATGCTCGCCGTCCTCGGCCTCATCGACGTCGTGATGATCGCGAACCTCCTCATCATGGTGATCATCGGCGGCTACGAGACCTTCGTCTCGCGCATCAAGGTCGACGGCCACCCGGATCAGCCGGAATGGCTCTCGCACGTCAACGCGAACGTCCTCAAGGTCAAGCTCGCGATGGCGATCATCGGCATCTCCTCGATCCACCTGCTCAAGACCTTCATCGAGATCGGCGGCATGTCCGACGGCGGCGTCGTCGTCGACGGCGGCGAGGCTCGCTACACGCCGACCGGCGTCATGTGGCAGGTCATCATCCACTGCGTGTTCATCTTCTCCGCGCTCGCCCTCGCTGCGATCGACCGCATGTCGTACCACAAGCCGACTCCTGGTGAACTGCACGACGGCGAGCCCGTCACGCATTGACCGACGCACACCTGACCGACCAGACGGAACGACGGAGCCCGATGCCTGTGCGGCATCGGGCTCCGTCGTTCGCGGCGCGGCGCGCTACTTCTTCTTCGGTGCGTCGATGCCGACCCGGTACTGCCCGGCGTCGTTCAGGACCTCGACGCTCACGGGGTAGGTGGTCTTGTTGTAGCTGAACGTGCACTCGAACGCGGTCCCGGCCGCGACCGGCTGCCCGGATGGGCAGGAGACGGCATCGGCGTCGGTCAGGCCGAAGTCGGCCTGCAACACCTTCGCGACGCCGCGCTGCAGTGCACCCTGGTCGAGCGTCGGCGTGAAGAGCTTCCCCACCGAGAGCAGCGTCACGGGGACGACGATGATCGCCGCGGCGACGGCGCCGATGAGGATGCCGAGCCACAGACGGTTGCCGGAGCCGCTGCGTTTCTCCTTCGGCGGCTGCACCGGTGCCGCGTGCTGCTGCCACCCACCCTGCCGCTGATCCCACTGCTGCTGATCCCACTGCTGGCTCTGCTGCGGTTGGGATGGTTGCGGCTGGTACTGGCCGTACGGAGGCTGCGCCGGCTGCTGGCTCTGCTGGGGCTGCGGCGGGAAGTACGGCTGGGACGGCTGCTGCTGCGGGTACGGCTGCTGCGGATCGTTCGTCATGTCCTCAACTCCTGGATCTTGTCCCAGAACGCCTGTTCGTCGGCCTGCGGGATGACGGTCACATCGAATGCGGACGGCCTCGTCGGGAGGTCCTCGAGCGTGGCGGGTCCGGTGACCTCGAAGCCCGTCTGCAGTTGCAGCGGCTTCGAACCGTCCACCTTGCCGCTCAGCTCCGCCTTCTGGAGGCCGCCGTCCGCGTTCTGGAAGATGGTGACGGGCAACAGCGTCTCGAGTTCCTCAGCGGTGAACGCCGTCGCGGCGTCCTCCGGCAGGCCGAACGACGGGCCGAGGTCGACGACGCTCTGGAGGCTCGCACTCGTGGTGATCTGCGAGGAGCCGTCGCTGCGTGTGGAGACGACGACGTTCACCCGCGAGCCGACGTCGGAGGCGAGCGTCGCCTCCACGGCCGCGTAGATCGTGCACGCGGTCGAGATCCCCGGGTACGCGCACGCCGGACCGAGCGTGTCTGCGGCGTCGTCCTCCTGCACGTACCGCGTCGGGACGGCCACCCATTCCGTCGGCGCGAGCTCCTTGAGGTCACCGCCGAGGAGCAGGTAGTCCACGCCGGTGCCGCCCACGTGGTAGACGTCGATCGTGTTGCCGTCCGAGGATCCCTTGTCCTGGCTGAACGCGCTCGTCGGATCGCCGAACAGGATGACGGCGTTGTTGACGTGCGTCTCCTCGTCGCCGAACACGACGTGGAGGTACTCGGCGCCCTTCACCTCCGGCGCCTGGCCGATGTGCTCCGACAGGAGGTCGAACTGCTGGTCCGCGAGATCCTGCATGTAGCGCTGCTGCTTGACCGCATCGGGGAACGCGACGCCGGGGACCGAGCATCCGGCGAGCGCGACGGCCGCGAGCACGGCGAGCGCCGCCATCGACGCCCTGGAGCTTCGCGCGCGGCGCATCAGCTGCCCTCCGCCACAGCGTCGTTGTAGAGCGCATACGCCTTCTGTCCGAGGACGGGTCCTTCGAGCCAGGTGCCGTCTCCTCGCGAGGTCACGGAGGTCACGTAGCCGGCGCCCGTGGCCGGATCGAGCCTCGTGAGCCACCCGCCGCCCGAGCTGCCGGGCGTCATGAGGCAGTCGACGCGGTAGCCCGCGTACCCCTTGGTGTAGTCGCGGCTGGCGCAGTACCGTTCGGTGGTTCCGTCGAACGGTGCCGCTGACGGATAGCCGATGATCGTCAGTCCTTCGACGGTCGCACCGAAGGCGATGCCCTGCCCGCCCGTGACCTCCTGGATCTTCTTGCCGTCGTTCGGGGCGAGGCGGATGAGCGCGAAGTCGTAGGCCCAGCCGTTGCCGCTCGTCGCGCCGCTCGCATCGGAGTTCGCCGTGCTCGTGAACTCCTCCGGCACGTAGGTGCTCGCTCCCACCCACTGGCCATAGGGCTGGTTCTGCCCGTTCGCCGAGTCGGAGGGGATGAAGACGATGTTCTCGGCGAGCTTCTTGCCGAAGGTGTCCCAGACGCAGTGCCCCGCGGTCAGGACGAGGTCCAGGGAGGGCGAGTTCACGACACTGCCGGAGCACACGTAGGTCTGACCCGCGTTGGAGAAGTAGAGGCGCCCCTGCGTCGCGGCGACGAGTCCCGTCGCGGTGAACGGGTCACCGGCCGCCGTGGGGGTGATGGCGTTCACGTCGACAGCGGGGACGACGCCCGTCGTCGGGTGCACGACGACACCCGTCGCCTGATCGCCGGTCAGGGTGTCCTCGCCCGGCTTCAGCGTGGGGGCCTTCGCTCCCCCGAACTTGTCGTCCGTCCAGTAGTCGTTGACCTCCTGCGGCGTCGCATCGAAGTCCTTGCGAAGCGAGTCGTCCTTGCTCGAGTTCACATCGACGATGGGCGCCTTCCCACCCGCGACGGCCTCACCGGTCACCGGGATGGAACAGCCCGCGAAGAGCGGCGCCACGACGCACAGCGCCGTGAGGTACACGATCCCCCGAGTGCGTGTCAGCTTCACACGGGCCAAGGTAGCAGACCGGGAGTCGACTGCCCGGCGGGTCGACGTGGTCGGATCGCCTTCGTGATCCGCTCGGCCGGACTGCTCATCCGAGTCTCGTCGGGCGCGTGCTTCCTGGCATGAAAAAACCGCCCCGCCGCGCTGGAAGACCAGTGCGACGAAGCGGTTTTTGTGTGTTGTGACCCCAACGGGATTTGAACCCGTGCTGCCGCCGTGAGAGGGCGGTGTCCTAGGCCGCTAAACGATGGGGCCTCGTAAACAACTAGATGAGTATGTCACACGGATCAAGCACGTTCCAAATCGAGCGCGGCATCGGCGTGGCGCGATCACTGGAAGACCCGCAACTCCCCCGGAATCACGTCGATCTGGACGGGGAGCGACCCCACTCGTTCACCGTCCGCGTACGCCACCACTCCATCGGTCTCCACGCGCACGGATCGGACCCTTCTGAGGGTCACGACGTCGAGCCCCACGTGCGTCCCCGAGAACACCTTCGGGAACAGACGGAGGAAGCGGATGCGAGAGAGCGGGGCCACGATGAAGAGGTCGAGGAGACCGTCGTCGAGGACGGCATCGGGAGCGACGAGCATCCCACCGCCGAGCGAGGTGTTGTTTGCCACGGAGATGAGCACGGCGTCTACGGTCTCCTCGACCCCGTCGACGACGAGGCGGTACCGGTGCGGACGCAGCGTGAGCAGTTCGCGGAGCAACGCGATCGTGTACCTGCTCTTGCCCTTCGGCCGACGCATGAGGTTCGCCCGCTCGTTCACGATGGCGTCGAAGCCGGCGGACAGCACGCCCGCGAACCACGTGGTCCCGCTCGCGTGGACGACCCGACCCGCGTCGATCGTCCGCGGCTCACGGCGCAAGGACTCGACGAGTCGCACGATCGCCGCCTCCGGATCGTCCAGCGGGATCCCGAGCCCCCTGGCGATGTCGTTCCCCGTCCCGGAGGGGACGACACCGAACGGCAGGCCCGTGCCGTGGACGGCCTCGACGGCGAGACTCACCATCCCGTCGCCACCCACGACCACCAGCCCGTCGAGGCCGTCCGCGATCGCACCGTCAACCGCCGTCCGCAACGCCCCGACGTCAGAGGCCAGGAGCTGGACGACCTCGAAGCCCTCAGCACGGAGGACCTCGACGACGCGCGGACCGACGGCACTCGTCGCCCCGAAGGACGCGACCGGATTGATGGCCACGCCGATGCGTGGAGAGTGGTCATTCACACGCCGATTCTGGCAGGACCTCGGCGATTTCCCAGGCTGGACGAGCGCGCTTGCTCCGGATCACCGAAAGGTATTCACTCGAATCATGAAGCTCACGAAACTCGAACACGCCGCACTCGTCCTCGAAGACTCCGGAAAGAAGCTCTACATCGATCCGGGTTCGTTCACGACGGCGATCACCGACGGCTCGCAGGCGGTGGCGATCGTCATCACCCACGAACACGCCGACCACTGGACCCCGGAGCAGCTCGAGCGCATCCTCGACAAGAGCCCCGGCACCCCCATCTACGGACCGGCGGGCGTCGCTGCAGCGGCCAGCGGATTCCCCGTCAAGGTCGTCACGGCCGGCGACACGGTCACGGCCGGCCCGTTCACACTCCGCTTCTTCGGCGAGAAGCACGCCGTCATCCACTCCTCCATCCCCGTGGTGGACAACATCGGCGTCCTCGTGAACGACGAGCTGTACTACGCGGGCGACTCCTTCACCATTCCCGAAGGCGTCGACGTCGATCTCCTCGCCGTGCCGGCCGGCGCGCCGTGGCTGAAGATCAGCGAGACGATCGATTACGTGCTCGCCGTGAAGCCGAAACGGTCCTTCCCGACGCACGAGATGGTGCTCTCCACGGCGGGCAAAACGATGTCGAACGGCCGCATCCAGTGGGCCACGGAGCAGGGCGGCGGCGAGTTCTTCCCCCTCGCCCCGTACGACTCTCTCGACGTCTGATTCACCTGCACGCGCACGCGCTCGCGAGGGCGACTGAATGTTCTTCGACAGTTTGTTACCAGTTTGAGTCCCAATTTGCTTCGACATGGGCTAGCGTTGGAGTCAGAGTTGTTGTGTTGCGCAGGTATTTCAAGCAGTTTCCCTACCGAACGGGTAGCCGCTTTTCTGAGGAGCGAACAAAGAACACCGCGACGAACGTTCCCGAAAGTCGGGAGCGGTCACTCATGAAAAGGAAAAAGTTACATGGCTACTGGAACTGTCAAATGGTTCAACGCTGAAAAGGGCTTCGGCTTCATCACCCCCGACGACGGCAGCGCAGATGTCTTCGCTCACTTCTCGGCCATCGCATCGAGCGGCTACCGCTCGCTCGACGAGAACCAGAAGGTCAGCTTCGAGACCACCCAGGGCCCCAAGGGCCTGCAGGCTGAGAACATCCAGCCGCTCTAACCCTTGAGCCTCTGGCCTTCGGGCCTCGTGGTCTCATGACGCATCGGGCCGGTTGATCCAGCCCCTGCCTCACACGAAAAGCCCCGGACTTCGGTCCGGGGCTTTTCTGCGTCTTCTGGCGGACCGCGCCGCGATCAGGTCAGCGAGTGACGGGCTGGATGAGCCCGGGCCCGTCGTCCCTCAGCGGAGCGACCTCGTGGAACACGAGTTCTTCGACCATCTCCGTGGAAGCGTCCACGGCGGCATCGACGAAGGACTGGTCGCCCTCCTCGTTCGGGTCGAGCCAGGCGTCCCAGAACTCCGAGGACAGCATCACCGGCGTGCGCGGGTGGATGCCGGCCAGCTCGCCCACGGCGTCGCGCGTGAGGATGGTGGCGCTCAGCACCCAGCGCCCGGGGGCGCCCGGCGGCACCGCCTCGTTCTTCCACCAGGAGTAGAGGCCTGCGAACGCGATGGGGGCGCCGTTTCCCGCGTGGACGTAGTACGGCGTCTTTTCCGTGCCGACCGTATGCCACTCGTAGTACCCGGCAGCGGGGATGATGGCTCGCCGCGAGATGACCGACTCCGCGAACGCCGCCTTGGCGGCCACATCCTCCGACCGCGCGTTGAAGGTGGGGAACTTGCCCGTGAGCTCCTTCGCGAACGACGGCACGAGCGACCACCTGGCCGATTCGAGCCGGCGAACGGTCGGTTCCGATTTGACGGACTCGAGGATGACGGGGATCTGATCCGTGGGCTTGACGTTGTAGGAGGGTTGCGGCAGATGCTCGCTCGCCAGATCGATGTCGAAGAGCTCGATGAGATCTCGGGAGGATTCCGTCACCACAAAACGTCCGCACATGTGGCCAGCGTACCGTCGGCCCCCGACATCACCGCGCAGCTCTCCACAGGCCTCCACGGGTGTCGGAGGTGGATGCGACACTCGGGACGGCCGCGGACAGCCCTGTCCGAAGCGGTCGGGATCTCCAATTGACATCCTCGAACATATGTTCGAATATGGGTCCATGACCACACCCGTCGCAGTTGGAGCACCCGCCCTGGCGGGGGTCTCGGCACGGGTACGCGAACTGCAGGGCAAGATCACGCGGATGCAGACCACCCGCCTGGACACGAGATCGCTCCCCACAGCGGCACCGCTCGCGTCGCTGCTCCCGGGCGGAGCGCTGCAGGCCGGGGCGAGCTATTCCGTCATCGGATCCACCTCCCTCGCCATGGCGCTCATGGCCGGCCCGTCTGCCGCTGGCGCCTGGTGCGGGGTGGTCGGCGTCCCCACCTTCGGGATCGAAGCCGCTGCAGACGCCGGCATCGACCTCGAACGCCTCGTCCTCGTCCCTGAACCGGGCAAGCACTGGCTCTCGGTCACCGCCGCCATGGCGGACGTCGCCGGCGTCCTCATCGCCTCCGCCCCGGATCGGATCACCCCGAGCGAAGCGGCGAGACTGTCCGCGAGACTCCGGCAACGCGAGGCGACCCTCATCGTGCTCGGGCAGTGGCCGCAGAGCGAAGCGACCCTGCGGATCACCTCCAGTCGGTGGACGGGGCTTGGCACAGGACACGGCTTCCTGGAAGAACGCGAGGTGACCGTCAGCTCGCTCCTCGGACAGGGCACGACGGGACGCCCGCGCACCGCGACCCTCCGCCTGTCCCCCGCCACAGCTCCACGCACCGTTCGCGGCGGCACTGCGCACGACGGAGCGCAGCACGAGCACGAGCTGGCGCCGTTGCGACGGGTGGCGAACCTGTGAGCACGCCACTCGTCGAAGACCAGGTCCGCCGCCCTGCCGGCACGGACCTCACCGAGCAGATCGATCGAACCCTCATCCTCTGGTGCCCTGACTGGCCCATCGGCGCCGCCCGGCGTTCCGCAGACCTCGAGGACGGCCCGCTCGCCCTCGTCGACCGCGGTGAGGTGTTCGCCTGCGACGACCAGGCGAGAGCTGCAGGGGTCCGCAGGGGCCTCCGGGTCCGCGAGGCGCAGGCCAGGTGCACGGATCTCCAGGTGGTCCCGTACGACCCCGTGGTGGACGCGCGGGCGTTCGAGCCCGTCATCGCCGCGATCGAGGAGATCATGCCAGGCGTCCAGCTCCTCCGGCCGGGCATCTGCGCGATCCGCTCCCGTGGGCCGAGCCGCTACTACGGCGGCGAGGAGCAGGCGGCGGGCGTGCTGCTCGACTGCGTCGCATCCCTCGGGGTCACGGGCGCCAGGGTCGGCATCGCCGACGGCCCGTTCGCCGCGGAGCACGCAGCGAGGGCGAGCGGTGACGCCGCCATCCGGATCGTGGAATCGCAGGGTTCGCCGGCCTTCCTCGCCCCGCTGCCCCTCACCGTCCTCGGACAACCCGAGCTCGTGGCACTCCTCAGTCGCCTCGGCATCCGCACCCTCGGGCAGTTCGCGATGCTGCCTGAAGCCGACGTCCGTGACCGGTTCGGCGCAGAGGGCTCCTTCGCGCATCGCCTCGCCGCCGGAGCGGACACCCGTCGAGTTGTCCCGGGCAAAGCGCCGCAGGAACTCGCGGTCTCGGTCGCGTTCGAACCGCCGCTCGACCGCATCGACCAGATCGCGTTCGGCTTCCGGCAGTCCGCGGATCGCTTCATCGAGCAGATCATGCAGGCGGGTCTCGTGAGCACCGCGATCACCGTCACCCTGCAGATGGAGGAGGGCCAGCACTTCACCCGCACCTGGATGCACCCGCGCTGGTTCACGGCGTCGGACGTCCTGGACCGCGTCCGATGGCAGCTCCAGGGTTCGAACACTTCGGGCGACGGTCTCGGCTCGCCGCTCGTCCTCGTCGCGGTCGTTCCGGAGACGCTCGACAGCGCGGGCGATCACGAGGAGGGCCTCTGGGGAGGCGGGCCGGACGAACGCATCCACCACGGTCTCTCCCGGGTGCAGAGCATGCTCGGCCACACGGGCGTCCTCACGGCGGTGCGCGCCGGAGGCCGTCTCCTCACCGACCGTCGCATCCTCGTCCCGTGGGGCGGACTCCCGCCCGGCGGAGAAGCGGCGGTCGCGGCCAAGCGCGAACAGCCGTGGCCCGGCGCGATCCCGGGTGCGAACCCCGCGACCGTGTTCGACCCGTTCGCACCGGCCATCGTTGTAGACGCCCACGGCGACCCGGTCGACATCGACGACGATCGCAACCTGCTCAGCGCCGTCCCCGTCGGCTTCTCGACCACCCCAGACGAACGACGGACCGATGCGATAGCCGCGTGGGCGGGGCCCTGGACCGTCGATGAACGGTGGTGGGACGCACGGCACCACCGGCGGTTCCACCGCTTCCAGCTCATCGACGAACACGGGCAGGCCTGGCTGCTCGTCCTCGAGGACCATCAGTGGCACGCGGAGGCCAGATACGACTGACGCGCACTCCGAACGCATCGCCACCGCCTCGAAACCCGGTACTCGCAGCTCGCCCGGTACTCGCAGCTCGCACCACACCAACGGAAGGTCACAGCATGGGATGGCACAACCCGCCCGTCTCCTGGTCGGAGTTCGAACGGAAGCTCTCCGGCGCCAGCAGACCGCCGTCCGCTCCGCTCGGCGCGGACGGCGGCGACAGCCCGGCCTGGTCGCGGAAACGCCTCCCCTACCGCCCCGAGCAGCCACCGGTCCCCGTGCTCGATCCCGATGCCGTGGTCCCGTACGCGGAACTCCACGCGCACTCGACCTTCAGCTTCCTCGACGGCGCGAGCCCGCCCGAGAAACTCGTGGAGGAGGCGGCCAGACTCGGTCTCCACGCGCTCGCGATCACCGACCACGACGGATTCCAGGGCATCGTCCGGATGGCGGAAGCCGCCGAACGGTACCCCGAGCTCCGGACCGTCTACGGCGCGGAACTCTCCTTCGGACTGAGCGGGCCGCAGAACGGCACGGCTGATCCGGAAGGCCATCACCTGCTCCTCCTCGCCCGCCGGGAAGAGGGGTATCACCGGCTCGCGGGCGCGATCACGGATGCGCAGCTCGCCGAGGGCGCGGAGAAGGGACGGCCGATCTACGACCTCGAAACACTCGCGGCCTCGGTCGCAGGGCACGTGCTCGTCCTCACCGGGTGTCGGAAGGGGCGGGTGAGACAGGCGCTCGAACACCACGGGATCGATGCGGCGGCCGCGGAGGTCGATCGGCTCGTCGCGCTGTTCGGTCCGGAGAACGTCGTCGTCGAACTCATCGACCGCGGGCAGCCGGAGGACAGTACGACCAACGACGCCCTCGCCGAGATCGCCGCGCTCCTCGATCTGCCCGTCGTCGCCACGGGGAACGTCCACTACGCGACTCCGTCACAGCATCGACTCGGCAGCGCACTCGCCTCCGTGCGCGCCAGGCGCAGCCTCGACGAGATGGACGGCTGGCTTCCGGCGTCGAACGGCGGTCATCTGCGCAGCGGCGCCGAAATGGCCGAGCGGTTCGCCAGATACCCCGGAGCCGTCACGAGGAGCGTGGAGATCGCCGACGATCTGGCGTTCAGCCTCCGAGCGGTCCGGCCGCACCTCCCCAAGCAGGACGTGCCGGATGGCCACACGCCCATGAGCTGGCTCCGTCACCTCGTGTGGGAAGCCGTCCCGCGGAAGTACCCGAAGGCGTCGAAGACGGACCTCGAACGCATCGAACGAGAACTCGAGGTCATCGAGATGAAGGACTTCCCCGGGTACTTCCTCATCGTCTACGACATCGTCGCGTTCGCGAGGAGTCAGGGCATCCTCTGCCAGGGACGCGGATCAGCCGCGAACTCGGCCGTCTGCTACCTCCTCGACATCACGGCCGTCGACTCGATCGGCTACAAGCTGCCGTTCGAGCGGTTCCTGTCGAGCATGCGCGACGAAGAACCCGACATCGACGTCGACTTCGACTCCGACCGCCGTGAGGAGGCCATCCAGTACGTCTACCGGAAGTACGGGCGACGCAACGCGGCCCAGGTGGCCAACGTCATCAGCTACCGCCCCAAGTTCGCGGTGCGGGACATGGCGAAGGCCCTCGGCTACAGCCCCGGGCAGCAGGACGCCTGGTCGAAGCAGGTCGAGCGGTGGGGCGCTCTCGTCTCGAGTCAGGACCACGACATCCCCGACCAGGTGGTCGGACTCGCCCAGGAGCTCCTCACCTTCCCCAGGCACCTCGGCATCCACTCGGGTGGGATGGTGCTCACCGACCGACCAGTCGGCGAGGTCTGTCCCATCGAGCACGCCAGGATGGACGGCCGGACCGTGCTCCAGTGGGACAAGGACGATTGCGCCTGGATGGGGCTCGTCAAGTTCGACCTGCTCGGCCTCGGCATGCTGTCCGCCATCCAGTACTGCTTCGACTTCGTGGCGGACTCGCTCGGCGAGCGGTGGGCACTCGACACGATCCCGAAGGAGGAACCCGGCGTCTACGATCAACTGTGCCGTGCCGACTCGATCGGCGTGTTCCAGGTGGAGAGCCGCGCCCAGATGGGGATGCTGCCGCGCCTGCTCCCCCGGCGCTTCTACGACCTCGTGATCGAGGTCGCCATGATCCGCCCAGGGCCCATCCAGGGCGGCGCCGTGCACCCCTACCTGCGCCGGAAGACCGGTCAGGAGGACATCACCTATCTGCACCCCAGCCTCGAACCGGTGCTCGAACGGACGCTCGGTGTTCCACTCTTCCAGGAGCAGCTCATGCAGATGGCGATGGCGGTGGGCGGGTGCTCGGCGGAGGACGCCGACCTCCTGCGCCGCGCCATGGGCTCCAAGCGCGGTGAGGAGAAGATCGACTCGCTCAAGGACAAGCTCTACGCGGGGATGGCCGGCAACGGCATCACGGGCGACGATGCCGATGCCGTCTACCTGAAGATCCAGGCGTTCGCGAACTTCGGCTTCGCCGAGAGCCACTCGCTGAGCTTCGCCCTCCTCGTCTACGCGAGCGCGTGGCTCCGGCTCCACTACCCGGCCGCGTTCCTCGCCGCGCTCCTGAAGGCCCAGCCGATGGGCTTCTACTCCCCCATGACGCTCGTCGCGGATGCCAGGAGGCACGGCGTCACCGTGTTGCGCCCCGACATCCTGCGCTCGGGGGTCGACGCCGTGCTCGAGTCGAAGGACGCGTCCGCCGGTGCAGCACCGACCGGCCGCGACTCATGTCTTGAGCATGAGCAGCCGGCGGTCCCCCCGTTCGACCGCTCGCTCCCCGACGACACGGCGGGGCACCGGCGCGACGGCGCGCTCACGGTCCGACTCGGACTCACCGAGGTGCGTGGCATCGGCAAGCCCTTGGCCGCGCGGATCGTCGCCGAGCGCGAGCGGAACGGCGATTACCTCGACCAGGGCGATCTCGCGAGGCGAGTGGGGTTCACGACCCAGCAGCTCGAAGCGCTCTCCGCGGCAGGAGCCTTCGACTCCCTCGGGGTGAATCGACGGGAGGCGCTCTGGGGCGCAGGACAGGCCAGTCGCCAACGCCCCGATCAGCTGACGGGGACGTTCGTGAGCGTCCAGCCGCCACTCCTGCCCATCCCCACGGCTGCGGAGCAAGTCATCTCCGACATCTGGGCGACCGGGCTCTCCACCGACGACCATCCCATCCGCCACGTCCGCCAGGCGCTCCGCAGCCGCGGCGTGCTCCGTTCCGACGAGCTCAGCACCACCGAGTCCGACCGACGCGTCGAGGTGGGCGGCGTGGTCACCCACCGCCAGCGCCCGGCCACCGCGAGCGGGATCACGTTCATGAACCTCGAGGACGAAGCCGGGCTCGTGAACGTGATCTGCAGCGTCGGGGTCTGGAATCGCTACCGCCGAGTGGCGAGGGAAGCGCCGGCGATGATCGTCCGGGGCATGTTGGAGCGTTCACCGGAGGGCATCGTCAACCTCGTGGCGGATCGGTTGGAACCGCTCCACATCGGTGCACAGGTGCGTTCACGCGATTTCCAGTGAGCCCACAGGCGCACGAGCACGCAGCGTCGGCTGCGGCTGCGGCTGCGGCATCGGCATCGGCATCGGCTGCGGCATCGGCCGTCTCAGCCGCCGAGCGCCAGACGCCGCAGCTTCGGCAGTTTGGCGACGATGATCGCGTGGGCGTCCTCGATCATCTCGAACACGACGTCGTCCGGGACAGCGCCGTCCAGGCGGATCGAACTCCAATGCCGTTTGTTCATGTGATATCCGGGGGTGATGCCGTCGAAGGTCTCGCGGAGGAGCCTCGCGTGGTCCGGATCGCCTTTGACCGTAATGCTCGGCGGTTCCAGGCTGAGGTCGCCCACGGCGAACCAGGTGCCGAAGACGCTGAAGACGCCGAGTTCCGGGCTGCGCTGGAAGGGGAAACGTTCTTCGGCCCCCGGTAGTTCCACGCAGAATCGGCGCAGTTCTTCGACGTCGATCATCGCTCTCCTGTCGTTCATGTGCCGCGTGGATTCCGGCGCGGAGCAAACCGATCGGCCGTCCGCTCCGAACAGCGTATCGAGGCCCTCCGACGTCGACGAAACGCTGCAGAACCGCTCGTCGCACACCGAATTCTCAGCTCCATCGAGACCAGGAATGCCACGGGGACCACACGTGTTGCATCCACTGACCCGCAATACCAGGAGGGGGTAACCCATGGCACGAGTGTACGAAGAGATCGAAGGCCGGACCGGCGAGGTGGAGCGCTACCGTCATCACCCGAACGGCAAAGGCATGGTCGCAGCTCGTGCACTGGTCGACCCGAGCGCCTTCGTCGAACGGACGACGTTCGTTGAAGCAGAAGCCGACATCCGGGCGAACGCCTGGATCGGTGCAGGCACGTGGATCGACCGTTCCGCAGTGATCGGCGAGGGCGCCTTCATCGGCGCCAACGTCCACATCGGTGAAGGCAGCGTCATCGGACGCGGCGCCCGCGTCGGCAGCAACGCCCGCATCGGCAGCAACGCGAAGGTCGCCCACGGCGCGACCGTCGAACGCGACGAGCGCGTCCCGGACCGCTCGCTCGTCGGTGGCACGGCTCCCGTCATGTCGGAGCCGACCATCCGCCACACGAACCGGAGCCCGCGGACACCGCGCGGCGGCGGTTCGGACCGCTTCGGCAAGGCGGCATAGGCCGCACCGGCCGCGCGAACGTCGGCCGCGCATCGCAGCACACGCCAGAGGGGCGATCGGGAGACCGGTCGCCCCTCTGCTGTTTCCCGCCTGCTCCGGATGACCGTCACAACGCTCAGGCGCTCGGCCCGTCTCGATACGAGGCGGGCCGGATACACCCCGCAGAAACACAACAGGCCCGCGCGATGCGCGGGCCTTGTCATGTTGCGAGTACTGCTGGGGTACCTGGACTCGAACCAAGAACAACTGAACCAGAATCAGTCGTGTTGCCAATTACACCATACCCCAATGGTCTGAAGCGTTGCCCCCGACCGAAGATAAACTCTACCCTACCCGGCGAGGGCCGCCAAATCAGCTGCAGCCCGGGCGTGTGGCGACGAGGTCACGCGCGCACGCCGATCAGGTCCCGGTTCACGGCGCGCGCGAGACGCGCCCCGGCACCCGCCGCGACGATGAGCTGCTGCGGTCCGGGAGGCGTGATGTCGCCAGCGGCATAGACGCCTGGGCGAGACGTCCGTCCCCATTCGTCGACGATCACCAGGCCCTCGGCATCGGTGTCGATGCCCAGGCCGTGGATCGCGTCGAGCTTGACCGACCAGGACGGGCGCACGAATCCGGCAGCGCGTTCGATCGCCGTCCCGTCGGCCAGGACGACCCCGGTGAGGCCTTCGCGCCCGCCTGACAGCTCCGCGATCGAACGTCGGTCCACTCGGACGCCGTGGGCGCCGAGACGTTCCTCGTCGTCCGCGGAAACCGTGCCCTGGCCGTTCGTGAAGACGATGAGGTCGTCAGACCACTGCGACACGAGGAGAGCCCACTCGGCGAGGTCGCCGGACTCGCCGATGAGCGCGAGCGGCGCATCGGCCTTCTCGAAACCGTCGCACTCGACGCAGCTGTGGATATCGGTCCCGTAGAACGCACGCATCCCGGGGATGTTCGGCAGCGTCTCCGTGATGCCCGTCGCCAGGACGATCGTCGTGGCCGTGACCACGCGGTCCCGCTCGCCACGGACACCTTGCGCGATGACCTGGAAGCCATCGTCGAGCGGCGTGATCCGCTGCACGAGCGCGAACTGCACCTCGGCGTTCTCGTACCCCATGACCTCTTCGCGACCGAGTCGCCGGAGATCGAGGGGCGGGATGCCGTCACGCGTCAGGAAGCCGTGCGAGAGCAGCGTTGCCGCGTGACGGGGCCGGTTGCTGTCGAGCACGAGGACACGACGTCTGGCGCGGGCGAGGTTGAGCGCCGCCGAGAGACCGGCGGGCCCAGCGCCCACGACGACGACGTCGTAGTGCTCGCTCATGAGGCGAGTTTCGCCGACAACCGATCGAGTCGGGCGATCGTTTCGGCCTTGCCGAGGATCTCGAACGACTCGAAGAGCGGCGGTGACACGCGTCGCCCCGAAGCCGCGACCCGCAAGGGGCCGTAGGCGATGCGGGGCTTCAGCCCGAGGCCTTCGATGAGCGCACCCGCGAGCGCCTCCTGCAGCGCAGCGGCATTCCACTCCGACTCCGGCACGAGCTCGACCGCACCGATGGCCGCAGCGAGGACCTCACCGGCGTTGGCCGGCAGGCTCTTGAGGGCGTCCTCCTGGTACTCGAGCGCGTCCGAGCCGATGAAGAGGAAGCCGAGCATGTCGGGCGCCTCGCCGAGCAGCGCGATGCGCTCCTGCACGAGCGGCGCGGCCGCATCGAGGATGACCTGCTGCTCGGCGGTAAGCGGTTCCGTGACGATGCCGGCCGCCGAGAGGTACGGGATCGTTCGCGATGCGAAGTCCGTGACCTCGAGCAGGCGGATGTGGTCGCCGTTGATCGATTCGGCCTTCTTGAGGTCGAACCGGGCCGGATTCGGGTTCACGGTGGAGACCTCGAACGCCGCGACCATCTCATCGATCGAGAAGACGTCGCGGTCCGCCGTGAGCGACCAGCCGAGGAGCGCCAGGTAGTTGATGAGGCCTTCCGGGATGAAGCCGCGGTCGCGGTGGTGGAAGAGGTTCGCCTCCGGGTCGCGCTTGGAGAGCTTCTTGTTGCCCTCCCCCATGACGTAGGGCAGGTGGCCGAAGCGCGGGACGAAGGTGGTCACGCCGATGTCGATGAGCGCGTGATACAGCGCGATCTGACGCGGGGTGGACGGCAGCAGGTCCTCGCCGCGGAGGACGTGCGTGATCTGCATGATCGCGTCGTCGACCGGGTTCACGAGCGTGTACAGGGGGTGACCGTTGGGGCGGACCACGACGAAGTCGGTGAAGGAACCGGCCGGGAAGGTGATCTCGCCGCGGACGAGGTCGTCGAAGCTGAGGTCGGCGTCCGGGACCCGGAGGCGGAGCGCGGGCTGGCGGCCCTCCGCGCGGAAGGCGGCGCGCTGCTCGTCCGTGAGGTCGCGGTCGAAGTTGTCGTATCCGAACTGCTTGGGGCGACCGGCCGCCTCGTTGCGGGCGTCGATCTCCTCCGCGTTCGAGAAGCTCTCGTAGAGGTGTCCGGCCGCGGTCAGGCGAGCGATGACGTCGGCGTAGACGTCGCCGCGGAGCGACTGTCGGTACGGCTCGTGGGGGCCGCCGACACCGACGCCCTCGTCCCAGTCGAGCTTGAGCCAGGTGAGCGCGTCGATGAGCTGCTCGTAGCTCTCCTCGCTGTCGCGCGCGGCATCGGTGTCCTCGATGCGGAACACGAGCTTGCCGCCCGTATGACGCGCATAGGCCCAGTTGAAGAGGGCCGTGCGGATGAGGCCGACGTGCGGCGTACCGGTGGGTGACGGGCAGAAGCGGACGCGGACGTCAGCGCCTGTGGCGGAAGAGAACGGGTGGGAGATCGAGTCAGACATCGGTCCAATCCTAGCCGTCGAGCGCAGGGCGGTGCGGGTGGAACCGCCACTCAGGCGGAGGCGTTCGCGAACGTCGGCGTGAGCCCGGCAACGATGCGCATGGTCGCCGCGACGGCCGGGATGCGCTCGGCGTGGCCGGATCCCACGAGATGCAGCATCCGCTCGTCGCCACGACCGGTCGGGCGGGCGACCGCGCCGGGCGGCAACACGGAGGATCTGAGGGCGAGGCTCGGCAGGAGCGCGACTCCGAGGCCCGCCGCGACGAGCGCCGTGACGGCAGCGACGTTGTCCGTCTCGTGGGCGATGACCGGCTCGAATCCACTCGACGCGCACAGGCCGAGGAGATGCCCGCGGCACCGCGGACATCCGGCGATCCACCGTTCGTCGGCGAGGTCCGCGATCGCGACGATGGGCTGCGCCGCGGCAGGATGCGCAGCGGGCAGGACGAGCATCATCCGGTCGCTCCAGAGGTTGTCGACACGGAGGCCGACCGCGCTCGCGAGGTGCGGATCGGCGGGGTCGCCTGGATAGCTGAAGGTGATCGCGAGGTCGGCGTCGCCCGCACGGACCGCGGCGACCGCCTCCGGTGGCTCCGCTTCCACGAACGTGACCGTCACGGACGGATGGATGCGGGCGAGCTCGCCGAGGAGCGTCGGCACGATCGCGGATGACGCGGAGGGGAACGCGGCGATGCGCACCCGACCGGAGCGGAGTCCTGTGAGTTCGTGGATCTCGCTCGCCGCCGCGTCGAGCGCGCGAATCACGGTGACGGCGTGCTCGGCGAGGATCCGGCCGGCCTCGGTCAAGCGGACGCCTCTTCCCCGGCGCTCGATCACGGCCACGCCCAGACGCGCCTCGAGGCGGCGGAGGTGTTGGCTCACGGCCGGCTGGCTGAGCCCGAGGCTCGCGGCCGCCGCCGTGATCGTTCCCTGCTCGGCGAGGGCGCCGATGATCCGCAGCGTCCCGGAGTCGAGTTCCGCCGCGAGATCGTCCTGGTGTACGAGGGCCATGCCGATAATCATAATGCTGGCTTATGGTTCATATCGATGACCTGTCCTTGTTGGATGGAATCGGGACGACGACACTGGTGGCATGCCCTCCATCGCGTCCTCCCCCGCTCGATCGCTCGACGACGCCGTCCGGCAGTTCCCGGCGGTTCGCGGGTACCTCGCGGCCTGCACGCTCGGACTGCCGACCTCCGCGACGATCGACGCACTGCGGACGGACCTCACGTCGTGGAGTTCGGGCCTGTCCGATGCGACAGGTTACGGCCGGACGGTCGAACGGGTTCGCGCGCGGTACGCGTCGCTCGTGCACAGCCCCGTCGGAACGGTCGCGATCGGCTCGCAGACCTCTGCCCTCGTGAGCGTGGTCGCGGCCTCCGCACCAGACGGAGCCGAGATCCTCTGCATCGATGGCGACTTCAGTTCGCTCGTCGCGCCGTTCCTCGTCCATGCCGATCGTGGCGTCGCGGTCCGGCACGTCGCGATCGACGACCTCGCGGCATCCATCGGCCCCAACACTTGGCTCGTGGCATTCTCACTCGTGCAATCGTCCACCGGCCGGATCGTCGATCAGGATGCCGTCATCAGTGCCGCGCACGCGGCCGGCGCCCTCACCCTGTGCGACCTCACGCAGGCGACGGGGTGGCTCCCGGTCGACGCGTCGCGGTTCGACGTCACCGTCTGCCACGCCTACAAGTGGCTGTGCGCGCCTCGCGGCGTGGCCTTCCTCACGGTCGCTCGGACGCTCCTCGAGACGCTCCGACCCGTGCAGGCCGGCTGGTACTCCGGCGAGGACGTGTGGGCGTCCTGCTACGGACCGGCCCTCCACCTCTCCCCCGATGCCAGGCGGTTCGACGTCTCGCCCGCTTGGCAGGCCTGGGTCGGCGCCGAACCGGTGATCGACCTCTTCGCGTCGCTCGACGCGGAGGCCGTCCACGCGCACGCCGTCTCTCTCGGCGATGCGATGAGCGAGGGCCTCGACATCGATCCACGCGGGCAGGCGATCATCACCTGGCCGGATCGCGACGGTTCGGAGCTCGCGAAGCTCACCGCCGCCGGGATCACGGCGTCCGGCCGCGCGGGTCGAGCCCGCGTGGCGTTCCATCTCTGGAACACGCAGGACGATGTCAGAGCTGCGTTGACGGCGCTCGGCCGCTGAAGCGGCCACGGGCGCCGCCGCTCAGCCGTCCACGCACGAGCACTCCGGCGACCACGACGACACCGACGAGGACGAGGCACCAGAGCGCCAGCCCTGCGTAGCCGCTGAGCGCGAGGACGAGTCCAGCGAGCGCACCGCCGACGGCGCCTGCGAGGCTCATGAGCAGGTCGGTGATCCCCTGGTAGCGCGTGCGCTGGATCGCCGGCGACAGTTCGGTGACGAGCGCTGACCCCGCGACCGTGCTGGCGCTCCACCCGAGGCCGAGGAGCACGAGGCCGACCCCGACCGCGAACGAGTCGTCCGAGAACAGCGCCGCGACGAGCAACGCGGCGAGGAACAGTCCTTGTCCGAGGAACACGACGGCCACTCTGCCGAAGCGGTCCGAAAGGATGCCGAACACGGGCGACAGGCCGTACATGCCCGCGATGTGCAGACTGATCGTCAGGCCGATGACCGAGATCGACGCGCCGTGATGCTGGAGATGGACGGGCGTCATCGCCATGACGGCGACCATGACCGCGTGGCTCAGGGCGACCGCGAGGATCGCGAACCGCAGACCGACGCCAGCATGGGCATGGGTCGATGCAGGCACTGCGCCGGGCTCGGCCGCGGCCGAGGCGGCGTTCGCGAGGCTCACGAGGAGCGGGTCCGGCCGGAGCGCACTGAGATAGAGGACGACCGCGAGCAGCTGGGACACGATCGCGAAGAGGAACGGTCCAGCGAGCTCCGGGATCCCCACCATCCGAGCGAGCAACGCGCCGACGCCCACGAGGTTCGGGCCGATCACGGAACCGATCGTGGTCGCCCACACGACGATCGACAGGTCTCGCCCACGCTTCGTCGGGGTCGCGAGGTCGCTCGCGGCGAACCTGGCCTGCAGATTCGCCGCCGAACCGACCCCGATGCAGGCGAGTGCGAGGAGCAGGAGCGGGAAGACGCCGAGGACGGCCGCGACGATCACGAGCGCTGAGCCGATCGCGGCGAGTCCCGCACCGGCCGCGAGCGAGTTGCGACGCCCACGGGACTGCGCGAGCCGAGCGAGCGGGACGGCCGCAGCAGCCGCGCCGAGCGTCGTCATCGTCGCAGCGAACCCCGACCACTCGTCGGACCCGGAGACGCTCGCCGCGAGCAGTGCGCCCATGGAGAGCGCGGCGCCGAAGCCGAGCCCGCCGAGGATCTGTCCGCTGACGAGGACGACGACCGTGCGGCGCTGAACCGCGACGACGTCGAACGCCGATCGTGGTTCAGTGCTCACAGGAGGTGGTCATGGTTCGGAGGGCGAGCCTCAGGGACGGCGACCGGTGTTGCGGAGCACACCGATGCCGGAGATCTCCACCTCGACCGTCTCACCGCTCGCGAACGGGCCGACGCCGGCCGGCGTTCCGGTCAGGATGACGTCGCCCGGGAGGAGCGTCCAGACCGCTGACGCGTACTCGACGATCGCGCCGATCGAGTGGATCATGTCGGAGAGCGGCGCCTGCTGGCGCACCTCGCCCTCGACCCTGGTCTCGATCGTGGCGCCGTCGAAGTCGAATTCAGTCTCGATCCACGGCCCGAGGGGGCAGAAGGTGTCGAAGCCCTTCGCGCGTGCCCACTGTCCGTCGGCCTGCTGCAGGTCGCGAGCCGTGACGTCGTTGGCGATCGTGTAGCCGAAGATGACCTCGTCCGCGCGCTCCGCCGTGACGTTCTTCGCGATCGTGCCGATGACGATCGCGAGTTCGCCCTCGAAGTCGATGCGCTCGGACTGCGGCGGGAAGACGACCGTGTCGCCCGTACCGACGACCGAGGTGTTCGGCTTGAGGAAGAGCAGCGGCTCCGCAGGAGCCTCCCCGCCCATCTCCGCGGCGTGGTCGTGGTAGTTCTTGCCGACCGCGACGACCTTCGAGCGCGGGATCACCGGCGCGAGGAGCGTGGCGTCCGCGAGCGGGACGCGCTCACCGGTCGGTTCGAACCCGGAGTAGAGCGGGTCACCGTCGAGGACCACGAGATCCGCTTCGTCGATGATGCCGTACCGGATGGTCTGGTCATGGCTGAACCGTGCGATTTTCACACTCTCAGCCTAAGCCAGACCGACCCGGTCCGCGCTCAGGCGTCGAGCCGCGTCATCCAGCCGTGACGGTCCGGGAGACGGCCGTACTGGATGTCGGTGAGTTCCTGGCGTAGCGACATCGTCAACTCACCGGCCGGTGCATCGGCGTCGCCGACGGTGAACTCCGCAGACTTCAGCTGGGCGATGGGCGTGATGACCGCTGCCGTGCCGCACGCGAAGACCTCGACGATGTCGCCGTTCTCCACACCCTCACGCCACTCGTCGATCGTCACCTTGCGGCGCTCGACGCGGTGGCCGCGGTCCTCGGCGAGCTGCAGGATGCTGTCGCGCGTGATGCCTTCGAGGATCGAGTCGGAGTCCGGCGTGACGAGCGTGCCGTCCTTCTTCACGAGGACGACGTTCATGCCGCCGAGCTCCTCGATGTACTTCGCCTCCTGCGAGTCGAGGAAGAGCACCTGCGCGCAGCCGTGCTCGGCCGCTTCGGACTGCGGGAGGAGCGAGGAGGCGTAGTTGCCGCCGGTCTTCGCTGCGCCCGTGCCGCCCTTGCCAGCGCGGCTGTAGTCGGTGGAGAGCCAGATCGAGACGGGCGAGACGCCGCCGGAGAAGTAGGCGCCGGCCGGGCTCGCGATCACGTAATAGGCGACCTTCTTCGCGGGGCGCACACCGAGGAACGCCTCCTTCGCGAACATGAAGGGACGCAGGTAGAGGCTCGTCTCCGGGGCGGACGGCACCCAGGCCCCGTCGACCGCGATGAGCTGCTTGAGCGACTCGACGAAGTATTCGATGGGCAGTTCCGGCAGGGCGAGGCGCTTGGCAGAACGCTGCAGGCGGCGTCCGTTGGCGTCGGGGCGGAACGACCAGATCGAGCCGTCCGCGTGACGGTAGGCCTTGAGCCCCTCGAAGATCTCCTGGGCGTAGTGCAGGACCGCAGCGGCGGGATCGAGCGCGATCGGCCCGTACGCCTGGACGCGCGGTCGGTGCCAGCCGCCGTGCTCGGACCAGCAGACGTCGACCATGTGGTCGGTGAAGTACTGGCCGAAACCGGGGTTCGCGAGGATCGCCTCACGTTCCGCGTCCCCGAGCGAGTGCTCGTTGGGCGTCACGGTGTAGGTGAGGTCGCGCTGTGCCATCTGGAGTTGAGTCGTCATGGTCCGTCTTCCGTCGAATCCTGTGTCTAGTGTGCGCCCACGAGGGCCGCGATCGCATCCCCGACCTCGGTCGTGGTGCGGGTGACTCCGCCGCGGGACGCGATGTCCGCGGTCACTGCAGTCGCGATCCGCGTCGCTTCATCGGTCAGTCCCAGGTGCGTGAGCAGGAGGGAGACGGAGAGGATGGCGGCGGTGGGATCCGCGAGCTGCTTCCCGGCGATGTCGGGCGCCGATCCGTGGACGGGCTCGAACATGCTCGGGTACGTGCCGTCCGGGTTGATGTTGCCGGAGGCCGCGAGTCCGATGCCGCCGCTGATTGCGCCGGCCAGATCGGTGAGGATGTCGCCGAAGAGGTTGTCCGTGACGATGACGTCAAATCTAGCAGGATCCGTGACGAGGAAGATCGTCGCCGCATCGACGTGGAGGTAATCCACGGTGACGTCCGGGAACTCGATGGCGACGGCGTCGACGATGCGCTTCCACAGCGACCCGGCGAAGACGAGCACGTTGGTCTTGTGCACGAGCGAGAGCTTGCCGCGACGCTCGCGCGCTGCAGCGAACGCGTAGCGCACGACCCGCTCGACGCCGTACGCGGTGTTCACGGACACCTCGTTGGCGATCTCGTGCGGCGTTCCCTGGCGGATCGCGCCGCCGTTGCCCACGTACGGGCCCTCGGTGCCCTCACGGACGACGACGAAGTCGACGTCGCCGGCATCGCGCAGAGGACTCTCCACGCCCTCGTAGACGAGGGTGGGCCGAAGGTTCACGTAGTGGTCGAGCGTGAACCGCAGCTTGAGGAGGAGTCCCCGCTCGATGTTCGCGTCCTTCAGACGCGGGTCGCCGGGAACCCCGCCGACCGCGCCGAGCAGGATCGCGTCGTGCGCTTTGATCGCTTCGAGGTCCTCGTCCGTCAGGACGTCGCCCGTGGCCAGGAACCGCCCGGCGCCGAGCGAGAACTCCGTCTGCTCGAACACCACGTCGCTCGAGGCCGTGACCGCGTCGAGGACCTTGACGGCCTCCGCGATGACTTCCGGTCCGATCCCGTCACCGGGGATGACAGCGAGTTTGACGGTGCGCGACATGGGGCTCCTGGGGGTGAACGACAGTGTGCCGTCCAGCTTATCGCCGCTGGATCAGCGCACGCGACGCAGGCCGACCGCGGCGATGACCATCGCGCCGAGGATGAGGCCGACGCCGATCCACGCTGCGACGCCCACACCGCTGTCGAACGCGTGCCGAGCGGAGTCCAGGAGCTGCTGGCCGAGGTCGGCCGGCAGCTGGCCCGCGACGTTCGCCGCGCCGCCGAGGGTCTCCCCCGCGGCGTGCTGCTGCTCGGTCGTCAGCCCGACGGGCAGGACGACGCTCGCACGGTACGAAGCCGTGAGGACGGTTCCGAGGATGGCCGTTCCGAGGACTGCACCGAGCTCGTACGCGGTCTCGGAGACGCCGGAGGCCGCACCAGCCTTCTCGGCGGGAGCGCTCGCGATGATGAGCTCGTTCGAGATCGTCTCAGCGGAACCGATGCCGAGGCCGAGCGCCACGAATGCGAGGCCGATGCCGAACGCCGTGACGTCACCGCCGGTGATCGCGATGGCCGCGTACCCCGCCGCCGAGACCGCGAGGGCGATCGGGATGACGATGCCCGGGCGCACGCGCTTCGAGACGGGCACGATGAGCAGACCGGCCGCGATCATCACGAGGAGACCGGGCAGGAGCACGAGGCCGGCGTCGAGCGGCTTGAGCCCGAGGACGAGCTGCAGGTGCTGCGAGACGAAGAACAGGCCGCCGACGAGCGCGGTCACGCTGAACAGGTTGACGAGCACGGCACCGCTGAACGCGGGCTTCCGGAAGAGCGTGAGGTCGAGCATGGGCGATTCGAGGCGCAGCTGACGGCGCACGAACAGGACGCCGCTCGTGATGCCGACGACGAACGCGACGACCGTGATCCAATCGAAACCGGACTCGGCGAGGTGCTTGATGCCGAAGACGAACGGCGCCATCGCGAGGAGCAGGAGCAGGATGCTCGGCACGTCGATGCGACCGGGCTTCGGGTCCTTCGACTCCGGGATGAGGATCGGTGCGAGCACGACGAGCGGCAGGAGCACTGGCACGGCGATGAGGAACACGGCCCCCCACGCGAAGTGCTCGAGGATGATGCCGCCCACGATGGGGCCGAGCGCACTGCCGGCGGCGAA
Source organism: Plantibacter lichenum (assembly GCF_050587525.1). Classification (NCBI taxonomy): domain Bacteria; kingdom Bacillati; phylum Actinomycetota; class Actinomycetes; order Micrococcales; family Microbacteriaceae; genus Plantibacter; species Plantibacter lichenum. The sequence goes on along the minus strand of NZ_JBOBFT010000008.1, from coordinate 190,864 downwards.
TCCGCTCGCCCACACGGCGATCGCGAACCGGCGCTGGTCACGGTTCAGGAAGATGTTGCGGAGCAGGGACAGCGTGGACGGCATGAGCATGGCGCCGAAGAAGCCGAGGCCGGCGCGCGCTGCGATGAGGAGCTCGGGGCTGGGAGCGAACGCCGCGGCGATCGAGACGAGTCCGAACCCGATCGAGCCGATGAGCAGGAGCCGCCGACGGCCGATGCGGTCGCCGAGGCTGCCCATCGAGACGAGGAGGCCCGCGAGTACGAGCGGGTAGGAGTCGACGATCCAGAGGAGCTGCGTCCCCGTGGGCGTGAGCGCTTCGGAGATGGACGGGAGCGCGAAGTTCAGGACGGTGTTGTCGACCGAGACGAGCAGCACGGGCAGCATGAGCACCGCGAGTGCCCACCAGGCGCGCGCACCTGCGCGGGGGGCCTCGGTGGTGATGGGTGCGGTTGCGGTTGACACAGTGATCCTCTTTCTCAGTGGCAGAACTCGACTACTATACCGTCCAGTCGGTATAGTTATCAAGCAGCAGTTCGTCCCCTGCTGGTTACGATGGAGACATGGCCAGACCACCCGCAGCCCGCGAGCGCATCCTCGACGCTTTCGCGGAGATGCTCATCGAGCACGGTGAGCGCGCGGCGACCCTCGAGGCCGTCGCAGCAGCGGCCGGCGTCTCGAAGGGCGGCCTGCTCTATCACTTCGGCTCGAAGGAAGCGCTGGCCGACGGCCTCATCGAGCGGCTCAGCTCCCTCGCCGAAGCGGACACGGAGGCGATGGTGAACGCTCCGGAGGGGGCTGTCGAGTACTTCGTGCGCACCTCGGTCGACTGCGGGACCCCGTTCGATCGCGCGATCATCGCTGTGAGCCACATCGCTCAGGGGCCGAACCCGCGCGCGAGCGAAGCGATGTCGGCGATCCGCGACGGCTGGCTGCGGACGATCGAGGACGCGGTGGGCGACGCGGACACGGCGCGCGCCGTCGTCCTCATGTGCGACGGCCTCTACGCGAACACCGCCCAGCTGGGCATGGGCATCGCGGATCCGTCACAAGGATCCGACGAGAGCATCGACCGCCTGCTCGCGGTCATCAAGCGCCTCATCCCCTGACGCGGCGGGGTGCCGAGCCGTACCCGGTCGCTGAGGCGCACCCGGTCTCTGAGCCGCACCCGGTCACTGAGCCGCACCCGGTCACTGAGCCTGTCGAAGTGCACCCGAACAGGCCACACCCTTCGACAAGCTCAGGGACCGGACTCCGATCGCTGAGGCGCACCCGGTCACTGAGCCTGTCGAAGTGCATCCTCCGGACAGGCTCAGCGACCGACCTGGAGGACTACTCCGTGATGTCGATCTCGCGGAGCACCGTGGCGTCGATCGCGACACGCACTTCCTCGAGGATCTCGTCCGAGACGGGCGAGTCGACCGTGAGCACGCTGAGCGCGGGGCCGCCTGCTTCGTGACGGGCGACCTGCATGCCGGCGATGTTGATCGACGCCTCACCGAACTTCTGACCGTAGACCGCGACGATGCCGGGGCGGTCCGTGTAGAGCATCACGATGTGGTGCTCGGCGATGGGGACCTCGACGTCGTAGCCGTTGATCTCGACGATCTTCTCGATCTGCTTCGTGCCCGTGAGCGTTCCGGAGACCGAGATCTGCGAACCGTCGCTGAGTGCGCCGCGGAGCGTGATGATGTTGCGGTACTCCTCGCTCACGTCGTCGGTGAGGAGGCGGACCACAACGCCGCGCTGCTCCGCGAGGAGCGGTGCGTTGACGTAGGAGACGGTCTCGCTCACGATGTTCGTGAAGATCCCCTTGAGGGCGGCGAGTTTGAGGACGCTGACGTCGTATCCGCTCAGTTCGCCGTGGACCTCGACGTCGACGCTCGTGAGCGGCGACGTGGAGAGGGCCGAGAAGACCTGGCCGAGCTTCTCGACGAGCGGGATGCCGGGACGCACGTACTGGTCGATGACGCCGCCGGCGACGTTGACCGCATCCGGAACGAGTTCTCCGCCGAGGGCGAGGCGCACGGACTTCGCGACCGAGACGCCGGCCTTCTCCTGCGCCTCATCCGTCGACGCACCGAGGTGCGGGGTGACGACGACGTTCTCGAGGCCGAGGAGCTTGTGGTCGGTGGGCGGTTCGCTGACGAAGACGTCGAGGCCGGCGCCGGCGATGACGTTGTCGGTGAGGGCCGTGTAGAGCGCGTCCTCGTCGATCAGGCCGCCACGAGCGACGTTGACGATGTAGGCCGTCGGCTTCATGAGCGCGAACTGCGGACCGGCGATCATGCCCGTGGTCTCCGGCGTCTTCGGCATGTGGATCGAGATGAAGTCCGCCTGCGCGAGCAGTTCGTCGAGCGTGACGAGCTGCACGCCGAGCTGCTGAGCGCGGGCCGAGGTGACGTAGGGGTCGTACGCGATGACGTTCGTGCCGAACGCCTGCAGGCGAGCGGTGATGAGGGCGCCGATGCGGCCGAGGCCGATGATGCCGATCGTCTTCTCGTAGAGCTCCGTGCCGGTGTACTTCGAGCGCTTCCACTGGCCCTGGGCGAGCGCGGCGTGCGCGGCCGGGATGTGGCGGGCGAGGCTCAGGATGTGGCCGACGGTCAGTTCCGCGGCAGAGATGATGTTCGACGTCGGTGCGTTGACGACCATGACGCCTGCCGTCGTGGCGGCCTTGATGTCGACGTTGTCGAGGCCGACGCCCGCACGGGCGATGACCTTGAGCTGCGGGGCGGCCGCGATGGCCTCCTCGTCGACTTTGGTCGCGGAGCGCACGAGGATGGCGCTCGCGTCGGACAGGGCGGACAGCAGGGCCGGGCGGTCGGTACCGTCGACGGTGCGGATCTCGAAGTCGGGCCCGAGGGCGTCGACTGTGGCGGGTGAGAGTTCTTCGGCGATCAGCACGACCGGTTTCGACACGGAACTATTCCTTTGAGCGCAGCGGGAGCGGGGACTGGGCGAGACAGCACGTGGGCGCGCCCACCAGCACTCTAGCGGAGCGGGCTGCGCTCCGGCCGCCGGATGACGCTCCGCGACCGATGCTCAGGACAGCGGGATGTCGAAAAAGGAGTACGGGCCGAAGAGCGCGAGGACCGACTGCCAGAGCGCGGCCACGACGCACAGGGCGACGAAGAACCGCACGGCCTGTTCGAGGATGCGTTTGCGCCTTCCCGTCCAGTAGGCGATTGCGAAGGCGACGAGCGGGAGCACGATGCTGGCGGGCAGGACGATCCAGGCGAGCGCGTTCATCGGGCCGAGCTGAGAGGACAGTCCGAGGATGCCGACGAGGTTCCCGATCGCCTCGAACACGTCGTAGGCGAAGAAGAGGCCGAACAGGACGGCGACGGTCCAGCTGAGCCAGATTGGACCGGTCTTCTGTGCGCGGTCGGGAGCGGTTCGATCCGCTCCGGCTTCCGCGGTGGTGCGTGCACGCATCGTCAGACCCCTCTCAGGAACGGCCACGGAATGAGGACGACGACCCCGACGGCGAGCATCGCGATGCGGAACCACGGCTTCTGGGGACTCGTGAGCCACAGGGTGGCCGCCATCCAGGCCGGAGCCGCGAGGACCGCGAGGGCCTGACCCAGGTTGAACATAAAGGCCCCGACGACGTCGGTGGGCGGTGGGACGTCCGGTCGGAACGCCGAGACGATCCAGCCGACGGCATAGAGCAGGAACACTCCCCCAAAGACGCCGAGCGTGATGAGCATCGGTGAGCTCATCTGCTCCCGGGGTGCGCCGGGTGCAGTCGACGAGCCGGCCGCCGCGGTCGCAGGCTCGACCGCCTCGGTCTCGACGGCCTCCGGCGCAACGACGTCGGAGTCCGCGATCGGCGCAGCATCGACAGCGACCGCTGCGTCAGGATCCGTGGCGCGATCCGTGGCAGGATCCGTTTCGGATGTCTCCGCCTCCGAGGCGAAGACCGTCTCCGGCGCTTCCGCCTCGGCTTCGCCCGGCGTACCGACGACCTTCCAGCCTGGAGCCAGATGGGGCTCCGCTGATCGGACGCCTTGCGGGTCGAGGGTCGGGTCGTCGTCGCCCGCCCAGCTCAGCGCTTCGTCGTCACGCCCATCACTCATGTCGTCCAGCCTATCGCCGCGCGGCCGGGCAGCCGTGCGGGCTGGAGACCGCAACGGGGCGACAATAGTCGGATGAGCCCGTTCAGCATCGTCCCGCTCGTCCTCGTGATCGCGCTCGCCGCGGTCTTCCTCGTGATGGGCGTCGGGCATTTCCTCCCCGGTCCGAAACGCACGATGGCGGCGATGATCCCGCCGAGGCTGCGCTCAGACCGGATCACTCCCGCCGCGCTCGTCGCGTTCACCGGCGTGTGCGAGATCGCGGGCGGCATCGGACTGCTCGTTCCGGCGACGCGTCTCGCGGCCGTGATCTGCTTGATCGTCTTCCTGGTGGCGGTCTTCCCGGCGAACGCCTACGCGGCGAAGCACCGCGAGAAGTTCGGTGCACTCGCCACGCCGTTCGTCCCGCGCCTGATCGGGCAGCTCGTCCTCATCGCGGCGCTCGTCGTCACGGTCATCTGACCGACACACAACAGCGACTCGGACAGACTGGTCCGGCCAGGCCGGAACAACCGATCACGAGCGGATCGAACGCCTGACCGCTGCCACCGCGCGGGCGACCGTCGTCGCATCCGTCACGTCATACGCAGCGGATCCTCCGCCCGGACCCGTCTCCGTGAGGCGACCGGAAGGACGCTTCGCGGACAGGTGCACGGCGTCGACGCCGGAGCCGACCAACTCGGGGATGGCGTCGACGGTGACGCCGCCGCCCGCCATGATCTCCACCCGGCCGGCCGCGTGCTCGACGAGCTTCGACAGCATCGGCACGCCATCGATGCTCGACCGCGCCTGCCCTGACGTGAGCACACGACGCACCCCGGCCTCGGCCAACGCGTCGATGCCCTCGAGCGGCTTCAGCGAAGCGTCGAACGCCCGGTGGAAGGTCACTTCGAGATCTCCCGCGGACTCGACGAACCGTGCCGTGGTCTCCAAGTCGATCGAACGGTCGCCCTGGAGCGCACCGACGACGACGCCTGCTGCTCCGGCGGCTTCGAGCGCGAGGACGTCGCCGAGCATGACCTCGACCTCACCGGGCGAGTAGACGAACCCGCCTTCGCGCGGACGGACGAGGACGTGCACGAAGTTCGTGAGTCCCGCCTCGTCCGCCGCGCGGACAGCGGCCATGACGAGCCCGATGGAGGGTGTGAGACCTCCGACGCCGAGCGCCTGACAGAGTTCGATCCGCTCGGCGCCCTCCTTGATGGCGACGCGCACGCCGTCCAGATCCTGGACGGCGATCTCCACCGCGACGTGACGTTCAAGGGTGCTCATGGGGCTCATCCTTCTAGTCTTCCGCATGCCGAGGACTGCCCCGTGCACCCCGCCGGGCTGCTACTTGTTGGTTCCCTGGGAAACCGATCCCTGCAGCTGGCGCTGGAAGATCAGGTACACGATGAGCACCGGCACGACCGTGATGACCGACGCCGCGAACAACGCGCCGAAGTCCACCGAGTATCCGGCCTGCGAGGCGAACGACGCCATGCCCTGGGTCAGCACGTAGTTCTGCGGGTTGCTGTTGAGGGCGACCGGCAGGAGGAACTGGTTCCAGAGTCCGACGAAGTTGAGGATCGCCACGGTCGCGAGACCGGGACGGGCCATCGGCAGCATCACCTGGAAGAACGTCCGCCACTCCCCCGCGCCGTCGAGCGCCGCCGCTTCCGCGATGGACGCCGACAACGACTTGAAGAAGGAGAAGAGGAAGAACACCGTGAACGGGAAGGCGAACGCCGCGTAGGTCAGGATCAACCCGGGCAGTGTGTTCAGCAATCCGATGCTGCGCAGCACGAAGAACAACGGAACGATCGCGAGGAAGACCGGGAAGGTGAGCCCTGCGAGCATCAGGTAGTAGATCGCCCGGCTCCCGAAGAACTGGAACCGCGCGAGCACGTACGCGCACATCGACCCGAAGAGCATCGTGACGATGAGCGCGCCGAACACGACGATGACGGAGTTGATGAAGAAGCTGCCGATGCCGGCAGTCGTCCACGCGTTGACGTAGTTGTCGAAGTTCCACTTCGACGGGAGCGCGAACGGCGAGGAGAAGATCTCCGAACTCGTCTTGAACGAGGACATGACCGTCCAGAGCAGCGGGACGACGACCACGATCGACCAGATGATGAGGACCGTGTGCGACGCGGTCCCCACCACCTTGTCACCCGTCGTCGACTTCCGGGTCGATGGCACCTTCTGGGTGCCGACGACGGCCGGATTCGCCGTTGTTGCCGTGGTGACGGAGCTCATTCTGCGACCTCACTTGTTCCGCCGGTGAGACGACTCACCAGGAAGACGATCCCTGCGAACAGCAGGGTGACGAGCGCCAGGACGACACCCATTGCACAGGCGTAGCCGAACTGCCCTTTGGTGAAAGCCGTCGTGAACAGTTGCTGCGACATCACGAGCGTCGTGTTGCTCGGGCCGCCGCCCGGGTTCAACGCCGCCATGTAGACGAAGGCGTCGAGCGCCAGGATCCCCATGTAGATGTACGCCGTCTGGATGTTGTCGCGGATGAGCGGGATCGTGATGGTGAGCGCCGTGCGGAACCGACCAGCGCCATCGATCCGAGCCGCTTCGTAGATCTCGGCCGGCACGCCCTTGATGGCCGCGATGAACAGGACCGTGTAGAAGCCGATGAGGCCCCACACGATCACGAACATCGTGGCGATCATCGCCGTGTCCGGATTGCCGAGCCACGCGAACGACTGGAACTGATCGAGTCCTATCCCCGTCAGCACGCCGTTCAGGAGCCCCGACGACGGGTCGTAGATCTGCTTCCAGATGAGACCGATCACGATGGCGGGCACCACGTACGGGAAGAACGTGATGACCCGGTAGACGCTCGAGTTCCGCAGGCCCCGCATCGGTCCGTTGCTCGGACCGCCGATGGTGATGAGCGATGCGAACAGGAACGCGATGCCGAGCGTGACGATCGGGAGCACGATCGCGAGTGTGACGCTGTTCCCCATCGCCTGCAGGAACGTGGCGTCCTGGAACAGCTTCGTGTAGTTGGAGATGCCCACGAAGTCCATCGCCGGCGAGAAGCCGGACCAGTTCGTGAGCGAGTAGTACGCGGCCTGGGCGAACGGCGAGACCACGAACACCACGTACCCGACGACGGGCACGATGAGGAACACGAGGAAGAAGGTGATCCGGTCGAACGTGAAGTCACGACGGCGCAACCGGCGGGCGGCGGGAGGTTTCCCGCCACCCACGCGCCCGACCGGTGTGCCGATCGCTGTCATTTGACGGTGACCTTCTTCACCGAGTCGTCGTTCCGGACCTTGTCGCTGATGTCCTGCAGACCCTTGGTGAGGGTCGCGACGTCGGAGCCGCCCTGGAGGAACGTGTTCCAGAGGACGAGCTGGTCGGTGTTGAGGCCGTACAGGTCGACGAAGTTCCAGGAGAACACGTCCTTCCCTGCGGCTTCGAGCATCTTGACCTGCGACACGAGTGCCGTCGAGCCGAAGCCGTCCGCGGGGATCGTGTCCTTGACGATCGTGGAGGAGAAGGTCGTCTTCGCGAAGTTGACCGCGGCGTCGTTCGAGAGCATCGCGCGCATGAACTCCTTGCCGCCGGGCACGTTCTTGCCCTGCGACGGGACGACGAAGCCTTCACCCGCGGTGCTGTGCAGCGCCGTGTACGGCATCTTGGGGTTCGCTGTGACGGTGGGCTCCGGAGCGCCCGTCATCTTGAAGCCCTCCTTCGTCTGCGTCTTCATCTCGTTCTCGATCCAGCCGCCGGACGGGTAGAGGATGAAGTCCTCCGCGTTGCTCCACTGCGCCTGTGCGGCCGTGAACTGGGTTCCCGCGCCACCTGGCTTGACGTACCCGGCGTCGATGATCTTCTTGAGCGCGTTGAACACGTCCTGCACGGGTTGCAGCGACCAACAGCCTTCGGCCAGGTTGTCGAGTGCGACGCGGACCTCGTCGCCGCCCTCCTTGATCGCGGAGGCGATCGCCATGGTCTGGTAGTAGGTGGCCGCTTCCGTTCCCCAGCCGAACAGGTACTTGCCCTGCTCCTTGGCCTTCGCGCCGAGTTCGAGCGCTTCATCCCAGGTCTTCGGAACGGTCCAGCCGTTCGACTCGAAGAGGGACGCCGAGTACCACATGGCGTAGACGGTCAGCACGTAGTTGAGCTGAACGAACTTGCCGTCGAAGGTGCCCGGCTCGACGACACCCGGGTAGAGGGTGTCCTTGATGACCTTGCCCTCGTAGTTCTTCGCCTCGATGACGGAGGTGAGGTCTTCGAGCTGGTCACGGATGGTGTTGATGCCGATGAGGCCGGCACCGCTGTTGTCGATGACGTCCGGCGGGTTGCCTGCGACGAAGCGGGGCTGCAGGGTCTGCGCGATGTTCGTGGCGGCCGTGACCTTGACGGTCGAGCCCTCCTGCTGCTTCTCGACGAGCTTGCCGGCGAACTCCGTGTACTCGATGCCGTAGCCGCCCTTGAAGATGACGGCGTCGACGGTCGACTTGGCTGCCATGCCGAACGGGTTGCCCGCGGAGACGGGCCCACCGGTCGCGGTGGCGGTTCCGCCTCCACCCACGCAGGACACGAGTGTGCCACCGAGTGGGAGGAGCACGGCGGTGACGAGTGCTCCCCGCAAGAAGTCGCGTCGTTGGAATGATGCGTGCTGCTGTTCCATCGTTCTACCTTCCAGTGATTCGTATGGTGTGGTGCGGAGAACCGGCGAGCCGGCTGGGTCTGTTCTGTCTGTGGGCCTGTTCTGGCTGGAGTGCTGGTGGTGCAGGTGCCGTGGGCGTTCGGGCTGGCGGCGGCCGGGCGCCGGTCAGGCGTCTCGTCTGATCCGGCCGAGGTAGCGGTCCTCGAGCACACGGTTGTGCTCGTCGCCGCCGGGGATGTTCGCCGAGATGTAGAGGGGCGGGGTCTCACCGGATTCGGCGAGTCGGTCGGCGACGCCGATCGTGAGGAGCTGGGCGATGTACGCGGCGGTGATCGAGGAGACGGCGCCGACGGGGACGCCCTCGCGGACCTCGATCGTCGCGTCGCCGAACGGGGCGCGGTTGTCGATGACGACGTCGGCCACTTCCGAGAGGCGCAGACCGCTCGAGTGCTTCGGCTGCACCCGCTGGGTGTGTTCGAGCGAGGTGACGGCGATCACGGGGTGGCCGTGTTCCTTGGCGAGGACGGCGAGACCGACGATCGAGCCGTTCACGCCGGAGTTGGACGCGATGATGAAGGCGTCGTCCGGACCAATGGGCGAGATCGCGAAGAGTTCGGAGGCGACGTCGCCGCTGCGCTCGAGTTCGGCGCCGCCGAGGTCTGCCACGGTGCGTTCGCCGCGGAGGACGACGTCGCGGAGGGCGATCTTGTTCGTGGGGATGAGCCCGCCCGCCCGGCCCGCGATCTCCATCGCGAACGCCTCGGAGTGGCCGGTGCCGAACGCCTGGATGACGCCGCCCTTCCGGATCGCCTCGGCGAGGATGTCGACCGCCGCGTCGAGGCCGCCGTCGTCTGCGGAGGCGGCGAGTGCGGCGATGCGGGAGGTCACCTCCTCCGTGTATCGACGGTTCAGTTCGGTGCGGGTTGCGACGTCAGCCATGGGGATCGGTTCAGCCTTTCTGTCCGTGCGCGCCGAGCGCGGCCGGGGTCGGGGTGGTCGAGGGGGTCGGAGTGGCCGCGGGGCGGCGGGGACGGCGGTGCGATGCGACGGCGAGCGCCGATGCCGCGAGCCGCTGGGTCGTCCGGTCGAAGTTCTTCTGGGCGACGAGCAGGTAGAGGAGGTCGAGGACGAACAGCTGCCCGTGCTTCGCGGAGAGGTCGTCTGGCTGGAGGAAGCGCTCGTGGACGGAGGTGATGATCTGCAGGTCGGCTTCGGCCGCGAGCGGGGACGTCGGGTTGTTGCTGATCGCGATCGTGAGGGCGCCAGAGCGACCGGCCTCGCGCAGCATCTGGATGGTCTCCTCGGTACGGCCCGTGTTGGAGATGCCGATCGCGACGGAGTCCGATCCCTGGATTGCCGCGCTCGTGAGTCCCGCGTGCACCTCCGACCAGGAATGGGTGTTCACGCCGATGCGGTAGAGCCGCGCCTGCATCTCGTCCGCGAGCATCGCGCTCCCGCCGACGCCGTAGATGTCGACGTTCCTGCTGTCCGAGATGCGCTCCGCGATCCGCTGCATGACCTCGAGGTCGATCGCATCGGCCGTTTCGCGGAGGGTGCGGGAGTGTGCGTTCAGGAGGGTGCTGAGGACGTCGTTCGGCGGGTCGTCCGGTCCGAAGCCGCGACCGATGTCGATCTGCCAGGACTCGCGGGCAGTGCTCCGACCGAAGTCCTTCGCGAGGTCCACGCGGAACGGAGCGTATCCCGTGTACCCGATCAGGCGGCAGAAACGGGTGATGGTCGCGGCGGAGACGCCGGATTCCGCGGCGAGTTCGCCGATCGTGAGGGTGAGCGGCGCATCGGGCTTCTCGAGGAGGTAGCGGGCGATGCGGGTCATGACGTCGGACATCTCGGGCATACGGGATCGGATCCGGTTGGTCACGCCAGTGGCGTGTTCACCGGGAATCACCGTTCGAGACGCAATGGTCATGGAAATTCGTTTCTCCTTCGTTGGAGTGCCGCAAAACTGATTCTTACAGTACGGTGTCGTCCACGGCAAGATGTTTCGGGATGATGACGATGAGAATAAGTCTGGCGATCGACGCTGGCGGGACGTCCTCGAGGGCGGCCGTCCTCGATCCATCGGGGCTCTGCCTCGGCACCGGGCGGGCGTTGGGCGGCAACCCGACCTCCTCCGGCATCGAGAGCGCCGTCGAACAGATCTCGGCCGCCGCCGCTGAAGCGCTCGCCGCGGCAGGCGTGCGGGCGGACGCCGGCTCGGTCGTAGCGATCACACAGGCCGGCCAGGTGACGACCGCCTACCGCGAGCAGCTGTTGGCGCGATTCGCCCCGATCGGGTTCGACGAGCTCGTGATCGAGCCAGACCTCCTCGGCATGTTCGGCTCCGGTACGCCGGGGCTCCGGGGTTCTGTCCTGATCGCGGGCACGGGGAGCGTCGCCGGGCGCGTGGAGGACGGCGCGCTCGTCCGCGAGATCGGCGGGGCCGGTTGGCTCCTCGGCGACGACGGGTCCGGGTTCTGGATCGCGAGACGTGTCGTGCGAGCGGTCGCAGCCGACCTCGACGGCCTCGGCCCGCGCACCGCCCTGACCCCGCTCCTCACCGAAGCACTCGGCATCTCCCTCGACGAAGCGCCGTCGGAGCACCGGTCGAACGCGCTCGGAAGCCTCATCGACCACGTCTACGGGGACCGACCCATCGCACTCGCCCGCTTCGCGCCCCTCGCCTTCGCCGCGACGGGTGACGACGTCGCAGAACGGATCCTCGCGGAGGCGGTCGAGAAACTCGCCGAACTCCTGTCTGCGGTGCACCGCCCAGGACCGGACGTCCCGGTGGTCGTCGGCGGCAGCGTCCTCGTGGACGGACTCCTCCAACACTCCGGACTCGCTCGCGAACGATTGACGGCCGCGAGCGGCGGGGCCAGACTCGTCCCGGTGGCCGACGGGCTCGTCGGCGCTGGAACCCTCGCCCTCCGCAGGGCGGGATCGGTGGTGGACGACGATGTCTTCCATCGCATCGACGACGGCGTCGCGCCCGTGCGCGCACGCCGCGCTTGACGGAACGAGGAACATCGGATGAGCATCACCGTCGGAACGCGATCGCTGCGGCTCGCCCACCTCGGGCCGGAGAGTCCGTTACCGATGGTCGGTCCGCTCCTCGAGAGCCCGTATCGGATCGACGGCGGCGTCCCGCAGGAGATCATCGACGGCTCCCAGCACGGCACACCGGCGAACCTCTACCCGCATCGCGAACAGGACGGCTACGACCGGAACCGGCGTGAAACGGCCGTCGAGGCGATCGTCCTCGAGAACGAGCACGTGCGCGCCGTCTTCCTTCCGTCGCTCGGCGGACGACTCTGGGAACTCCTCGACCACCGCACGGGCAAACAGCTCCTCTTCTCCCCCGACACGATCCAGTTCGCGAACCTCGCCCTCCGGAACGCCTGGTTCGCGGGCGGGATCGAATGGAATACGACCACACGCGGTCACACCCCGACGACGTGCAGTCCGCTGCACACGGCGATCGTGCACGCACCGGACGGTCGCGAGATCCTCCGCATGTGGGAGTTCGATCGGGTGCGCGGGACGGTGTTCCAGATCGACGCCTGGCTGCCGGAGGACTCCGCGGTCCTCCTGGTCGCCGTGCGGCTCAGAAACCCGGCGGACGCAGAGGTCCCGATCTACTGGTGGACGAACGCGGCCGTGCCCCAGGATCCCCGGAACCGCGTGATCGCCCCCGCGGACTCCGCATTCGCGAGCGACGAGGCCGGCGGCATCGCGCGGGTCTCGCCCACGACAGACGGCGGTACGGACTGCACCTGGCCAACGAACAACCAGCACGCCCGCGACTTCTTCTTCGATATCGCCCCGGATGAACGCCGCTGGATCGTCCAGACGGATCAGGACGGCGACGGCCTCGCCATCGTGTCCACCCCGGAGTTGCGCGGGCGGAAGCTCTTCGTCTGGGGACAGGAGCGCGGCGGCAGGCGATGGCAGGAGTGGCTGAGCCCGGACGGCGGCGAGTACGCCGAGATTCAGGCCGGCCTCGCCCAGACGCAGTATCAACACCTCACGATGCCGGCAGGGGGCGAGTGGTCGTGGGTCGAGGCCTACGGCAACGCTGCGGCCGACCCGTCGATCGCTCACGGCGACGACTGGAACGCGGCCGTCATCCACACGGGCGAGCGGGTCGAACGGCTCATCGGAGCAGATGTGCTGGTGCGGGCCCACGACGCCGCGCGCGCCTCGTTCGACATCGCACCGGATCGCATCGTGTCCGACGGCTCTGGCTGGGGCGCGGTCGAATCCGCCCTGCGCTCGCGAACAGGGACGCCATGGATCGACGGGACCGGCACGCCGTTCCGGTCCGAGAGCATCGGCGACGCGGAACGACCATGGATCGCACTGCTCGACGGTGACGAGTTCACCGGCTCCGCGAGCTTCGTCGCAGGCAGCGCGTGGGACGAACTGCTCGCGGCGCACTCCCCCACCGCCCAGACGCTCCTGCACCGTGCGACGATCGCGCACGCGGCGGGCGACGCCGATGCGGCGCGAACGCTGTACGGACAGGCCCTCGAATTCGGGCCGGATGCGCTCGCCGAACGGGGTCTCGCCCTCCTCGCCGTGGATCGAGGGGACCACATCACCGCGCTCGACCACTACCGCCGGGCGTGCGCAGCGAACCCCGCCGGACGATCGCTGCTCGTCGAGGCGGCGACGACCGCACTCCCAGCAGGCGATCCCGAACTCGCCCTCCAGCTCCTCGAGGCAGGAATCGCTGCAGGGCTGACGGGCGGACGCATCGATCTGCTCCTCGCTTCGGCGCTCGCGGGAACCGGCCAGGACGCGCGCGCCGTCGAGCTCCTGCGGTCCGGCATCGACGTGCCGGATCTCCGTGAGGGCGACAACGCGCTCGCCGATCTCTGGCGGCGACTCATCCCCGACGAGCCGGTCCCGGCCGAAGCGCAGTTCAGCATGACAGGAGAGCAATGAGCCACGAGGGCACGATCGCCATCATCGGAGCAGGATCGATGGGCGAAGCGCACGCGCGGGCTTGGGCCGGGGCAGGACTCGGCGAACGGATCGCCTACGTCTGCACCGGCAGCACGCCGAGGCCGCTCGAACACGCACCCCACGCCGCGCTCGTCACCGATCTCGATGCGGTGCTCGCGGACCCCGAGGTGAGCATCGTCTCCGTCTGCACGCCGACCGACACGCACGCCGACATCGCGATCCTGGCACTGCAGGCCGGCAAGCACGTGCTCCTCGAGAAGCCCATCGCCCTCACGATCGACGATGCCCACCGGATCCGTGCGCAGGCCGCGATCAGTCCCGGGCTCCTGATGGTGGCGCACGTCGTGCGGTTCTTCGGCGGGTACCGCGCACTGCGCGAAGCCTCGGAGGCCGGCACGCTCGGCGTCCCGTTGTCGGTTCGTGCGGAACGGCTGAGCGGGCCTCCGAAGCCGTCGCCGTGGTGGCACGACGAGACGCGGTCCGGCGGCGTCCTCGTCGACTTCGCGATCCACGACTTCGACCAACTCAACCTCTTCCTCGGTGAACCGCTCACGGTCACGGCGAGGCAGGGGCGGCCGGGCGGTCCCATCGAAACCGCCGTCGAGTATGCGAACGGCGGCCTCGGCCAGGTCCTCACCTCCATGGGCATGCCCCCTGGCTTCACGTTCTCGTCCTCTGCCGAGGTGCTCGGATCGGAGGCTCTCGCGGCCCATCGTTTCGTCGGCAGCCTCGACGGATCGGCGTCGCCGCGGCATCTCGAGGCCGTCGGCGATGGCGCAGAAGCGCTCGCATCGGCCTCCATCGACGGCGGCGATCCGTACATACGTCAAGCGGAATACTTCCTCGACTGCATCGCGACCGGCGCCGAACCGGCCTGGTGTCCGACGGATGCGGCGGTCACAGCGCTCGCAGTGTCCCTCGCGGCGAAGGAATCGCTCGCGACCGGTCGCCCGGTCCAGGTCACCCGCACCCCCACCTCCTGACCATCACGCATAACTCCTTCGATCTCGCGTCCGCAAACCAGAGTGCCCGCGGAATCGCGCGGTTCCGACCGAGCGGCTGTCGAAATCGAAGGAGTTGTGATCGATCAGAGCGGCGCGGGGCGCAGAACGACGAAGCGCCCGCCCCGCAGTGCGGGACGGGCGCTTCGAGCAGAACCGGTGGAACCGGACGCTACGGCGTGACTAGCGTGCGACGCTGCCGTCGACGTAGTCGTCGTCGTTCGAGGCGTTCCATGCGAAGAGCTTGCGCAGCTCGCGGCCGGTCGCCTCGATCGGGTGGTCCTCGCCCTTCTTGCGGAGCTCGAGGAACTCGGGGGCTCCGGCATCCTGGTCGGCGATGAAGCGACGCGCGAACGTGCCGTCCTGGATGTCCTTGAGAACGGCCTGCATGTTCTCCTTGACGCTCGGGTCGATGACGCGCGGGCCGGAGACGTAGTCGCCGTACTCAGCGGTGTCGGAGACGCTCCAACGCTGCTTGGCGATGCCGCCCTCCCAGATGAGGTCGACGATGAGCTTGAGCTCGTGGAGGACCTCGAAGTACGCGATCTCCGGCTGGTAGCCGGCCTCGGTCAGCGTCTCGAAACCGTACTGGATGAGCTGCGAGACGCCACCGCAGAGGACAGCCTGCTCGCCGAACAGGTCGGTCTCGGTCTCTTCCGTGAAGGTCGTCTTGATGCCGCCGGCGCGGAGGCCGCCGATCGCCTTGGCGTAGGACCAAGCGAGTGCCCACGCGTTGCCGGAATCGTCCTTCTCGACGGCGACGATGACGGGGACGCCACGGCCTGCCTCGTACTCGCGACGGACGGTGTGACCCGGGCCCTTCGGAGCGACCATGAAGACGTCGACGCCCTCGGGAGCTTCGATGTAGCCGAAACGGATGTTGAAGCCGTGGCCGAAGACGAGCGCCTTGCCGGGGCTGAGCTGGTCCTTGATGGACTCGGCGAAGATGCCGCGCTGGTGCTGGTCGGGAGCGAGGATGACGATGACGTCGGCCCATGCGGAGGCATCGGCCACGTTCTTGACCGTGAAGCCCTGCTCTTCAGCCTTGGCGATCGACTTCGAGCCGTCCTTCAGGCCGACGACGACCTCGACACCGGAGTCGCGGAGGTTGAGCGCGTGCGCGTGACCCTGCGAGCCGTAGCCGATGACGGCAACCTTCTTGCCCTGGATGAGCTGCAGGTCTGCGTCCTGATCGTAGAAAATCTCAGTCACTGGTGGTTCTCTCCTTGGTTGTGGTGATTCGAATCCATGCATTCGCTCCCCGTGGCAGCGTACGTGCTGGCGGGTTGCGACGAAAGGGTTGCTAGTTCTTGAAGACGCGTTCGGTGATCGACTTGGAGCCGCGGCCGATGGCGAGGAGTCCCGACTGGGCGATCTCCTTGATCCCGTAGGGCTCGAGCACCTTGAGGAGCGCGCTCGTCTTGCCGGAATCGCCCGTGACCTCGATCACGAGGGCGTCCTGCGCCACGTCGACGACGCGGGCACGGAACAGGTTGACCGCCTCGAGGACCTGCGAGCGGGTCGTGTTGTCGACTCGCACCTTGATCAGCAGGTGCTCGCGCTGCACGGCCTGGGCCGGGTCGAGCTCCACGATCTTGATGACGTTGATGAGCTTGTTGAGCTGCTTCGTCACCTGTTCGAGCGGGAGTTCGTCGACGTCCACGACGACCGTGATGCGGGAGAGGCCGTCGATCTCGCTGTGGCCGACCGCGAGGCTCTCGATGTTGAAGCCGCGGCGGGCGAACAGGCCGGCGACACGGGTCAGCAGACCGGGCTTGTCCTCGACGAGGAGACTCAGCACGTGGGTACTCATGATCAGGCCTCCTCATCGAACGACGGACTGTGGTCCCTGGCGTACTGCACGTAGCTGTTGCTGACGCCCTGCGGCACCATCGGCCACACCATCGCGTCTGCACTCACGACGAAGTCGATGACGACCGGGCGGTCGTTCGTCTCCAGGGCGAGCTTGATCGCGGCGTCGACCTCCTCCTGCTTCGTGACGCGGATGGCGAGGCAGCCGTAGGCTTCCGCCAGCTTCACGAAGTCGGGGATGCGGATGGTGTCGTGGCCCGTGTTCAGGTCGGTGTTGGAGTACCGGCCGTCGTAGAACAGCGTCTGCCACTGGCGCACCATGCCGAGCGACGAGTTGTTGATGATCGCGACCTTGATCGGGATCTTGTTGATCGTGCAGGTCGCGAGTTCCTGGTTGGTCATCTGGAAGCAGCCGTCGCCGTCGATCGCCCACACGTCGCGGTCGGGCTGGGCGACCTTCGCACCCATGGCGGCCGGAACGGCGTAGCCCATCGTGCCGGCTCCACCGGAGTTGAGCCAGGAGTTGGGACGCTCGTACTTGATGAACTGCGCAGCCCACATCTGGTGCTGGCCGACGCCCGACGCGAACACGCCCTCTGGACCGGTGAGTTCACCGATGCGGGAGATGACGTACTGCGGGGCGAGGAGCCCGTCGGTCGGCTCGGAGTACCCGAGCGGGTACTCGTCGCGCAGACCGTCCAGGTAGGACCACCACTCCGTCGTGTCCGGCGTCGTCTCGCGCTTGGCGGCCTCATAGGCGGCCGTGAGGTCGACGATGACGTCCTTCGCGTCGCCCACGATCGGTACGTCGGCGACCCGGATCTTGGAGATCTCGGCCGGGTCGACGTCCACGTGGACGACCTTGGCGTTCGGGGCGAAGAGCGAGGCCTTGCCCGTGACGCGGTCGTCGAAGCGGGCTCCGAGGGAGATGAGCAGGTCGGCTTCCTGGAGCGCGAGCACGGCCGGGACCGTTCCGTGCATACCGGGCATGCCGAGGTGCTGCTGGTGCGAGTCCGGGAATGCGCCGCGCGCCATGAGCGTCGTCACGACGGGGGCGCCGGTCGCCTCGGCGAGAGCGAGCAGTTCCTCCGACGCCTTGGCGCGAATGACACCGCCGCCCACGTAGAGGACGGGCTTCTTGGCTTCCACGAAGAGCTGCGCGGCGGCCTGGATCTGCTTGCCGTGGGCTTTCGTCACGGGACGGTAGCCGGGCAGGTCGATCTTCGGCGGCCAGATGAACGGCGCCTCGGCCTGCTGCGCGTCCTTCGTGATGTCGACGAGCACGGGACCCGGACGACCGGTCCCCGCGATTTCGTACGCTGCCGCGATCGCGGCGGGGATGTCCTCCGGCGTCTTCACGAGGAAGGAGTGCTTCGTGATCGGCATGGTGATGCCCACGATGTCGGCTTCCTGGAAGGCGTCCGTCCCCATGAGGGTCGAGAACACCTGACCGGTGATCGCGACCATGGGAACTGAGTCCATGTAGGCGTCGGCGATCGCGGTCACGAGGTTGGTCGCGCCCGGACCGCTCGTCGCGATGCAGACACCGACGCCGCCGCCGGCGGAGGCGTACCCCTCGGCGGCGTGGCCGGCGCCCTGCTCGTGACGAACGAGGATGTGACGCAGCTTGGTGGAGTCCATGAGCGGGTCGTAGACCGGCAGGATCGCGCCGCCCGGGAGCCCGAAGACGTCCTTGACGCCGAGGAGCTCGAGGGAGCGGACGACCGACTGGGCACCCGTCAGGATTTCTGGAGCGGAGGCGGCCGCAGGAGCGGCCGCTCTGGGTTGAGGCACGGGTTGAGTCTCCGTGGGCATGGTGTTATTCCTTCTGGCGGTGGAGATGCACGAACGAGATGCTCGGTCAGCCCGTGATCGCACCCTCTGCAGCAGAGTGGACGAGACGGGCGTACTTTGCGAGAACGCCACGGGTATAGCGCGGAGGAAGCGGTGCCCAGCCTTCACGGCGGGCTTCCAGCTCTGCTTCGTCGACCAGTAGATCCAGCGAGCGAGCTGCGATATCGACCCGTATCAGATCACCATCGCGCACGAAGGCGATTGGACCAGCGTCCACCGCTTCGGGTGCTATGTGGCCGATGCACAGTCCGGTTGTGCCGCCTGAGAATCGACCGTCCGTCAAGAGTAGTACATCTTTTCCGAGACCCGCGCCCTTGATGGCGGCGGTGATCGCGAGCATCTCGCGCATGCCGGGGCCGCCCTTCGGACCCTCATACCGGATGATGACGACGTCGCCCTTGTTGATCTTGCCGTCGGTCAAAGCGTCCATCGCCGCGCGTTCGCGCTCGAAGACGCGTGCCGGACCCTCGAACACCTCGGCGTCGAAGCCGGCCGTCTTCACCACGGCGCCCTCGGGAGCGAACGAGCCCTTGAGGATCGTGATGCCGCCCGTGGCGTGGATCGGGTTGTCGAGCGTGCGGATGACGGTGCCGTCGATGGGGTCGGGATTGAGGTCCGCGAGGTTCTCCGCGACCGTCTTGCCCGTGACCGTGAGCGCGTCACCGTGGATCAGGCCTGCGTCGAGGAGTGCCTTCATCACGACGGGGACGCCGCCGTGACGGTCGACGTCGTTCATGACGAACTTGCCGAAGGGCTTGAGGTCGCCGATGTGGGGCACCTTGTCGCCGATGCGGTTGAAGTCGTCGAGCGTGAGGTCGACCTCGGCCTCGCGAGCGATCGCGAGGAGGTGGAGGACGACGTTGGTGGAGCCGCCGAACGCCATGGCGACGGCGATCGCGTTCTCGAACGCCTTCTTCGTGAGGATGTCGCGTGCCGTGATGCCGAGGCGCAGCATGTTGACGACGGCCTCGCCGGAGCGGTGGGCGAAGTAGTCGCGGCGGCGGTCGGCCGAGGGCGGCGAAGCCGAGCCGGGGAGGCTCATGCCGAGTGCCTCGGCGACGGAGGCCATGGTGTTGGCGGTGTACATGCCACCGCACGCGCCTTCGCCCGGCGCGATGGCGCACTCGATGCGCTTGAGGTCCTCTTCGCTCATATTGCCGGCCTTGCAGGCACCGACGGCTTCGAAGGAGTCGATGATCGTGACTTCCTTCTCCGTGCCGTCGGACAGCTTGACCCAGCCCGGGGCGATCGATCCCGCATAGAGGAAGACCGAGGACAGGTCGAGTCGCGCGGCGGCCATGAGCATGCCGGGGAGCGACTTGTCGCAGCCCGCGAGGAGGACGGTGCCGTCGAGGCGCTCGGCCATGACGACGGTCTCGACGCTGTCGGCGATGACCTCACGCGAGACGAGGGAGAAGTGCATGCCCTCGTGGCCCATGGAGATGCCGTCGGAGACGGAGATGGTGCCGAACTGGAGCGGGTATCCTCCGCCGGAGTGCACACCCTCCTTGGCGCCCTGGGCGAGGCGGTCGAGCGAGAGGTTGCAGGGCGTGATCTCGTTCCACGAACTGGCGATGCCGATCTGGGGCTTGTCCCAGTCCTCATCACCCATTCCGACGGCACGCAGCATGCCTCGTGAGGTGGTTGCTTCGATGCCGTCCGTGACGGCGCGGCTGCGAGGTTTGATGTCGATCTCGGGCATGTTTACGAGTCTACGGCTTCCTGATTGCTTCGATATTCGGCCAAGACGCCCAGTACGTGGGCGATCTCCGACGGTCCTTCGACCCGGTGCGCGGCGGCGGTTGCTCCCCGCCCGCTCTTCACTCCGAGGTCGACCGGTCCGAGGGCCCTGAAGGCGTCCTCGTCGGTCACGTCATCGCCCGCGTAGAACACGGCGTCTGCCTTGGTATACCGCCGGAGGTGTTCGACGGCTTCGCCCTTGGTGGCGGTCCGGACCGAGAATTCGAGGACGTTCTTGCCCTCGCGTACGGTCAGGTCGCCGAGCTCGTCCTTCGTGAGGGCGAGTGCTTCGAGGTGGGCGTTCCTGGAGTCTGCTTCGCTGGCGAGCCGAGTGTGGAGGGCGAACCCTGCCGGTTTCGTCTCGATCCAGACGTTGTCGTAGTTCTGTGCGACATCTCCGAGGATATCGGACAGTTTCGCTCGCCGGGCACCTTCCTCGGCGCTCAGCGCGATCGCGTCGCCAGGGTGGTCGAGTCGGATCTCGACCCCGTGGGACCCTGCGAGGAGGACGGTCCCCGGCAGATCGGCGACCTGTTCGAGGCTCGCGACGGCTCGCCCGGAGACGAGGGCGACTCGCGTGTCCGTCGCGGCGAGGAGTGAGAGGACGGCCTCCCGGGCTGCGGGGAGCGCCCGCGCCTGCTCGGGTTCGTCGACCTCGGGTGCGAGCGTTCCGTCGAAGTCGAGGGCGACGAGGAGGCGCGGCACCGCTGCGAGACGGCGGAGGGCCGTGTCGAGGTCCGCCGGGAGCGCGGCCGACGGTGACGCACCGTCAGCCGTGCGCTCGAGCGTCATCGCTGCTCCGTCTCTCCGGCCTCGAGTGCAGCGCGGTCCTCGCGGATCTGGTGCAGCTCGTCGAGGAAGGACGCGGACCAGCGGGCCACGTCGTACTCGAGCACACGCTTGCGGAGTGCTCGCATCCGACGGGACCGCTCTGCGCGCGTCATGTGCACGGCCTGCAGGATCGCCGACTTCAAGCCCTCGATGTCGTGCGGGTTGATCTTCAGCGCCTGCTTGAGTTCATCCGACGCACCCGCGAACTCGCTCAGCACGAGCACGCCGTCGTTGTCGAAGCGCGCGGCCACGTATTCCTTGGCGACGAGGTTCATGCCGTCGCGCAGCGCGGTGACGAGCATGACGTCCGCCGCGAGGTAGAGGGCGGCCATCTCCTCACGCGGGTAGCCGTGGTGCAGGTACTGGATGGCCGTGTGCCCGATCGTGCCGAAGTCGCCGTTGATGCGACCGACGGTCAGCTCGATGTCGTCACGCAGCTGACGGTACGTCTCGACCCGCTCACGGCTGGGGCTCGCGACCTGGACGAGCGTGACGTCCTCGACCGCGAGCTTGCCCTGGGCGAGCAGCTCGCCGAAGGCCTTCAGCCGGTGGCCGATGCCCTTCGTGTAGTCGAGGCGGTCGACGCCGAGCATGATCGTCTGCGGGTTGCCGAGTTCCTCGCGGATCTGCTTGGCGCGCGCGATGACGTCCGGGCGGGAGGCGAGCTCCTGGTAGCCCTTGCTGTCGATCGAGATCGGGAAGTGCCTCGCGATGACCTTGCGGTACGGCGAGCCGCGGCGTGAGGCGCGCGGCGCGGCATCGGTCGCGGTGGGGACGCCGTGCGCGTCGAGCGGCACCTGGATGACGGCTCCACGCGTCTCGTAGCCGAACAGGCGACGGACGGCACGGGAGAAGTTGCCGGCGTCCGCGGTGCGCTGGAAGCCGATGACGTCCGCGCCGAGCAGGCCCTCGATGATCTGGCGGCGCCAGGGCAGCTGCGAGTAGATGCCGTACGCGGGGAACGGGATGTGGTTGAAGAAGCCGATCGTGAGGTCCGGACGAATCTCGCGCAGCATCTTGGGGACGAGCTGCAGCTGGTAGTCCTGGACCCAGACGGTGCCGCCCTCCGACGCAGACTCGGCTGCGGCCTCGGCGAAGCGCCGGTTCACGATGACGTAGGACTCCCACCATTCGCGGTGGTAGCTCGGCGGAGCGATGACGTCGTGGTACAGCGGCCAGATCGTGTCGTTCGAGAAGCCCTCGTAGTACTTCGCGATCTCGTCCTCGGACAGCGGCACGGGAACGATCCACATGTCGTCGTTGTCGAAGGGATCGAGCTCGAGGTCCGCGGAACCGGCCCAGCCGATCCACGCGCCGTCCGCTCCCCGCATGACGGGTTCGAGGGCGGTCACGAGACCGCCCGGGGACGTGCGCCAGCTCTCGTTGCCGTCTGCGTCGGTCACGCGATCGACGGGCAAGCGGTTGGACACGACGATGAAGTCGAACGTGGGCTGCGATGCGCCTGCGACGGTTTCGTGCCTGGTGATGATGACCCTCCCGGTCTGCTCCGGTTCGTTCCTCAGGCTAGCAGCGTTCGTCCGCTCGCCTTCCGCGCGGTGACGCGGCGGAAGGCGATGTCCGAGGTGTTCCCGAGGCATCCGACACCGTGATGCTCCTCTCAGGCATAGCGGTTCGCCGCGCCGGAGGGCAACCCGGGTGCAGAGGCTGGCCGCACCGGCTAGCGTAGAAGGGAACGGAGGCCCACCCACATGCGCAAGTTCATCTTCAACGGCAGCGTCATCAGCACGGTGTTCAGCGGCATCTCGGCGATCCAGGCCACGAGGCAGGGACCGCGCGACTGGCGGCTGCTGTTGCTCTGGGCGAGCTGGGGCATCTCCCTCGCACTCGCGATCGGATCCGTCATCGAGGACAGCAAGAACGCCGAGATCGAGCGCTAGAGTCGGCTGATTCCCCCGTTTTCCCGCGTGTCTGCGGGGATTCTCAGGCGTGTGCACGCACACTGGGACCATTCCACCTCGAGGAAAGGTCCAGGACATGTTCGGTCGTCGTCGACACGCCGCGCCAGTATCCGCCTCGAAGCTGACTGAGAAGCAGCTCTTCGACCTCGTGCACGCCCGCCTCGCGGACGAGCTCGGCGCCACTGGCGCCTGGGTCCTGTCGAGACGACTCCCCGATTCCGGGGACGAGATCTTCCACGATGTCTTCGCCCAGCAGCTCGCCCACGAGATCGCGACGGACATCGACCTCGAGCAGGCCGCCGTCACCGTGCGTGCCGAAGCCCCCGCTCGCGGCTGGCGGCTCTGGGGTCGCGCGGACGCCGAGCCGGAGTCGATGAGTGAGGACGCCGCTGTCGCGGAAGCCGTCGCTGTCGAGACGGCCGGCGCCGAAGCCGGTGCAGAGTTCGACCACGCGGCACCCACGACCGAAGCGATCGAGGTCTTCGTGGCCGAGGTCATGGCCGATGCAGCTGCAGAATCGGCAGCTGAGGCGGCCGAAGACGCCGCAGAGGCCGAAGACGCGCCGGTTGCTCCCGTGCTCGTCGAGCGAACGCTCCTCGAACCGCAGCACTACCCCATCGCCGTCTGGGCCGAACCCGACCTCATCGACGCGAGCCTCGTGAACCCGGTCCCAGCACGGAACCGCTCCATCGCCTAGCAGCTCACCGCACAGCACGTCAGGCCCGCTGTCCCGCGCACATGCGCAGGTGATAGCGGGCTTCGTGCATTTGAGAGCCCGGCTCCGTGGCGACGGAAACGGTGCGTGACGCCCCATCGAACCCGAATCGATGAGGCGTCACGGCGCGGGTGGGCGAAACGCCCGACCGACGCTGTGCTCCGCAGGGCTGGGTAGGCCAACGGAGGCTTGATCCGTCCGCGACCAGAACCCGATCCG
This sequence comes from Plantibacter lichenum, assembly GCF_050587525.1. Classification (NCBI taxonomy): domain Bacteria; kingdom Bacillati; phylum Actinomycetota; class Actinomycetes; order Micrococcales; family Microbacteriaceae; genus Plantibacter; species Plantibacter lichenum. Next base: position 167,108 of record NZ_JBOBFT010000008.1, on the reverse strand, counting down.
GTCGACGAACCGACCCGTCTACAGTCTCACACCGCGGACGATGCCGATGACCATCCACGGCGGTTCGCACACTCGTTCAAAGGGATTGTTCAGATGATCCGCCGAGTGCGCGCCGACTGGTCCGCAGAGGTCAGGGCCGCTGGTCCAGTGTGGTCAGTCGTTCGACGGCCGCGTCGAAGTCCAAGGTCTGCATCACTTCGACGGCGCTCGCGTATCGGTGCCCCCAGAGGGCGACGTACACGTTGCCTGCCCGCTCGACGAAGCCCCTGTCCCGGCCCTCGACGCTCACGACGTAGAGCACATCGGAACGCTTCTCGACTGTCGCCTCGGTGCGACCGGTGGTGTACACGGCTGCGATTCTCATGCTGCACCTCTCGTCTCCCAGAGGCCGCCGCCCGACGGGCGAGATCTCGCCGACGTCTCCGGCGCCTCGTGTTCAACGGTACGCGCGAGGCCGGATCCGGGCACCGGGTTGCCCGATCGTGGCCGACGTGCTACCCGCCGAGAACGGGTTGCTCCGCCTCGGATCGGCCACGAACGCGCAAGCCGTCGATGAGGAGTGCGATGCCGAAGCGGAATGCTTCCGTGGCATCCGAGCCCGTAGCCGACGGGTCGAGCGAGTGGTCCGGTGCGACGACGCCGAGGCTGTCGGCCTGCAGCCGCTGCTGCTCATGGGAGACATGGCCGAGGACGAAGTGGAGCAGCACCGCAGCGGCCGCGGCACTCGTCTCCTGGTCGTATCCGCCCTTTCCGATGACGCTCGTGAACCGCTCCATCGGGGCTTCGGCGCCGAGCCCGAGAGCGATCGTGCTCGCGACGACCTCTGCGCCGTCCCGATACGCGAGGAGCGACTCCCGCAGGACGAGCGCCTCTGCGGCGAGCGCGACCGACCAGTCGACATCCTCCTGGGTCGTGGCCCGCGGTGCGACGATGCGGTCGGAGAGCGTCGCGAGCAGGGACTGCTTGTTCTCGAAGTGCCAGTAGAGTGCGCTCGGTTGGACGTCGAGTGTGGCGGCGAGACGCCGCATCGTGAGGTCGGCGAGGCCGTGTTCGTCGAGGATCGCGAGGGCCGCTTGGGCGACGTCATCGCGGGAGTGACGGGTGTGGCCGTACCGGGGGTTGGATGCTGTCGCCATGGTCACACTATACTCGAACACTGTTCAGGTGAACGGCGTTCAGGTGAACACCGTTCATGTCGACATCGTTCAGGATGTGCGGAACCGTCCGCCCCGGCCAAGGAGTACCCGTGACCACTCGCAAGCGTTTCGCCATCGACGACCTCGCCCGCATAGCCGTCTTCGCGGCGCTCATCGCCGTCCTCGGGCTCCCCGGGGCCATCCCGGCGTTCGGAGGCGCGGTCCCCATCACCGCCCAGACGCTCGGTGTGATGCTCGCGGGCGCCGTGCTCGGCCCGTGGCGCGGGGCTGCGGCGATCGTCGTGCTGGAGGTGCTCGTGGCGGTGGGCCTTCCCCTCCTCTCCGGCGGGCGCGGCGGCTTCGGCGTGTTCGTCGGCCCGAGCGCCGGCTACCTGGTCGGATGGATCTTCGGAGCCTTCGTCGTCGGCGCCATCGTCCACGCGGGGTCGAGCCGCCCCACCTGGTGGCGGACGGCGCTCGGTACGGTCGTCGGCGGCATCCTCGTGATCTACGCGTTCGGCATCCCGATCCAGGCGCTCGTCACGCAGCTCCCCCTCGGCCAGACCGCGTTGACGAGCCTCGTGTTCCTGCCCGGCGACCTCATCAAGGCGGTCCTCGCGACGATCGTCACGATGGCGCTCTGGCGCGCGTACCCGCGAGCGTTCCGTCGTCCGGCCCAGACCGTCGCGCCCGTGACCGCGCGCACGTCCCCGTCCGACACCACCGCGCCCGCCCCGCACGAGCCCACTCGATGACGGACCGCCGGATCGCGGTGCGCAGCGGAGACGTCCAAGTCACGAGCGATGAACTCGGCGAGCGCCTCGAGCGCGCCTCCGCCGCTCAGCCGCTCGCGCCGGGGCGCCTCGTACTGATCATCGACGCCGACCCTGCGGAAGCCCTGGTGCGAGCATTCGAGGTCCGTGCAGCCGGCGGCGTCCCCTTGCTCGGCGACGACCGGTGGACCGACGAGTTCCGCTGCAGCGTCGAGGCGCTCGTCGCCGCCTCCGCCCCGGCACCTGACGCGGCGTGGGCGACGCTCAGCTCGGGGAGCACGGGCGCTCCTCGCGTCATCGTGCGAACGGCGTCGTCCTGGTCCGATTCGTTCGACGCGGTCGCAGGCCTCATCGGCCTGACCGCGGATGACGTCGTCTACCTGCCGTCCCCGCTCACGTCGTCCGTGTCCGTGTTCTCGGCTGCGCATGCGCACGGTGCAGGCGCGGCCGTCCTCCTCCCCCGCGCCCACGCCGTGTCCGATGAGGACCTCGCTGTCGCGACCGTCGTCCACGGCACGCCTCAAGCCCTCCGGACGATCGTCGAACGACTCGAGACCGGGACTCCGCATCGGATCCGAGTCGTCCTGGTCGGCGGCGCGCACCTGGACGGGGCGCTCCGCGAGCGAGCCGAGGCGCAGGGCGTGCGCATCGTGTCGTACTACGGTGCGGCCGAACTGTCCTTCGTCGCTGTGGACACCGACGGCCTCGGCCTGCGCGCGTTCCCCGGCGTCGAGGTCAGGATCGAGGACGGGGTGCTCTTCGTGCGGTCGACCTTCTTCGCGTCGGGCTATCTCGACGGCGTGGCCGGGTCCTTCCGTGTCGATGCGGACGGCTGGGGCACCGTCGGCGACCTCGCCGAGGTCGTGGACGAGGAGGATCGCCAGGATGCGCGCGGCCCAGCCCTGCGTCTTCGCGGGCGCAGCGACGGAGCGATCCTCACGGCGGCGGCGACCGTCGTTCCAGAGGACGTCGAAGCGGCGCTCCGGTGCATCGACGGTATCGAGGACGCGGTCGTCTTCGGCATCCCGCACCCGAGCATCGGAGCACTCGTCGCAGTCGTCCTCCAACTGCGCGACCACCCGTCCTCCCCCACGCTGCAGACGATCCGTTCCGAGGCCAGGACCCGGTTGGCGTCGTCCCACCTGCCACGGCGCTGGTACCGTTCCACACAGCTGCCGCGAACCTCCTCCGGCAAGCCAGCCCGCGCCGAGATCCGCCGAGCAACCCTCGCGGGAGAGATGAGCCGTTGTGTCTGACACCGCTCTCACATTCCCCCTCACGAACCTGCCGACGCACGAGGGCGCGCCGCTGCCTCCCGACGCGCCCGTCATCATCGCCGCCCGCCGGACGCCCATCACGACCAAGGGCGGCCGCCTGGCTCAGTTCCAGGCGGAGGAGCTCGCAGCTGTCGTCCTCCGGGCGGTCGTCGACGACGCGGCTCGTGTGCTCGGGCGCGAATTCCCCATCGGCGACGTCATCCTCGGCAACTGCATGGGACCCGGCGGCAACACGGCACGCGTTGCTTCGCTCGCGGCCGGGCTCGACGTGCGGATCCCCGGCATGACCATCGACCGCCAATGCGGCAGCGGGCTCGCGGCGATCGTGACGGCGGCCGACTCGATCTCGGCGGGCGATGCGCGCCTCCGGATCGCCGGCGGGGTCGAGAGCGCGTCGACCGCTCCGACGCGCACGGCGGCCGGTACCGGCGCTCCTTACAGCCGTGCTGCGTTCGCACCGGACGGCTTCCCCGACCCCGAGATGGGACCAGCGGCCGAACACCTCGCGGGCCTGCACGGCATCACGCGCGAACGCCAGGACGCCTACGCGCTGCGGAGCCACGACCTCGCGGTCGCCGCGCAGCATCGCGGAGCGTTCGACGAGGAGCTCGTCGCACTGTCGGACGTGGTCGCCGACGACGGTCCGCGTAGCGGGATGTCGGCGATGCTCGGCCGCTTCCCCGCCCTCCACGGCGGCACTGTGACCGCGGGGAACTCGTGTCGGATCAGCGATGGCGCCGCGGCCGTAGCGATCGTGCCCGCAGCGTTGCGCGGGACCGCTCCCGGACTCGTCATCCGCGCCACGGCGACGATCGGTTGCGACCCGGCGACGCCTGGCATCGGGCCCGTCGACGCCGTGCGGGACCTGCTCGATCGGACGGGCCTGACGCTCGACGACATGGCCGCCTTCGAACTCGTGGAGGCGTTCGCGTCCCAGAGCCTCGCCGTCTGGCAGGAACTCGGCCTCGCGGACGAGGACGGCGTGGACCCCCGCGTCTGCGCCGACGGCGGCGCACTCGCGCTCGGCCATCCCTGGGGCGCCAGCGGCGCTGTGGGCCTCGTGCGCCTCTTCTCCCGTCTCGTCCGGGCCGATGCCCCGGCAGGCGCCCGTGGCATCGCCACAGTGGCCGTCGGCGGCGGCTTGGGCATCGCTGCACTCGTGGAGGTCGTCCGATGACCGGCGCACCGGAAGCCGCGCTCAGGCGCGACCTCGTGTTCACGGACGTCTCGGTCGTCTTCGGCGAGCGCATCGCCCTCGAGCGCGTCTCTGTCACGCTCGACCAAGGTCGCATCGGCATCATCGGTTCCAACGGCTCCGGGAAGTCCACCTTCGCCCGCATGCTCAACGGACTCGTCACCGCAGGCTCCGGAGACGTGCGGATCCACGGGCTCGACCCCGTGCGCGAGGCGAAGCAGCTGCGGCGGACCGCCGGGTTCATCTTCGCCAACCCGGACGCGCAGATCATCATGCCAACGGTCCGAGAGGACATCGGCTTCTCGCTGCGCGGTCGCGGGCTGTCGGCCTCGGAGGTCTCCGTGCGGGTCGACGGCTGGCTCGACCGCTTCGGGCTCACACCCCACGCGGACGCGCCGGCCCACGACCTCTCAGGCGGCCAGAAGCAACTCCTCGCGATGAGCGCGGTCCTGATCGGCGAGCCGGCCCTCGTCATCGCCGACGAACCGACGGCCCTCCTCGACGCCTCCAATCGGCGGCTGATCAGCGATCACCTGCTCGACGTCATGCCGCAGCAGCTCGTCCTCGTGACGCACGACATGCGTCTGGCGGCTCGATGCGACATCGTCCTCCGATTCGAGGGCGGCCGACTGCACTCCGTCGGTGAGCCCCGCGACGTCATCGACGCGTACGAACTGGACCACGCGTGATCGCGCTCTACCGGCCAGGGACCAGTCCGCTGCACCGCATGCCGACCGGGCCGAAGGTGCTCGTCGTCCTCGCGCTCATCCTGTTGGTGTCGATCGTCCCGCACACGCTGTGGACGCTGCTCGCGGCGTTCGGCCTGGTCATCGTCGGCTATCTCCTCGGCGGCCTCGGCATCGGGGCGCTCCTGCGGCAGGTGCTCGTGGTTCGGTGGCTCATCGTCATCACGCTCGGCGCACAGCTGTTGTTCCTGACGATCCCCCAGGCGACGACGAACACCGCGAGGGTGCTCATCGCCGTCCTCCTGGCGGCGCTCCTCACACTCACGACCCGGACGTCCGCGCTCCTCGACGCGACGGAACGCGCGCTCGGACCGCTCCGTCGATTCGGGGTGGACCCGTCACGCATCGGCCTCCTGTTCGCGATGACGATCACGATCATCCCCGTCATCGGCTCGTTCGCCACCACGATCCTCGAAGCGCAGCGTGCTCGTGGGGTTCCGCTGCGCCCGCAGACCTTCGTCGTGCCGTTGCTCGTCATGTCGATGAAGCACGCCGACGACCTGGGCGATGCGATGGTCGCGCGAGGCATCGAATGACGGAGGGATCAGCTCTGCCGGTGCGCCGCACGGGTGACTTCGACGTCTACGGGAAGCCGGTCGACGACCAGACGAGATGCGAGCACTACCGGACGCCCGTCGACGTCATCGCGATCCGCTTCCACTGCTGCGACCGCTACTACCCCTGCCACCTCTGCCACGAGGAGACGGCCGACCACGCGGCGACGCAGTGGCCCGCCGACGAGCGGTCCGCGCTCGCGATCCTGTGCGGCGTGTGCGCCACGGAGCTGACGATCGCCGACTACGTCGACGCGACGAGCTGTCCCGCGTGCTCGGCGCCGTTCAACGAGCGCTGCCACCTGCACGAGCACCTCTACTTCCTCCCGCGCTGATCGGAGTGTGAAACTGGGACGATCACGAGGACGTGGAGGACGCGATGCAGACGAGCGAACCGATCCCGGGTGAGCCATGGCCTCACGACATGCGGATCGAGGTGCAGGACTCCCTGCAGACGCTCCTCGACCTCCTCTGGGTGCGCGAGGCGTGGGGCTTGACTCCAGTCGGCGCCGATCTCCCACCACTCCTCACCGAGACGCCGCCGGCGACGCTCGGTCCCGCCGCTGCTCCGCCTGCCAGTCCTGCGGAGTGGTCGGCTGCTTGGCCCGCGATCTGGTCCGCCACCGTCGTGCACGCTGCCGATATCCGTGATCCGACGCTGTTCGCCGCCGCCTCCGAGGCCTCGGAAGACTCCGCCGAACGCGCAATCGTGCTGAGCCGATTGCTCGGTCCTTCCTGGCGAGAGGAATTCGGCGATGCCGCGTTCACCGATGCGCATGGCGCCTGGTCGACCGCCGGCTTCGAGCGCCGTTCAAGGCGGCCGCAGCTCTCGCTCGAGGAGCACCCCGAACGACTCGCATTGGACGCACTCGTTCCCGCCTGGAATTCCGGCTTGGCGAAGGTCGTAACCATCCCGTGCCGCGGCGACCACACGCGCATCATCGGCCCGCGTACGCTCCTCGTGACCGATGAGACCCGTGCAGATCCGCACCGCTACCGTCGCGCCCTCACACGCTTCGCCGCCTCGCCCCACCCCTGATGTTTCACAATTCCGGAAGTCCTGTGACAGGAGTGACGAAGCAAGCGTTGTCCGTGCCGAGCACACGCTTTCCGGGCTGAGAACTCCGGAATTGTGCTCAAACAGATCGAGGCGGACGGCGATGGACAAGGAGGCGGCAGGTACGCAAAAGGCCCGAGATCATGATGATCTCGGGCCGATGGTGCACCCCCCGGGACTTGAACCCGGAACCCACTGTTTAAGGGTTTCGCCGGTTCCACTGCACTCGGCAACGGCCGGCCTCGCGGTGCTCATGGCCGTAGTCCTCCGGGCGGTGCGCGCATGAACGTCTACGTGGTGCGCGATCGCGCGACGGGCAGTGTGATCCAGACGACCACGAGCGACGCCGATGCGCTGTGGTGGACGCAGGAGGGCCGGGCCGACGTATTCGCCGTGCTCGTCGTCCCGGCGACCGAGTGGACGCCACCGGCCGACCCGGAACCGACAGATTCGGAGGCGAACTGATGCCCAGCTTCCAAGTCCACGAGACCATGACTGAGATGAGCCGGGTGCGCGGCGAGCACCCCGAACTCCGCAGACGACGCGACGCGGCGCGTCTGCGCAACCGCGCCAGACGGCTTCGCAAGCTACGTGGGAAACGGCCACGCGTGCGCTGGACGTTCGTCCCGAAACCGGATGGTTCCGGTACTGTTACCGATTCGTCACCCGAATGAGGGGCATTTTGTCAGGTGGGCGTCCGTCTTTGCGTTTCGATGAAACCAAGATGAAACACCAGATACCGACGCCCGAATCCTGGCGAGATGCACTTGAGTCCTACCTGTCATGGATGCGCGCCGCCGGCGCACCAGACACCACCGCCTATCTGCGGTCGTACCACTTGCGGCGGTTCGCTTCGGAGACGAAGCGGCCGCCGTTTCCCATGACCCTCGACTTCCTCGCCGGCTACCTCGGCGGACACGCCAAGCTCTCCCCCTCGTCTCGATCCTCCATCCGCTCGTCACTCCGGGCGTTCTACCAGTGGGCACACATCACCGGGCGCATGGAGCACAACCCGGCCGCCTCACTACCGAAGATACGCGTCCAAGCAGGCAAGCCACGTCCGGCCCCAGAGGCCGCCGTGGAGGCCGGGAAACGCACACATGACATCCGAACCCGTCTCATGGTGCAAATGGCCGCATACGCGGGCATGCGATGCGGCGAGATAGCGAAGGCCTCGAGCACCGACATCTTCGAGGACTTCGTAGGCTGGTCAATCGTCGTGCACGGAAAGGGCGGCAAAGACCGAGTGGTCGAGTTGCGCGACGAGCTAGCGCACATGCTGCGTCAGCTTCCCGCCGGCTACTTCTTCCCCGGCCAAATCGACGGCCACCTCTCGGCCGGCTACGTGTCGAAGCTCGTGAGCGGCGCACTGCCCGCCGGCGTCACGGGGCATATGCTGCGCCACTGGTTCGCTGGCAAGGCCTATCGAGCAAGCGGAAACGACATTCGCGCCGTCCAGGAACTGCTAGGTCACGCGTCGGTTGCGACGACGCAGATTTACACAGCGATCGAGGACGGCGCGAAACGCCGAGCGGTCAACTTCTAGTCGGCGGCGTGCTTGCCGTCGCTGGTCGCGTACCCGGCTGCGAACACGAGCAGGACGGTGACGGCTCCCTGCACGTAGTCGGGCACGTCGAGGCCTGCGAGGCCGACCGCCCAGCACAGGACGGTCGTGCCGGCCGCTGCGGCTGCACTGGCGGTTACCTTGGGGTTGATCCGGGCCATGTGTTCTCCTTCTGTTCGAGCGCGTGGATGCGCGATTCGTGGGTGGATTGGTCCTGTCGGATGAGGCGCACGTCCTGCTTCATGCCGCCGAGGTCGCGGACCAGCTCGCGGAGCAGGTCGCCGGTTTCGCTGTGCTTGCCGTCGAGGTCGTCCCGGAGGTTCACGCTGTGGTCGTTGGCGACCTGGTGGCCGAGTGCCTTGACGCGGCGATTCACGAGCAGCATCAGCACGCTTGCCGGCGCGGTAAGGACGAGTGCGGCGGCGCTGATGAGGGCGACGATCACGATGTCACTCACGCCACCCGCACCGCCCTTCGGAGCCGTCGCAGTACCAGCCTGCGCGGCCTCTCGGACAGTGCCCCAGGTTGCAGAGGAAGCGCCGCCATGCGCGCCTAACGCTTGACACGGGCCGCGACGGTGGCCGCGAATCGGTCACCCCTCATGTTCGCCTCGTTGACGAGGGTGGACACCTCGTCCTCGGTCAGCCCGGTCACTTCGCCGTACGCCTTCGTGTTGACGCCGATCGAGAACCCTTGACCGCCTTCCGTGGAGGTGAACTTCTTGCCCTCGAAATCGGACACGAGGGCAATGGTCCCTCGATCGACGCGGACGATCTTCGGCATGGTGATTCCTTTCAGGATGGTTGCGGTGAGGGTGACGATGTAGTCGAGGGGATCGACGGCGGTCCCGTCGGCCAAGTGGTACTCCTGGTGGGCGTGGACGAACCAGCCAGCGACGCTGCCCCACGGGCCACCGGTGCGGCCCATGACGCCGATGCTCTGTGCCCGGGTGACCTGATCGCCGGCGCGCACGAAGAACGCGGCCATGTGGGCGATGAGCGACCAGGTGCCGTCCGGGTGCTCGATGATGACCCGATTGCCGTAGGTGCCGTCCCAGCCGGCGACGCGGACGATGCCGGCTTCAGGAGCGATCAGCGCGAGGTCGGCGGCGGTGCTCGCGCCGTGGCCGATGTCGATGCCGACGTGTGCGTGCGCGCGGCCGGCGTCCTCACCGTGGAACGTGGTGATGTTGCCGCGTGCGGTCTTGATGAGTTGCATGTGCTGTGCTCCTAGATCGGGATGACGCCGGCGACGACGACGGAGCCGCCGCCGGCGATGGTCATGCGGACACTGCCGTCCACGTAGATGTCCACGGAGTGGAATGCTGACCCGTACGCGAACACGCGCGTTTGACGACTCGGGCGATAGCCGACTGGAAGCGTCATCACCAACTCCCCTGCGACCCAGCTGGCCTTGTTGTACGCACCGTTGAGGTAGAGGATGCCGTCGCGTTTGCGGAAGGCAAGGCCGTTCCACCCGCCGATAAACACGCCCGACCATCCGGACGCGAACGGCGGGTTGCCCGTCGCGCCGATGATCTTGAAGTCGGAGTCCGTGATGTGCGCGGTCTTCGTTTCGAGCGTCGTCAGCCGGCTCTTGATCGCCCCGACGGCGACCGAGACGCTGGCTGTGGCGAGGTTAAGCAGATCGGAGAACAGCGCCCGAAGGTCGTCCTCTCCGTACTGCCAAATGCCGTTGCTGTCTTTGCTACCTGCGGCCATTACCCGGCGCTCCCTTCAAGCTTCTCGACGCGTGTGTAGAGGTCTTTGACCAGCTCCAGCAGGGGCACGACCATGCGGGCGTAGTCCACGCTGATCGGCTGCCCGAACGTCTCGGATTCGGGGTTGACGTCCGTGGGGACGAACTCGGGGAAGCCGGCCTCGAGAACCTCTTCGGCCAGGTAGCCGAGTTCCCAACTGCCGTCGCCGTGACGCAACTGGTAGCGCACGGGGCGGATGCTCAGGAACGCCCGGAGCTTGCTCGGGTCGTTCCAGGTCCGAATGAACTTCTTGAACCGGGTAGCGGACGGCTGGATGCCGAGCCTGCCAGAGCCGTCGAGCGCGGCCGCGACCCAGTTCGACGTGACGGGGCTGGACCGGCCGGCAACCGAGTACACGAAGCCGCCGGCAGAGAGGTTGCCGGCGGCCGATGCGTCGCCGCCGATCGTCAGGTACGCACAGTTCAGGTTGCCGTTGCCGTCAAACCCACGGCCCGTACCGCCGATGCCGAGTCCCCCGCCGGCGTTCATCGGGCCAATCGAGGACACGCCACCCGTGGTCTGCACCGGTCGGGTGATGGTGCCAGATGTGATCTTGCCGGCGTCGAGTCCTGGAATTTGATCCGGTGTCGCTTGACCGGTGATCTTCGAGAACGAGTGTCCACCGTCGATCATGTGCACGGCCAGCTCGTCACCGCGCTCGTTCAGGTATCGGTAGCCTTCGCGTGCTTTGTCGGTGCCGGCGTACACTTTCAGGCCGGCGGCTGCGGCCTTGTCTCCTGCGGCCATCAGACCATTCCTTTCGGGTCGAGCGTGTTCCAAGTCGTGTCGGCGGGCAGGTCGTTCCACCTGATCGAGTCGGGCATGTAGAGCCAGGCATCGTTGGGGATCTCGAACAGACCACGAGTCGTGACGCGCATCTCGTCCGCCGGCCACGCCCACGAGACGGAACCGACGTAGCCGGCTTGCGCGAGCGCGCCGGCGATGTTGACGGACACAGGCTGTCCGGGCGTCGCTGAGTAGTCGGAGACGGCCTCGACCTCGAACACTTGGCCCCGGCCTTGCGAACGTGCGAGGACGCGGGAGGCTGCGCCGGGTCCGGGGTATGGCGTGTTCGTGAAATCGATGGTCTTGACCTTGCTGAAGCCGTCAGTCTCGGCCGTGTCGTATGCCACCTGGTCGATTCCCAGGGCGTCCTTCCACCGGTAGGTGATGACCACGGCGTCGCACCAGTCGCCGTCTCGATCGATGACGTTGGACGCATCCGTGATGGTGCCCTCGGAGCTGAGGACGAGCGCACCAAGATCGGGTGCCTCTTCGTCGCCGGTCAGGTGCCAGCGGCGCAACTCGTCGCACCAGAGGCGCAACGCGGATGCTTGAACGATCGGGGCGAGGAACGCCCACCCGAAGGTGCCAGGGTTCCACACGGACGCCTCGGGCGCGACCGCCGCATCCGCCGTGCCCGGTTCCAGGTGCCGGCCGATCTTGGCCAGGACGAATCCGACGAGCTCGCGCACGGACAAGATGCCGGTGCGGAGCGATTCCGTGGCCACGAGCGCGTAATCCTGCAACAGGGCTTCGTCGGATGCGATCGGCAACTCGACATCGGCGCTGCCGTAGCGGATCGCTCGGCGGCGCACGCCTAGGTCGAAGCTGCGGGTGGTGGAGTTGCGGCGCCCAAAGCTGTTCCACGGCGTGAACCCGTCAGCGCTCAGTGCGGTCACGCTGCCGGTGAACGCGGCCGTGATCGCCTTGACGCTGCCGGCATACCGCGCGGTCAGCTCGGACAGCGGCCCGGAGTCGCCGAACGTCTGCACGAGCGTGATCTGTGCTCGCACGTCCTCACGAGGGTCCAGCGCTGCGAGGAAGTCGCTGTCTCCGATCGGTAGCACCAGCTCGCCCTGGACGTACGGCGACCAGCTCTCATCAAGGCTCAGCCGGGCGCTCTTCAGGGAGACGCTGTTACCGCCGGCTACGCCGATCGATGCCCGAATGGTGTGCATGCTGATCGTCATGCGAGCACCTGCCGGAAGGGCACCTTCACGGTCCAGTGGTTGCGGGTGCTGTCATCGATCGCTCGATCGACCGCGTTCGTCGTGACGTAGCGCATCGCCCACGTCGGCCGGCCGGGGTAGTCGAGCACGAACACGCCGGGCTTGTTGTGGAGCGTGACCGCTGCGGCCGCGTCGGCCTCGGAGCGGAAGAACAGTTCCAGCACGCCGGCCCGTGTCGCGCCGGCGTGCAAGGTCACGTCCGGGTCGGACCTGTCCAGAATCTCGTGGATGACGTTCCGGGAGTCGTGGCGCTCATCGGGGATCGTGAGCAGGTCCGGGGTGATGGTCGTGGTGCCATAGCTGATGGTCGGCATCAGTCCACCTTCTGTCCGGTGCGGGTCACGATGTCGGCCGTGATCGTGAGCGTGCGTTTGCGGTTGAGGAATGCGCTCAGGTCGGACGCTGCGCCGCTCGTGTCGGCGCTGGTCCCGATGGTCGCGGTGCGGCCCTTCGACGCCAGGCCGTCGAGCTTCACTTCGGCGTCCTTCGTGTCGGCCTTGGCCTTCACGGTCGTCTCGCGCGGTTTGGTTTCGGTGGCCTTCGTCTTGCTCTCGGCCTCGGAGGTGTCGGCGTCCACCTTCGCGGTCACACCGAACTCGGACGGGAGCGTGCCTTCCACGGCGCTCTTGCCGGCCTCGGCCGCTGCGGTGAAGGTGCTGTCGAAGTTGTTGACCATCTCGTCACCGCCGGCGAGGATCGCGGCGAGCATCGGCGCGAAGTCGATTCCCTGATCCACGAGGTACTGGTAGGCCTCGGGCGAGAGCCGGGCCTGTGCCGCTTCGAGGTTCGATGCGTAGTCGTTGGACGCCTGCAGGCGCGCCTGCACGCCGGCGAGGAACGCGGCCGGGTCGATCGCGCCCGTCTCCTTGTTCTGGTAGTCCTCCCACGACCCGGCAGCGCCGTCCACAGAGTCCTGGATGGAGTCGATCGCGGCCGCCTTCGTCGCGAGCGCTTCACCGCCGGACTCCACGAATAGCCGCTCCTGCTCGGCAGCTTCGTCGTACTTCTTCTTGGTCTGATCCAGATAGTCGTTGAGGACTGCGAGGCCGTTGGCCCGGCGCTGAATGTCTCCCAGCGGCTTGCCTGCCTGCTGCGCCGCCACGTTCGCATCCTGCGTGGCCTGCTCAAGATCTTTGTACTTCTTGATTAGCTCTTTCAGCCCATCGCCGTTGCCGGCGTATGCCTGGGCGAGATCCGCGAATGAGGTGCCTGAGTCGTCCGCGACTTTGCGGAGTTTTTCGAGGCTGTCCTTGCTGCCGTCGGTTTCGGTTGCCAGCTCCTTGAGCCGGTCCACGATGAACCCGATTGAGGTCTCTCCGACGTCGCCGGTCTCGATGAACTCGGTTGCGAGGTCGGCCACGGACTGCTTGAACTCTTCGGACTCGGCTTGCCCGTTCTCCATCGCGGCCATGATGAGGCCGATTCCGAGTGCGCCGGCTGCTCCGGCCGCTGCGCCGACCGGTCCCAGCTCGGACACGATGCCGCCGAGCGTGCCTTGGATGCCGTCCGCGAACGACTGCGCCGAGCCGTCGAATGAGCTGAAGGTTTCGGCCGCGTTCTGTCGGGCTTCCTTGCCCAGCTCTTCGAGGTCCTGCCGGGCCTGCGACGTGCCTTCCTTCGTGTTGCGGGATAGCGCTTCGCTGGCCTGTTTCGTCTCGCGCTTTGCGCCGGCGGCCAACTCTTTGAAGCTGCTCTCGACCCGCTCCAGGCTCTTCCCGGCGTCTTTCGAGGCGTCCTTCGTTTCCTTGGACAGCTCGCGGCCGATCTTCGCTGAGTCCTTCTTAGCGTCAGCGGCCACGTCGTCCAGGGCGTCAGACACGTCATCGAGGGCTTGCTCGATGTCGCCCGTGCCTTTGAGGAAGTCGCGTACGTCGGACGTGATCCCGATGCTGATGCCGGCCATTAGCTGGACTTCCCTTCAAAGGCTTCGTGGAGGATGCGGACGGTGGTTTGGACCCAGAGGGCGGCGAACCTCGGGGCGAGCCGCGTGGCGGCCGGCCAGGCGGAGTAGCCGGCCGATCTGCGAGGCTTCAGTTGCTTGTTGAGCACGCGGCTGTAGCGGTAGGGCTTGCCGGCGCTGGAGGTGGCCTCGACCTGCCCGCGCCGCCACTTCGCGCCGAACTCGACCGCGTGGCCCAGGTCGCGTGGTGAGGCACCGCCGGAGAGCTTGCGGGTGGACTGTGCGGCCTTCAGGGTCACGCGCTCGGCCGTCACATCGGCTCGCGCGCCGCCGGCGATCACCCGTTCTTCGAGTGAGGTCGTGGCGTTCGCGCGAAGCTCCTGCTGCCACTCGGGCACGATCGCGCTGCGGGTGGCTTTGAAGATGGACCGGCGTAGCCCGGTCTGCATCTGCTTCAGCGCGAGGATGACGGCCTGAAGCTCACGGCTCTTGGTGACGCTGAGCATCAGGCCGTCTCCACGGCTAGACGACCGCGCCGGCCGTGTAGGCCGGCTTGCCTCGGACCGGCAGCGTCACGGACGCGGTGCCGAACGACTCGATCGCACCGCCGATGTCGCCCTGGGTGATGATGACCGTCACCGCGAACTTCGGGCCGGAGCCGAGCGGCGAGAACTCGACCGCGACTTCCTTGCCCTCGTTGTTGAGCAGGTAGACGCTCAGGCTGTTGGCCGTCTCCCAGTCCTGCGCGTATTCAAGTCCGCACGTGAACGTGGGGTTGGTCGTGTCGGTGAACACGGCGTCGGGTGTCCCTCCCTTCCACGTCTGGATCGAGGACGAGGGCGTGATCTTGACGGACGAGACGTGCTTCTCGTAGTTGTCCGCGCCGATCTTCAACAGGTAGTTCTTGAAGACGCGGGGCTTGACGGCGATCTGTGGCATGGTGTTACTCCTTCGTTGCGATGACGGTGGCGTCGATGCGGTAGGCGGGGTTGCCCGTGGTTTCCGGGCCGCCTCCGTAGGTGGAGCGCTCGGCGGTTTCCCAGCTCAGGAACGCGAGCTGATCGAGCGCGGTGATGACCTCGGCCAGTGCGGCATCGAGGTCGTCTTCGGGGTCGATCAGCTTTGGCTCGATCACCCAGATTGCGAACTTGCACAGGTAGCTTCCCTGCGCGTTCGGGGCGTGGCTCACGGTCGTCTGGATGAGCTGCACGACCGGCCGGCCGCGTTCGAGCGCGTCGATGCTGCGGGGGTTGTCCACGATCTTGTAGCGCTTCGGCAGGCCGGCCTTGTGCAGCTCGGCGGCGATCAGCTTGCGGTTGTTCATCGGATGCGCGGCTTTCCTCGGGTCGGCCGGAGCAGCCCCTTCACGGGCCGGTCCAGCTCGTACACGCGGACGGCGAACCCGTCGGTGCCGATCTGGTCGCCGGGGTCGCTGCGGGTGCTGTTCCAGATGTTGCGGGCATGCATGAGCTGCGCTTGCACGTAGTTCGCCGGCACGGGTGCGCCTGCCGGCAGGGCCGGCGCGTAGGGGATGCACGAGAGCTTCGCGGATTCGAGCAGCACGAACACTTGCGCGTCGGACGACGGGGCGTCGGTCCAGTCCTCTCGGGCCTGCTCGATCGACACCCACCCGTCCTCGTGCTCCACGACGAACCGGAGCGGCCGGAGCCGGTCGCCGCCGGCGCGCATGAGGATCGACCAGACTCCCGGCGTCGCGAAGGCCGGCGTGCCCGTCCACTTGATGACGACCTCTTCAGGCTCACCGTCGGTGCCTGGCGTGCGCTCGACCATGAGCTGTGCGACGATGCCGCGCTGCGCGTCTCTCAGCTCAGCCGTGAGCGCCTCTGCGGGCGGGTCGGTCAGTTCGTTGTACTCGTCCACGAACTCGACAGGGATCGGGCGCATGGGGACGTCTCCGACCCAGTAGGGGCCGACGTCCTGAGCGACGGGTGAGACTGCCACGGGGTGCCTTTCGGTGGAGGGTGGGGAGCTGGCCCGGCCGGGTGTGCAGGCCGGGCCAGCTCGGGACTAGCTGCCGGAGCCGCCGGCGGCCGGCTGAACGTGCACGAGCGCCTTGGCCTTGTGGATCACGGTGCCGGCGTAGCCGAACAGGCCGGTGTCGGTGGAGCCGTGGGCGACGTCCTCGGCCTCGACGCGGATCGGGACGCCGGGCAGCTCGTGGAACGTGGCCGCCTGGCCAGCGCCGGCCAGCACGCCCTTGAACGGGACTTCGGTCGGTTCGGCCTCGGGGTTCGCGGGGTCGTAGACCAGGTGGCTGCTGCGCGGCTTCAGACGGAATCCGTTGTTGCCGAGCGTGCCCTCGGTGAAGCCGAGTGCGGCGTCCAGGTAGCCCAGCACGTTGTTGTTCGTCGTCTTCAGGATCGCCTTGTACAGCGCCGTCTCGACGAACGCGAACGACGGGATCGCGCGGGCAGAGGTGACCTCGGCGGCCGCGTCCACGAGGTAGGACAGCCCCTTGGCCAGGCCGGCCGGCACAGCATCCGGGGTCGCGGCCGTGGCGTGCGACTTCAGCTCACCGAAGGCCGTCTCGTTGGACCACTCGGCGTAGTCCTCACGCATGGCCTTGTAGTAGCTCTCCCAGTACTCGGCCGACGGGAAGTGCTTGAACTCGTTGGCGTGCTTGTGCGCGCCGGCCCAGTAGGCGGCCTCGATCTGGTACGGGACCATCTTCGGCGTGTTGGACGCCACGGCCGTGCTGTTGCCCGCGTACGGGCCGCCCTTGGGCTTCGTCTCCCAGCGCCACCCGGCGATCGTGCGGGCGGTGAGCGAGTCCGTGGTGATGACGTCGATGACGTCGCGCTCATAGGCGAGGCCGTCCCACAGTTCGCCGAGCCACTGCGGGAAGGGCGCGATGACGTCACCGATGGCCGTGCCCTCGGGGTTGCTGTAGGCCACGGCGTCGAGCGATGCGAAGAGCGTGTGCCGGCTCGGGCCGGCGTTCTTCGCGATGCGAGCGAACAGGGTGCTGTCTGCGGTGCCCTGCTTGATCGCGTTCAGGTCACGCATGATCTGGCGGAAGCTGGGTGCGACGGCAGCGCGTGCCGGCGCGGTCTTGGTCTTGCGGGCGGTCAGGGTTGCGGGTGCCGTTGCTCCGGTCACGTTCTCTTCCTCTTCTTCGGGGTCCGGCTCAGCGTCCGGGTCTTCGGTTTCCTCCACGACGGTCGTCGTGGTGGTGGTCTTGTCGGCTTCGGTGGTCGTCTCGGTGTCCTCGACGCGACGCCAGGTGACGCCCTGCTCGTCCACGTACTCCGTTTCGTTGTGCTCGGTCGTGGTCACGGCGTCGCCGGCGGTGTCCTCGGCCGGCTCTTCTCCGATGTCCACGGCTGCGGCGAGCAGCGTGGCGGACGGGAACGCGCCCTCGCGGACGAGAGCGGCACCAAAGATGCGTCCGGACACGGCACGGCCGGCTCGGATCACGACGTCGGCAACCTCGGCGCTGATCGCGCGGCGCTTGCCCGTCAGCACGTCCCGGAGCGCGGTGTCGCCCTGGTCTGTCTTGGCGAAGTACACCGACGCACGGACGCCCTGCGGCGTCTCGCGGTAGGACACCACTTCGCCGTTCACGTGCTCGCGCTCGTGGTCGGTGTTGAAGACGGAGCCGCGCGGGTCGGTGGGGATCGTAAACGCGCCGGTGTCCACAGCGAAGCGCCCCAGGTTGGAGCTGCACTGCTCGCCATAGGGCACGAGCAGGGCGTCGTAGGTGCGGTCGTCGGCGGTCGCGAGCAGCGTGCCGGCGTAGATGTGTGCGTCTGTCATGGTCAGTCCTTCGTGACGGGTCCGGTTGGGCTTGGCTTGGTGCTGCGGAGGTCGCTGAAGTCGAAGCGGACGCGCTGACCTTCGGGCACTACGTCGTCCTGCGAGAGGCGCGCGGCGATCGGGTCGGCCCAGTAGGACAGTGAGATGTCGGCAAGCTCGTTGCGGCTGTCCTCTTGCGTCGAGTACGTGAGCGACGCGGTGGACAGGGAGCCGTCGAGCGCGGCCGCCGGGAGGTTGGTGAAGTTGGCGGTGTCGATCTTGGCGAAGTTGCGGGCATCGATCGCGAGGTCAGTGGCCCGGTCACCGTGGATCTTCAACTCGATGTTGTGCGGCGTGAACGTCACAACGCCCTTGGGGTCTTCGCGGGAGGCGATGTAGTCCGCGATCAGCTCGTCAATCTCGTCATCCGTGTACGCGCCTTCGGAGGACTCGTGCAGCTCGGTCACGGGGATCGGGTTGGACGCGCGACGCACGAACGCCTCTTCAAGGGCGATCGCGCCGCGAAGGCTGCGGGTGGCGTATTCGAGGAAGCCTTCCGACGGGCCGGGGAACAGGATGACCTCATCCGGGTTCTCCACCGGCTCATCGTTGACGATGATGCTGCCGTCAGCGTCGAAATGCCACCACTCGGTGGGGATACGTTCGGCCGACTCGATGTCGCCGGCGCTGTTGCGCGGCGTGCCCCAGAGCGACCAGCCGTCGAAGAGGCAGTCGTCAATGGTCCAGATCATGCGGTGGTGGGGCGTCATCGCCCCGTTCGTGCGGTACAGCCAGGCGGGCTGGGTGTCGAGCTTGCCGGCTTCGTCCAGAGCGACGAGCGGGGCCGGGGCGATCTGTCCGCAGAGGATCGCGCGGGCCTTGGCAACGGACGGGATCGTCATGGCCTCGGCGCGGGTGAGCAGCGCCGCGCCCTGGCCCATGAACTCGGCCGCCAGGATGCTGTTGAGCTGTCCTTGCGCCCACTGAGAACGCATTCGCCGGCGACCCCGTGAGCGGTCGCCGGCGACGGGCTGAGCGCCCCAGATGCGATTGATTGCTTCCCTGATTCCCACACGGGAAACTATGTGGACTACCCCCGGACAATCGACGAATCGTCGGCGTGGCGTGACCGATACTTCGCCGCTGCATCGCGCGCTTGAGTGACCCCAGGATGCTGCTGCCGTTCGTGGTCAGCGGCGCACCGGTGGGCCTCTTCGTAGCCGAAGCGGACGGCCGACCAGAAGTCACATTCGGTGCACAAGATCACGACTGTTTGCGACGGCGACGGGTCGAGTTTGATGGTCATGCGTTGGCCTTCCTGGCGAGTGACGCGGACGAGCGGATGCGGCGGGAGCCGCGTTGTTCGGTGGTGTCGAAGGTGCGGAGCGCGATCGTCGCGGCTACGAGCGGTGTGATGTCCACGCCGCTGGATTGCCGGCGTCCCCACGCCCATCCGTTGTCGCCCAGTGAGCGCTTCACGACGCCCTCGGCGGCGACGTTGAGGCCGGCCTGATCGGAGTGGCGGAGCCGTCCGCCGTCCAGCTCCTTCATTAACGTGGCGCACATGGCGGCAACATCCTTGTACTGGATCGGCTTGCGGCGCGGGGCCGGCCGGCGCTTGGCCATTGCCTCGGCCTCGACCAGCACGGCGCCCACGGTGTCGTGTCCGATCAGCGACCGGTAGCGGCCGGACAGCTCGACGCAGCGGCCCACGAGCCAGTCCGTGCCGGGTCGGTGGTCGACCAGCTCGACGTAGGTCAAGCCGTCCTGTCGCCATGCTGCGACGATCGCGGCCGCTGCGCCGCCGGGGTCCACGTCGATTCCGAACGCGAATGCGTCGGGCTTCACGGGCCAGTCGGGCATCGCGCCGTCGCGCCACTTCGTCATGTCGATCGCGCCTCGGCTGAAGTCCTCGGGCCAGATGCCTAGGTACTCGCGCATGAACTTCGGCAGGGCCAGCTTCTCGAATCGCTCTTCGATCGTCTCTTCGTCGGTGAGCGTGCCGATGCCAGGGTGCGCCGCCAGAACGATCGCACGGGCGAGGGTCCAAGACTTCTCGCCTCGTCCGTCCAGGAGGTCCACGGCCTCGGTGTTGGCCGGCGCTGCGAACTCCACGATGCCGGTGCGCTTGGCTCCCCGGCGGCCGGCTTCCAGCGTGTTCCAGAACAGGCCGGATCGGTGCTGACCTGCGGTGCCGGCGACGATGAGCTGCGCGCCGGGGCGCGTGTCCATGACGGGAAGCACACCGGCTTCGAGCGCTTCGGACACCTCGGCGTCGTGCTCCTGCGCCTCATCGAGAATGATGAGGTCGCCCTCGTCGCCTCGGAAGCTCTCTTCCTTCGGCGGCACCACTTGAAGCATGCTGCCGTTGTTGAATTCGATGACCTGGTGGCCTGCGCCCTTCAGGATCTTGAACCCGCGCTCGTACTCGTTCGGCCAGAGCGACGCGAGCTTGCGCGCCATCGCGAGGAACCGGTCACGGGCCTTCGTGCCCGACTGCGCGGTGAACAGGACCACGTAGTTTGAGCGCATCTTGCAGCGGCCCAACGCGATCGCGAGCAGCGCCGTCGTCTTGCCGGCGCGCCTCGGGACGCACACGCCGATCGTGCTGTTCAGCGGCTTGCCGGGAGTGATGACGTTGCCCTCGTCATCGAGGACGCCGGGCCGGCACGCGTCGATCGCATCCGCGATCTTCCATTGCTGCGGCGTCGGCTCGAATCCCAGCAGCTCACAGCCGGCCAGGAACTCGTGCTCCCACGTCTCGGCGTTATCGAACGCTGAGATGTGGAGGGCCGGCACGCCCTCGCGGCGCTTCGTGCGGAAAGTGCCGTCCGCGTCGGTGCTCACTCGCATCACGGTGGGTCCCGGCTTCGCCGGTGCCCCACTGTGAAAGAAAGTTTGCGAGACGGCAAGCGGGGGTTGTTCTGCTATGTCAAAAAGGCTCGCGGTTTGCGTCGGGATGCGATCGCTCTTCTTCGGCGTCACCATGCGCGCATCTGCTTCCGAGCGCGACGCTTGCCGTTCGTCAGGGCAGCGCCGACCTTGCCGCCGTCGCTGCGGTTGCACTTCGAGTGGCCGGGGCCAACGTCGTTGCGGGTCAGCGGTGCGTCAGGGTCGAGGTAGGCGTCACGGCCGGGCAGATGGCAGACATCCCACGACTGCTCCGGGTAGACCGTGCCGCCGAGCTGGCACACGAGCTGGACGCACGGGGCGGGCAGCGTGGGCGCGATCTGCTTGCGGAACTTGACGAGCTTGCCAGCTACGCCCTTCCGGCTGTGGTTACCGCTCATGCGCGGCACCACGGGCAGGTCAGGCCGTCGAGCCGATCAAGGCGCGAGAGGTGCCGGCAGGTGCCAGCTACTTCGGCAGGAAGAGCCTGTCGAAGTCCTCCGTGGTCTGAGAGTCCACGAGCCGCTCGCACACCGTCAGCGACACGTCCGCCGGCTTGCCCTTCGCGACGTAGGTCGTCACGCAGTCCTCGACGGTGGCGTGCTGCGCGGCGCACGCTGACGTGGACACGAGCAGCAGCAGAGCCAGAGCGGAGGCGGAGACGAGGCGTGCGACGTTCATGGACGCACACTAGCAGCCACGTCAGCCACAGGATCAGCGCGAGCGGCACGGCCAGGTAGGGCGGCACCTGGTCCGGCGTCATCGCTGCTCTTCGGTGATCGAGGCGGAACGTCGGACGGCACGAGACGCGTGCACCTCGTCCATCCGCCGCTGGTGCTGCTCGATCTGGCCGGCCACGAAGCGCATGGCCTCGTGCCAGGTCGGCAGCCACGCGCCGAACTCGGGGCCACTGTGGGCGTTGCCGTACTCGGCGTACCAGCCGCGTCCGAACGTGCCGATGCGGTGCGAGCCGGCACGGCGCACGGTCCAGCGCGGACGATAGAGCGCGTCGCGGATGACGTCAGTGGTGGTCTTTGCGGTCATAGCACTTCTCCTGTGGTGGTGTTCACGATCTGCGGCGGCAACAGCACGTCGTCGGGCGTTCGTGCTCCGCAATCGCGGCAGTAGCGAGGGTTGGACGGTTCAGGCGTGTGGGGACGTCGACCCTTGGCGTTCGGGCAGACAGCCGCGTCGGGAGCGTTCATGCGCTCGACCGAGGCCGCGAGGGCGAAGCCGTCGCCAGAGGTCGTGCGGCTCTGCCGCTCCGATTCCTCCGTGCGCGGTCGTGACTTACCTTGGGAAGTCTTAGAAGGTGTTCTTAAGTAGTGTTCTTTATGCGTGCGATTATCGAATGCGGTGTTCGTGCGATTATCGAATGCGGTTGACGACCGCGTGCGATTATCGAACGCGGTGAAATCGTCCATGCCGGGCAGCGGCGTCCCCGGCTCCGTCAGGTGCCACTTGGTCCCGTAGGTGCCCTTGTCCCCGCGCTCGTTCTGGCGCACGAGGTAGCCGTGGCGCTCCAACTCTTCGACCGCTGTGCGGACGGCCGCGATACCCTCGCGCTGATCCTTCGGGTCTGACGAGTCGCCGGCAAGCGTCTTCAGCGACACCTCGGTGCCGGGGGCATGAGACATCAGGTGCGCGAGCACGCCGGCAGCCTTGTAGCTCAGGTCACGGGTACGCAGATACGCGTTCGGGATCTGCGTGAAGTGCGTCTCGAAGCTCATAGGGTGACGTACTAGAACGCCGCCCGTGTTCGTGGGTCGGCTCATACGATCGCGTCGCGTGCGTCGATTTTGGACATGAGCACCACGATGGACGCATGCTATCCATGATTCAGGATTGAGTGCGGCGTGTCGCGATATTGGACACCGGATGTGTATTCTGATCGCATGACGATGATTGACAATCCAACGTGGACGCTCTCAGACAGGCTGAAGAAAGCACGTCTGCTGGCCGGCCTAGAGCAAGCCGAACTTGCCGCGAGGATCGGCGCTTCGCGGACTTCTATCAGCAACTACGAGACCGGCCGGAACGAGCCGACGGTCAGTGTTTTCGTCGCATGGTCGCGCGTCACCGGCGCTCCGCTCGAATGGCTCGCAGAAGGCGTTAAACCAAAAACGGCCCCGTCCGAAGACGAGGCCGTTCCTGTTGTGGTGCACCCCCCGGGACTTGAACCCGGAACCCACTGATTAAGAGTCAGTTGCTCTGCCGATTGAGCTAGAGGTGCGTGTTTCGGAGTGTTCCGAACCGAGATGAGACTCTATCAGCGATTTCTGTCGAGTGCGAATCGAGCGCACCGAGCGTCGGATTCGGACCCCATCTAGGCTGGTCTCGTGACCACTCAGCCTGCCGCACACGCGGACGATCTCGCCCTCGCCCTCCGCCTCGCCGACCTCGCCGACACCATCTCGTCGGCCCGGTTCGACGCACTCGACCTCGACGTGTCGACCAAACCCGACCGCAGCTTCGTGACGGACGCGGACCTCGCCGTCGAACGGGCGATCCGTGACCTCCTCGAAGCGGAGCGCCCCGAGGACGGCATCCTCGGCGAGGAGTTCGGCACGAGCGGCACGTCGACGCGGCAGTGGATCATCGACCCGATCGACGGGACCGCAAACTTCCTGCGCGGCGTCGCCAACTGGGCGACCCTCATCAGCCTCGCGGTCGACGGCAAACCCGTCGTCGGCGTCGTCAGCGCGCCGGCGATGCGTTCACGCTGGTGGGCGGCGACCGGGTCCGGCGCATGGGGGCAGCGAGCCGATGAGACCGCGCCGCGCAGACTCGCCGTCTCGCAGGTCGAGGATCTCGCCGATTCGTCGTTCAGCTTCCAGAGCATCGAGCAGTGGGAGGACGCAGGCCGTTTGGACCAGCTGCTGGCCCTCAGTCGGGCCGTGTGGCGCGATCGCGCCTACGGTGACATGTGGTCCTACATGCTGCTCGCCGAGGGCTCCATCGACGCCGTGGCGGAGTTCGACGTCAAGGAGTACGACCTGGGCGCCCACGTGCCGATCGTCGAGGAGGCGGGCGGTCGCATCACGGACATCGACGGCGACGACTCGATCGCCACCCGCAGCGTGCTCGCGACGAACGGACGCCTGCACGCGCAGTACCTCGCACGAGTCGCCGGCGGCCCCGGACAGGTGCCGGCCGTCTGACCTGGACCAGTCAGCTCGGAGCGAACTGCCTGCCCGGAGCACACAGCCAGCACGGAGCGGCTGACACGCACCCACGACCCGCACAAGCCCCCGCAACGCGTACGGCGGCGGTCGTACGCTGATCCCGTGAACGATCAGCGCCAGCAGCACCCCACCAGCGACTCCCCTGCATCGGCTCCGACATGGTGAGGCTCCGCCGCAGCGATCCGAACACGAGCGGACTCCGTCGGGTGCGCTCCGGCAAAGGCTTCAGCTACCGGACGCCCGACGGTGCCCTCCTGAAGGACCCGGAGATCCGCGCTCGCATCGAGGCACTCGTGATCCCTCCGGCGTGGACGGACGTCTGGATCACCCCGCACGCCAACGGTCACATCCAGGCGACGGGCGTCGATGCGGCCGGCCGTCGCCAGTACCTCTACCACCCGTCCTGGCGGGAGCGACAGGATCGGACGAAGTTCGATCGGGCACTCGCCCTCGCCGAGGCGCTCCCTTCGGCTCGCGGACGGGTCACACGCGACCTCCGCGATGACGGCCCGACCCTCGATCGCGCACTGGCGGCAGGGTTCCGCATGCTCGACACGGGGTCGCTCCGGGTCGGCGGCGAACAGTACGCGGAATCGAACGGGAGCCACGGCCTCTCCACGCTCCTCTGTTCGCACGCGACGGTGCACGGTGACACGGTCTCGCTCGCCTTCCCGGCGAAGAGCGGACAGCCGTGGGAATCCGACATCACCGATCCCGATCTCGCGCGCGTGATCCGCTCGCTCAAACGACGCGGCGCGAACGCGAGGCTCCTCGCGTGGAGCGATGACGGGACGTGGCATCCCGTCGCCGCCTCCCAGATCAACGAGTACGTGCGTGAACGGACGGGCGGTGCGTTCACGGCGAAGGACTTCCGCACACTCCACGGCACCGTGACGGCCGCAGTCAGCCTGGCGAAGCACGGGCCGGAGCGGACGGAGACCGGGCGCACGAAAGCGCTCGCGCAGGCGATGCGGGATGCCGCGGAGGTGCTCGGGAACACCCCGACGATCGCGAAGCAGAGCTATGTGGACCCTCGCGTCGTCGACCGCTACCGTGCCGGAGAGACGATTCTGCTCGAGGGGCGCGGATCACCGGAGACGGCGCTCCGGGTCATGCTCGCCTGACGCGCCTCCGCGCGCACGTTTCGAGGACACCGGCTCCGGCGTCAACCCCCTGACGAGGATCCGCGTATCGACCTACCGTGGAACACGAATGACGACCGGTGCGCGGCCCCTGGGCCCGCACACTCGACTCGCACGACGGAAGGCCAACGATGACGACGACCGGCGACGACGGACGGATTCACCACGACGAGGACGGGACGACCGGCGCGCAACGCAGTTCCGAGGTCCTCGACGAGTACGGGGACGACCCCATGCCGACCACGGGACCGGATGCCGACGCCTCGCGGGATTCGACGAAGCAGGACGATCCGTCCGACCCGGCCAGCGTCGATCCGGACACCCCGATCTCGACTGACTCCCCCGACTGACTGACTCACCCGATTGACCGACTCACCCGGCTGAGCGGCTCACCCGGCACGATCGTGGGGCGTCTCGACGACACCCGCGGGGTTGCTCACTCTGGAGCAGGCGTCCCCGCGTCCCGCCTGGCGTCGGACTCGGTCCGGTACTGCTCGATGTCTGCCTCCGGGATGAGCTGCAGACCGCGCGGCGTGTGCGAGGTGTCCGCGAGGACTTCGAGCCAGGCGCGGTTGAGCTCAGGTGCGCGGCTGCCGAAGAACCGGAACTGCAGAGGAATGCTCGGCGAGAGCCAGATCGACACGCGCCCGGACCCCTGATCGGGCTCGTTGACCCAGCTCATGAAGAAGCCCTCTTGACGGCGCAGCTTCGATCCGATGACCACTTTGAGGTGCGCGAGCGCACGGTCTTCGATTTCGTATTCCGCGCCGGCGCCGTAGACGAGATAACCCATGGCACCATCATGCCGGTTCCCGAACGGTTCATCCGCACGTTTCGCCCGCACGAGTCGGGGCGATGCGACGACGAACGCACAGCCCGTCGAAACGGTCAATCCCTTGAAGGGGCTCCGACCGTCTTCCTACGGTGACGGTGAAAGGAGATCACGATGCCAGCAGGGAAGAACTCACGGCTGAAGGACCCGGAGCTCTACGAGGAGCTCCGGAAGGACGGAAATTCCAAGGAAAAGTCGGCGCGCATCTCCAACGCGGCCGCCAAGAAGGGTCGGTCCGCAGTCGGCCGATCGGGCGGTGAATCCGGATCGTACGAGGACTGGACCGTCCCGGACCTCCGCAAACGGGCGAAGGAATTGGGCATGTCCGGGTACTCCGACAAGAAGAAGAGCGACCTCGTGTCGATGCTGCGCGACCACTGATCCTGCGACGGCGATCCGCCCGTGAACGCACGAACGGCCGGGGCGATGAGCCCCGGCCGTTCGTGCAACGGTCAACCGTCAGACGCTTTTGCGCCCGGTGATCGTCCTGATCAGGAATGCGATGATCGCAATGGCTGCGAGGATGAGGCCCACCCAGATCAAGAAGTTCAGGGATTGGACGAATCCACCGGTGATGGCCAGAACGATCGCCACGATGATGACGACGAGCAGAAGAATATTCATAACAGCTCCTTTCGCAGAACTGACTCCACCGTATTGGGGTCGAGGCGTTCGACCCAGGGGCTTGACAAGCGCTCCCGCCGCGTGGGATCAGGCGCGATCCGAGCCGTGATCGATCGATCGGCGCATCACGAGCGGTATCACGAGCCACACGACGGCGACGACCACGGCCAGGGCGGCTCCCGCGATGGTCGCGTCCGTGCGATTCGTGACGACGTCGAACACGAAGAAGACGACGCCGATGAGGAGGAGCGAGATCACCGTGAGGGTGAAGCGCAGCACGATGCTGCCGAACCGGACGATGCGACGCTTGAGCCCACGGTGGAACAGCAGGCGGTGGAGGCTCACCGGGGCGAGGCCGAGGACCGTGCTGAGCGCGGCGAGGACGACGAGGGTGAGGTAGACGCCGATCTGCACGCCATCGAGATCACCGAACGCCGGCTGGAAGGCGAGGGCGAGCAGAAACCCGGTGAGGATCTGCGTGCCGGTCTGGGTGACGCGGAGTTCCTGCAGGAGCTCGTTCCAGTTGCGGTCGAGGCGCTCGTTGGCGGTTTCGTCCCGCCCGTCGCCCGGAACGGCGTCGATGTCCGCCGAGGCCTTGGAAGTGTCCATGCACGGATCGTAGCGGCCGGATCATCTGCGCACACGTCCTGGAGACCCTGTGACTCCGCAGTGTCGACTTGTGCAAAGACCCTCCGGCTGATAATCCTAAAGGGATCAATCGGTGGTCAAGCAGTGTGCCACCTCTTCCTTCTCAGGACGAGGTTTCACCATGCCCGCACTCGACGCCGTCCCCGCCGCGCCCTACGACTCCCGTACGGGCACGCTCGCGCAGCTCACCGATGACGATCGGCACCGTCTCGTCCTCGCGCATCTGGGCCTCGCGGAGGCCGTCGCCCACCGCTTCAGCGGGGCATCGACCGACTGGCTGGATCTCCGTCAGGTCGCCTACCTGGCCCTGGTGAACGCATCGCACCGCTTCGACCCGGCGGCCGGCCACGAGTTCGCGGCGTACGCTTCGCCCACGATCTCCGGCGCCGTCAAGCGCTCCCTCCGCGACCACGCCTGGATGGTGCGTCCACCTCGCGCGGTCCAGGAGCTGCACTCCACCGTCACCGTCATCCGACCGACCCTCATGCAGTCGCTCGGCCACGAGCCGTCCGCCCGAGACTTGGCCGGTGCCATCGGTCGCTCTGCAGCCGATGTGCGCGAGGCCGTCGCCGCATCGAATGCGTTCCATCCGTTCTCGCTCGACGCCGATGTCGGAGCCGAACAACCGGTGCCGTTGCACGAGACGATCGCATCGATCGAAGCAGGGTTCGCCCGCGCGGAGGCACGCGCGACGATCGCTCGCGCGAGCCGCGGACTCCCGCTGCGCGATCGGCGAGTGCTCGTCCTCCGGTACGGACTCGACTACACCCAGGCCGAGATCGGTCTGGAGCTCGGCATCTCGCAGATGCACGTGTCACGGATCCTGCGTCGTGCGATCAGCAGCCTCCGAGCGTCCGAAGGGGCCGACTCGTCAGACGGCTACGAGCCGGCAGCCGTCCCCGAGGCGACGCCGGGCAGCTGACCGTTCGTCACGATGCGCTCGGCAACGGCCCGCAGCTTCATGTTGTGGTGCTGCGAGTAGCGGTTCAGCACGGCGAACGCACGATCGGCGTCGATGTTGAACCGCTCCATGAGGATGCCCTCAGCCTGCCCGATGAGCTTCCGCCCGTCGATCGCCTTGAGGAGGCCGTCCTCCTGCCTGGCCGCCGCGAGTGCCACCGACGCGTGCCTGGCGAAGATCTCCCCCACCGACTCGTCGTCCTCGGTGAAGAACGCGGGCTCGTCGGAGAACAGGTTGAGCGAGCCGAATCCACGGTCGCGAGTGAACAGCTGCACGCTCAGGCAGCTGCGGAATCCCAGGGCGGCGACCTTCGGGCCCCAGACCGGCCACCGTGGATCCGTCAGGATCTCGTCGATGATGTACGTCTCGTGCGATTCGAGCGAGCTGAGGCACGGCCCCTCTCCCAGTTCGCGCTGCAGATCATCGGCCTCCCGCACTCGATCGGAGGTCGCCGCGGCCGTCTCGATGACACCGGACGTGATCATGAGGATGCCGACGTCGTCGCACTCGAGCGCCGACTTCGCATACTCGGCGACCGCCTGCACGGTCGCATCCACGTCTGGCTCGGCCTGCAGCTCGAGCGCGATGTCCGCGATCCAGGTCGCTACCGCTTCATTCATTGCTTCGTCTGTCCATTCTCCGCGCGAAAGACGGGCCGATCGGCCGTTCCGCGTCCTGTTCCTGCCGCCACTGTACTGCTCGTCGGCCACCCCGAGGGCCGACGACCGCTCAGTCCGCGGCGCGGCGCTGCGTTTCCGGGACGAGTTCCGGTTGATCGTCGAGGACCAGTCCGTACACCGTGTGCGTCGTCGCCATCATCCGATCGAGCCACTCGCGGTTGAGCGAGACCGACTTGCTGCCGTGGAACTTGAAGTAGATCGGGGCGCCGTCGGTGACCCAGATCGAGCTCCGACCGCCGCCGTTCTCCGTGTGGTGCTGCCACGACAGCATGAAGCTCTCCCGGCGCCGCAGCTTCTGGGCGATGATGATCTTCAGGTGCGCGAGCGCGCGATCATCGAACTCGAAAATCGATCCGGCGTAGTTCAGTGTTCCCATGTGGTCTCCTCGGGGTGTGACGTGACGTCACTCCTCCAGTACCCCGATCAGGCGGGGCGTAAACCACTGGGACGGATTATTCTGCCGTGTGCCCCGGATGATCGGCACGGGACTGTCGTTCTCGGCCCTGCAACTCGTCCCGGATCAGGATCGTCGGATCAAGGTTGCCGCTCCGGTACGCAGCCCGGGCGACCATGTGCGCGGACACGGGCGCCGTGAGGCTCTGGAACACGATGATCGCGATGGCGAGGGTCACGGTGCCGATCGAGAGATTCGAGATCGCAACGTCGGCGACGATCGCGATGAGGCCGAGGATCTGCGGCTTCGTCGCGGCGTGGAGTCGGGACAGCACGTCGGGGAAGCGCAGGAGACCGATTCCCGCGGCGAAGCACATGACCGCACCGACGAGCACGAGGATCGCGGTCACGACCTCGCGGACCACCTCGCCGTTCATGCGTCGTCCTGCTTCGACATGAACCGGGCGACGCTCACCGAACCGACGATCGCGAACATCGCGAGGGCGAGCAGGATGGGCAGGCCGTCCGTGTGCTGGTTGATGGCCATCTCCGCGCCGATCGCGCACATCACGGTGGCGACGAGCACGTCGGAGGCGATGACGCGGTCCAGCAGACTCGGCCCGCGCACGATGCGGTACACGGCGGCGAGGGCGGCGGCGGTGAAGAGCGCCGCGGCGATGATGATGACGACCGTCATCATGCCTCCTTTCCTGTCTGGTCCGGCTCGATCGGCTGGACGGGAGCCCGTCTGATGTCTGCGGACGACCGGAGCGCATCCGCCTCCACTCGCGAGCCGATCGCGAGGATCAGGCGTCGCTCTGTTCCGAGGACCTCCGCGATGACGCGGTCGATGTCCGCGTCGTCGCTCACGTCGAGCGCGTGGAGGTAGAGGGTCGAGTTCGTGCGGTCGATGTCGACGACGATCGAGCCTGGCACGATCGAGACCGCTTCGGCGGTCCAGCTCATGATGAGGTCGGAACGCGTCCGGAGCCGCACGCCGATGATCGCGTTGCTGGCCCGGTAGCTCGGCTTGAGCACGAGCCAGGCGATCTCCGCCGAGGCCCGCACGATGTCGAGGAGCAGCTTCGCGAAGAAGACGAGCGTCCTCCAGAGGTTGATCCGCCCGCTGAGCTCCACGGCCGGCAGGTAGAAGAACGCCGAGACGACGATCGCGAGGACGACGCCCGTGAGCAACGTCAGGACGTCGAAGGTGCCCCAGAGGAGGCACCACAGCAGGACGAGCCCCGCGATCAGCAGCGTCTGGCTGACGAGGGCGCGACGACGGGTGGGTTGCATCATCGGAGGTGCTCCGTTCCGTCGGGGAACACGGCGTCGATGTAGACGGACGGATGCACGATGTCTTCCGCCGCACGGGTCGAGAGAGCGAAGAGCGGCCCGGCGAACACGGTCAGTGCGACGGTGAGGACGACCATGCCTGTCGTCGCACCGACCATCGGACGCGAGATCGTCTTGGTGGCGACCGTTCCGGCGTCCTCGGGGCTCTCGGCGAGCTGGTCGAGGAGCGGGGACTCGTAGCCCTCCACCTCGCCCTTGCGGCGCCAGAAGCCCATGTTCCACACGCGAGCGAGTGCGTACAGGGTGAGGAGCGAGGTCGCGGCACCGGCTGCGATGAGCACGTAGGTGAGCGGGTCGCCCTCCTGCACGCCGGCCTGGAACAACGCGACCTTGCCGAGGAAGCCTGAGAACGGCGGGATGCCGCCGAGGTTCATGGCGCCGATGAAGAACAGCACGCCCACGATCGGCGAAGCCTTCAGGATGCCGCCGAGGCGCGAGATCGAGGTGGTCCCGCCCACCCGCTCGACGAGGCCGGTCGTGAGGAACAGGGTCGTCTGCACGACGATGTGGTGCACGATGTAGTACACCGTCGCTGCGGTGCCCGCCACACCGCCGATCGCGATGCCGAAGATCATGTAGCCAATGTGGCTGACCAGGGTGAAGGACAACAATCGTTTGATGTCAGCCTGGGCGACCGCGCCGAAGATACCGATCACCAGGGTGAAGAACGCGATCACCATTAAGGGGACCGTCAGCGGCGCGTCCTCGAACAGCAGCGTGTTCGTGCGGATGATGGCGTAGACGCCGACCTTCGTGAGCAAGCCGGCGAACACGGCCGTGACCGGGGCGGGCGCCGTCGGGTAGGAGTCCGGCAGCCAGAAGGACAGCGGGAAGACAGCGGCTTTCACGGCGAAGCCGAGGAGGAGCGCAGCACAGAGGATCGCCTGGACGTCCATCGGCAGGTCCTTGACCCGTTCGGCCACGAGCGCGATCGTCACGGTGCCCGTGGCGCCGTAGATGAGCGCGATCGACGCCACGAACAGCAGCGAGGACATGAGGCTGATGACGATGTATGTGACGCCTGCCCGGATGCGGGCACCCGTGCCGCCGAGGGTCAGCAGCACGTAGCTCGCCGCGAGCAGCATCTCGAAGCCGACGTACATGTTGAACAGGTCGCCCGCGACGAACGCGTCGAACAGACCGGCCGCCAGCACGAGGTACGCGGGGTGGAAGATCGAGACGGGCGTCTCGCTGTCGCCGTCCACGATGCCCTGACCGATGGCGAACACGAGGACACCGAGGAGCATGAGCGCCGAGATGAGCAGCATGATCGCAGACAGCCGGTCCACGACGAGGACGATGCCCCATGGCGGCGACCAACCGCCCAGCTGGACCACGAACGTGCCGACCTGGTCCACCATCACGAGCAGGATCGCGCTGATCACGGTGACCGAGGTGAGGGCCACGACGCTGATCGCGACCTGCAGCCGACGACGGTGACCGAAGATGAGCGCGACCGCTGAACCGATCAGCGGGATCATCACGACGAGTGGGACGAGTGCGTTCATGCGCCCTTCCCCTTCCCCGTGGTGGTGCCGTTCGGTGTGGATCCGTCCCGTTCGTCGGAACTGTGCTCGTTGCTCTGGTCGAGGACGCGTTGGATGGCTTCGTCGTCCACGTCCACCTGACGGAACACCTCTTCGGTGGCCTCCTCGGTGTCGTGCTCGTGTTCGTCGCCGAGTGTGTCGCCTTCATCGCCGAGCTGGGCGAGCCACCACGTGCGATAGATCAGGGCGAGGATGAAGGCCGTGATGCCGAAGTTGATGACGATGGCGGTCAGCATGAGGACCTGGGGCACCGGGTCGACCATGTGATCGTCGGACGCCGTCCCCGTCACGATGGGCGCCGTTCCGCTCGCCCCGCTCATGATGAGGATGAGGAGGTTCGTGGCGTTGCCGACGAGGATGAAGCCGATCAGGAAGCGTGTGAGGCTCCGCTCGAGCATGACGTAGACGCCCGTGCCGTACATGATGGCCATCAGCAGGACGAGGGTGAGGGATGCGCTCATCGTTCCACCTCGCTCGGGGTGAACTCGTCGGTGCTCTGATCGTCGATGTCCGCCTCGTCCTGTTGCCGGTCGACCTCGGCGCCGAGACTGCGCAGGATGTCGAGCGCGAGCCCGACGACCACGAGGTACACGCCGATGTCGAAGATGGTGGAGGTGCCGAAGGACAGGTGTCCGAGAATCGGCACGTCGGTCGCGAAGTACGCCGATTGCAGCGCTTCACCGCCGAAGATGAGCGCGCCAGCTGCGGTTCCGACGGAGAGCAGGAGGCCGAGTCCGAGGACCTTGCCCGCATCGATCGGCACGGCTTCGCCGAGCTCGTACCGTCCACCGGCCAGATAGCGGAAGACGAGCGCGAGACCGGCGAGCAGGCCGCCGGCGAACCCGCCGCCCGGCTCGTTGTGGCCGACGAAGAGCAGGAAGACCGACACGATGATCGCGGGGTGGAAGAGTAGTCGGACGAGCACTTCGAGCAGGATCGAGCGGTTCGCTTCCGCGATGGCGCGACCGCCGATGAGCCAGGAGTGCCGGCCAACGGCCTCGCGCTCTTCACCGATGTGCGGGTCGGCCACGACCTTCGACCTGGCCTTCGCGGAGCGGCTGCCGCGTGCGCCGAGCAGTCGCGGAACCGCGGAACCGCGCTGCGAGACGAACAGGAGGCTCGCGATGCCGGTCGCCACGACGACGAGTACCGAGACCTCCCCCATCGTGTCCCAGGCGCGGATGTCGACGAGCATGACGTTGACGATGTTCTTTCCGTGGCCCTCTTCGACGGCCAAACGCGGTAGTTCGGTCGCGATGCTCTCCGCCTGACGGGCGCCGAATGCGATGAGGCCGATCGCGCCCATGACGACACCGGTCAATCCGCCGATGATCGCGCGTCGCATGCGCCTGACGGGCTTGTTGTGCTGCGCGATGCGTGTGGGGAGGCGACGGAGCACGAGGACGAAGACGACGACCGTGATGGTCTCCACGAGCGCCTGGGTCAGCGCGAGGTCCGGTGCGCCGTGCAGGGCGAAGAGCGCCACGAGGCCGAAGCCCGTCACGCCGACGAGCAGCACGGCGGTCATCCGCTGCTTCGCGCGGGCCGCGGCGATGGAAGCGGCGGCCATGGTGAACGCGATCGCGACCTGCGCCGGGTAGTCCCACAGGCGGATCTCGGTCGGCCAGGCGCGGCCGATGAGGGCGATGGCGCCGAGCGTGAGCACGAAGACGACGAGGATCGTCGAGAGGTACTGCACGAGACCACCGCGCTGGGCGAAGAGCGTGACCTTCGCCGAGAGCTTGTCGACGAACTGCATCGTCGACCAGTAGCCGCGCGAAGCGTCGATGAGCGGTGGAACTCTGTCCTGGAACCGCGCGACCGGGATGCGCCGCCAGAACAGCACGAGGCCGAGGGCGACGACGACCGCGGAGATGCCGAGCGCCGGCTCGAAGCCGTGCCAGAGCGCCAGATGGTAGTGGCCCTCCCCCAGTGTGTCCGCGTAGGGGCTGAGCAGTGCGTCGACGGGACCGGCGGTGAAGCCGAGGACGACCGTGACGGCGGAGAGGATCGCCGGGGCGACGATGATGTCGGGGTGATCGTTGTGGAGCTTCGTCGGCTCTGCGCCGCGGCGCGACGCGAAGGCGCCCCAGAAGAAGCGTGCGCTGTACGCGACCGTGAGCACCGATCCGACGGCTGTGCCGATGAGAGCGACCCAGCCCCACACGGCTCCGTGCATCGCATCTTGGAGGAGGGACGTGAAGACCGCTTCCTTCGCGACGAAGCCGAAGAGCGGAGGCAGTCCTGCCATCGAGGCGACGGCGATCCCCGCGACGACGGCCAGGAACGGCGCTTGCTTGCCGACACCGGAGAGGTGCCGCCAGTCGCGCGTTCCCGCGTTGTGGTCGATGATGCCGACCACGAGGAACAGCGTCGCCTTGTAGACGGCGTGGGCCAGGAGCAACGCGACCGCCGCCAACGCGGAGTCGCGCGTCCCGTAGCCGGAGATGATCATGAGGAAGCCGAGTTGACTCACCGTGCCGTAGGCGAGGATGAGCTTCAGGTCGTATTGCCGAAGCGATCGCCACGCGCCCACGAGCATCGTGAGCACGCCGAGTCCCACGAGCATGGGCGTCCAGCCGGGCGTGTCAGCGTAGCCGGGCGCGAACCGGGCGACGAGGTAGATGCCGGCCTTCACCATCGCCGCAGCGTGGAGGTACGCGCTCACCGGAGTGGGCGCCGCCATCGCGGCCGGCAGCCAGAAGTGGAACGGGACGAGCGCGGACTTCGAGATCGCGCCGACGAGGATGAGGAGGATCGCGGTGGTCGCCATCGGGCCGGTCAACCCCTGGTCGACGATGGACGCGATCGACGTCGTTCCGGCCTGCACGGAGATCATCACGACGCCCACGAGCATCACGAGACCGCCGAAGGTCGTGACCAGGAGCGCTTGGAGCGCGGCGCCTCGGCTCTCCTTGCGGCCCGTGTAGTGACCGATGAGGAGGTAGGAGAGGACGCTCGTGATCTCCCAGAACATGAACATGACGACGAGGTCGTCTGCCGTCACGAGACCGAACATCGTCCCTGCGAAAGCGAGGAGCAAGGAGGCGAATCTGCCGAGCCCCGGCTCGTCCTTCGAGAAGTACCGTGCGCAGTAGAGCAGGACGAGAGCGCCGACGCCCGTCACGACGAGTGACAGGAGCCATGCGAGGGAGTCCATGCGGAACGACAGCGAGATGCCGAGTTGCGGGATCCATTCGAAGGTCTCCGCGACGACACCGCCGTTCTGCACGGCGCCGGTCTGGAGCAGCGTCCAGATGAATGCCGCTGCGGGAATGAGTGCTACGAGGACGAAAACTCGCGTTGACAGCCAGCGCGTGAGCAAGGGCGTGACGACGGAGATCGCAGCGAAAACGATGAGGATTGTCGCCATGCAGGTCTCCCGGGAGGACGGTGGCCTTTGGAGTTCCAGACTATCAGGGACGAGTGGCGGATAACTCCCCCGATGTCGGCAGCGACCCCCGTTCGGGACGTCCTGCCGCCGCTCCTGGAGCGCCCTGGTGCGGAAACACATGCCCCGTGAGGCATCGATCATCCGTTTTCAGGAAATACTGGCCGTCGGCCGCGCAGCGCGCTCGACGTGCGGAATTTCCTGACAAGCGGTGACAGCGAGGGGTGCTAGCGTGTGCCGGCCGGGCAGGATCCCCGACAGAAAGCCGCTACCGTGACCGAGCTCTCCCCCATCACTCCGTCCACCTCCGCCCTCCTCGTCATGGACCTCCAGCCGTCCATCACGGGTCGCCTCCCCGACGGAGACGCCTTCGTCGCCGAAGTCCGCAGAGCGCGCGACGCCGCACGGTCCGCGGGCCTCACCGTCGCCTACGTCCGCGTCGCCCTGAGCGAGGACGACGTTGCGGGGGTCCCGTCGAGGAACCCCGCGTTCAGCGTCGCCGCCGCTTCGGGTCAGTTGGCCGACGGCGACCCTGGGACGGCGATCCACTCGGGCATCAGTCCCGCGGACGGTGAGATCGTGGTGCGCAAGTCGCGAGTCGGCGCGTTCAGCACCACCGACCTCCGCGAACAGCTCCAGGCGAAGGGAATCGACACGCTCATCCTCACGGGCATCTCGACGAGCGGCGTCGTCCTCTCGACGGTGCGCGATGCCGCGGACCGCGACTTCCGTGTCGTCGTCCTCCACGACGGCGTCGCCGACGGCGACGCCGAAGTGCACCGCGTCCTCACCGAGAAGGTCTTCCCACGTCAAGCGCAGGTGACCGACATCGACACGTTCATCACCGCGATCAGCTGATCGGGGCGCCGCCCACCTGGTAGACGTCCTCGTGCAGGTGGCGGATCACGAGGGCGCCGCCTCGTCTGGCCAACCAGGCCGTCGTCCGCGAACGCTCCGACTCCAGGGGAGTGCCGATGGCATCACTCATGCGGACTTCGAGCATGAAGCACGCGAGGACGTCTTGGTCGCGCTCGAACACGCGCAGCTCGTCGACGATGAGCGCCGATTCGACGATGTCCGGGTTCCGGGGGCCGCGCGCCGCACGCAGGGAAGCGAGTTCCTCGAAGCCGACGACGAGCTCACGAGCTGCAGAGTCGAACATCGTGAACTCGGGGGCGAGCAGCGAATCGATGCGGCCGGAGTCGCCTTCGAGATAGCCGCCGTACATCCGATCGAAGAGCGCCAGGACCTCCGCGTGCAGGGGTTCCGAGGCAGAGGCCTCGGAGGAGACGGAGGGGCGATCTGCCGGCAGTACTGAACTCATTTCGCCGACGTTAGCGCATCGGTGACGACGGTTCAGGGCGCCCGGACGATCCGCTTCCGCGATCGGAGCGGCGGCTCAATCCGTCCGTCGGAGGCCCGTCCCATCGGCCCCGTTCCGAACATCCCGCATCGGCCGGGGAGGAGGGTCTCCGGGCCGCCTGTACACTTTTCCAGCGTGCAGTGAGAGCGGCTGCCGCTGCATCGGCCCCTCCGTGGTCCATGCCCCGCAGCTCGCGATGGAGACCCGGATGGACTGGCCGATCGTCCTCGACGACGCGAGCATCGGCGCGCTCGTCGCCCACCTCGGATCCCGCCGTGGGCGTGTGCAACTGCTGCGCGGACCGAGCGGCATCGGCAAGTCGACGCAGGCTGCCGCGGTGGCCGCACGCATGGAGCGGGCCGGCCACACGATCCTCTCGATCGTTGCGATGCCAGAGCTCCGCGACGTGCCCCTCGGTGCCATGGCCCCGCTCCTCGCCGCAACCGGCGCACCCGTCGACGAGCCGACCGACAAGCGACTGCAACGACTCTTCTCGCTCGTCTCCGCGACGAGGGGCAAGCATGTCCTCGTGGTCGACGACGGTCCGATGCTCGACGACATCTCCGCGTCGACCGTGTACCAGCTCATCCGCGTGTACCGCATCCCGTGCATCATGACGGTCCGGACAGAGCACGAGCTCAGTGGGCCGCTCCTGCGCTTGCAGGACGAGGGCCTGATCGACGTCGTCGATCAGGCCGGGCTCTCCGCGAAGGCCGCCGGCGCGCTCGTCCGGCGCGCCCTCGGAGCGCGCATCGAACCCTCGAGTCTCCGAACGCTCGTCGAACGCGCTGGCGGGAATCCGCTCTTCCTCCGAGAGCTCCTACTCGCCGCGAAACGGAGCGGGGTGATCCACGAAGGGCGCGGCGGCATCGTCATCGACTCAGCCTCCCTGCCCGAACGCCTCCGGGATTCGATCGCCGGACGATTCCGAGCACTCGATCCAGACGCCCGCGCCCTCGCGGAACTCATCGCCGTCGCCGAGCCGTGGCCGGAAGCGCTTCTCCCACGCCCGGACCTCCTCGGAACGCTCGACGCTGCGGGACTGATCGCGCGTGCCGCCGACGGGGAGGTCTATCTCGCCCACCCGCTCTTCGCCGAGACGCTGCTGAGCGTGCTGTCCGAGGTCGAACGGGACGCCAGACGAATCGAAGGCGCCGAGCTGTTGCGGAACGGCACCCGCACGGACCATCGCTTCACGTCCATCTGCCTCCTGGCGGAGACCCCGACGCCGCCGAGTGCCGCAGAACTCGCATGGGCGGCCAGGTACGCGCACGGACTCGCGGATCATCTCCTCGCCATCCGCCTCTCCACCGCCGCCGTCGAACGGGCCGCCCACGATGACGAGGTGGTGCCGTCCGACGCCCTCCTCGTGCGGGCGGATGCCCTCTCGGCCGTCGGGCGGCTGGATGAGGCGGACGAGGCCTTCGCCGATGCCGCAGACGCCGCCGAATCCGAGGACGTCCTTGCGGCGGTCACCGTCCGCCGCTGCTATCACATCGCGATGCGCCGGCAACGTCCGGTCGAAGCCGTCGCGCTCGGCATGCGCGTCCTCGACACGCTGCCGCCGTCACGCGGGCAGGTGCTGCTCGCCTCGAACATCACCAACTGGCGGCTCATGGCCGGCGACCCCGCCGTGCACAGCCGCCAGCACATCGTCGATGACGCCGATGCAGCAGCGGTCCTGGACGCCGAGCTGTACCGGCTGACGGCGGCGATCTTCGCGGGCGACCTCATTTCGGCGCGGAGTGCGATCGCCGCGGCGCGGACGAAGACCGCCACGGTCGGCATCATGAAGCGGAACAGCGGGCCGATCCTCGATTTCGGCACGTTCCTCGTCGAATCACTCGATGGCCACATCCGCGAGAGCATTGCGTTCGCGCAGCGGCAACGCGGCGACGGCTTCGCGGAAGCGGTCGGCATGTGGAACTACGGGATCTCGCTCGTGACGCTGCACGCCGGACGGACCCAGGAAGCGTTCGAACTCGCGGGACAGGCCGTCGAGCAGCTCACCTGGCGGGACTTCCTCGGCGCGGCCGGTGCGGCGGTGGCCGTGCACGCGACGGCGGCGGCCCGGCTGGGACGCAACGACGAAGCGGATGCGATCCTCGCGAGGCTCAACCCCGAAGCCCGTGATTTCGCGGCCACTCGACTGCAGATCGCGGAAGTGCAGGCGTGGAGGCTTCTTCACGAGGGCGACGAAGCTGGCGCCGTCGACCACATCCGCCTCGCCGTGGACCGCGGCATCGAGGCGAAGTACTTCTCCTTCTCCGGGCTCACGGCGGCCGTCGCCGTGCTCTTCGGCCACCCGGAAGCGGTCGTCGAACAGCTGCGGACGATCACCGCGTCGACGAGCAGCGCGCTCATGGGCATCCTCCTCGCCCACGCGGAGGCCGCAGTCGCCGAGGACGCCGACGCGCTCATCGAAGCCGCGGAACGGCTCGCGACCGCCGGTCTTCCAGCCGGGGCGGCCGCTGCGGCGCGCCAAGCCGCCGGACTCGCGCGAGCCGCGGGCAGGCATCGCCTCGCCAGACGAGCCTCGCTCTTGACGTCGGAGTGGTCACGCAACCTGAGCGGCCGCGATCCTGCCCGCCACGACGACAGCGCATTCACCCTCTCGGCACGCGAGTGGACGGTCGCCACCGCTGCCGCCGGGCGCGAGCGCAGCAAGGAGATCGCGGCGAGGCTCGGGGTGTCCGCGCGCACCGTCGACAACCACCTCGCGAACATCTATCGCAAGCTCGGCGTCTCGGGCCGTGACGCGCTCCGTCAGGAACTGGAATCCCTGCAGGCGGAGGGCTGGTCGGCGCCGAACGATCCTGCGTCTGCGTGACGATGCGTCGGGCCGGGGGCGATCGAGCTCAGGCCCAACCGAGTTCGTGAAGCTTCGCGTCGTCGAGCCCGAAGTAGTGGCCGATCTCGTGGACGAGCGTCACACGTACCCGAGCCCGCAATTCGGTGAGATCGGCGCTGTGCTCCTGCAGGTTGTTCTTGAACAGGGTGATGCGGTCCGGCAGCTCACCGAATCCGTAGACGCCGCGTGAGGTCAGCGGATGTCCGCTGTAGAGCCCGTAGAGCCTCGGCCGCTCCCCCGCGGGCTGGTTCGCAACGAGGATCGCGACGTTCTGCAGCTCGCCCACCATCGAATCGGGGATGGCGTCGTACTCCTCGGTGACCATCCGCTCGAAGTCCTCGTCCGATATCTCGACCATGCTGCCATCCTGACACCGCCGCCTGGACGACGCCGCCCTACCAGCCCCGATTGACCTGTTTCGGGAGCGCGAAGACGAGGAAGAACGCGACGAGGGCGAACGCGGCGCTGACGGCGAGGGCCGCCGCCGCGCTGTGTCCGAACCCGAGGGCGACGTTGTGCTCCGCGATCTGCTGGATCGCGTCCTTGACCGCCTGCTGCCCGGCTGCGCCATGCTCCTGTGCCGCTTTCGCGATCTGCGCCGCCGTCGGTTTCGCGATGTCGAGCGTCCCGAAGAACACGCTGCCGATGACCGCGATGCCGATCGCGCTGCCGAGTCGCTGCATCGTACCGATGACGCCGCTCGCCGCGCCCGCTTCCTGGCGATCAACGGTCGCGACGATGAACTGGGCGTTCGGGGCGATGAAGAGCCCGCTGCCGATACCGGCGACGAGCAGGGGGCCGAGGAGCGCCCAGTTGGTGAGGTCGGCGACCGGAACGGTGCTGAGCACGATCCAGAGGGCGACGAGGCCGATCGTGACCATGCCGACACCGGCGACGAGCACCGTGCGGCCGAGCCTCGACGCGAGCCGGTCGCTCTGCGAGGCGCCGACGATGCTGCCGAGCGCGAACGGGATCGAGACGAGGCCTGATTCGAGCGCGGTGTGGCCGAGGCCGGACTGCCAGAAGATCGAGATCGTGAAGAAGATGCTCGTGAATGCGGCGAAGTACACGAGGGCGAGGATCGTCCCGCCGGTGAACGCCGGGTGCGAGAACAGGTGCGGCGGCACGAGCGGACTCGAGCCGCGCTTCGTGACCGCGATCTCCCAGAACGCGAACAGCACGATGAACAGCACACCGGCAGCGAGCGTGAGGTACGTCCAGAGCGGCCAGCCCTGGTCCTGGCCTTCGATGAGCGGCACGAGGATCGCGACGAGGCCGGCGGAGATGAGGAGGAGGCCCAACCAGTCGACCCCGCCCGATGCGACGCGCCCCTCGGCTCCGCGCGGAAGCAGGAAGATCGCGGCGACGAGGGCGATGACGCCGAACGGCAGGTTCACCCAGAAGACGAGGCGCCAGCCGTTCTCCTCACCGAACGCCTGGATGAGGAGGCCGCCCACGATCGGGCCGAGGGCTGTGGAGACGCCGATGACGGCGCCCATGATCGCGAATGCCTTGCCCCGGACGCGTGGCGGGAACAACAACTGGATGAATGCGGTCACGGCCGGGAAGAAGATGCCGCCGGCGAGTCCCTGCACCACGCGGGCGACGATCA
This sequence comes from Plantibacter lichenum, assembly GCF_050587525.1. Lineage (NCBI taxonomy): Bacteria > Bacillati > Actinomycetota > Actinomycetes > Micrococcales > Microbacteriaceae > Plantibacter > Plantibacter lichenum. Next base: position 125,905 of record NZ_JBOBFT010000008.1, on the reverse strand, counting down.
GCTGCGTGCTGTCCTGCGCGAGTCCGCAGGCGAGGCTGGCGACGGTGAAGAGCGCGAGACCGGTGAAGAAGATCCACTTGTGGCCGAACCTGTCACCGAGCCGACCCGACGGGATGAGTGCGAGGCCGTAGGCGAGCGCGTAACCGGAGATGATCCACGACAGCGTCGACTCGGACGCGTCGAGGGTCGTCCGGATGGTCGGCAGCGCGACGTTGACGATCGTCGTGTCGAGCAGCGCCATGAACATGCCGATGAGCAGCACGACGAGTGCTTGCCATGCTCGGCGCGGGGCCACGGTCGCTGTGGCGAATGATCCTGTGGTCGTGGTCTCGCTCATGCGATGCGAGGGGACGGGTTCCAGGCGGCGGAACCGATGCTGTGGGGCCGGGTCGTTGACACGCGACAACTCTCACACGCGCGAGATAGCTGCACAAGCTGCAACTTCGAGGACGCCTAGAGCTCGGGGAGCCCTTCGCTCGTCACGACACGACCCTTCCAGGTGTCGAGCGAGGCGACGAAGGCGATCGTCTCGGCGTTCAGGTACAGCGTCCCGCCGTCCGGTCCCTCCAGATGGAAGTAGGAGTCGTTCTGGATCGCGTCGCTCAGGACGACATTGACGCTCGGCCATCGGTTCACGATGCCGACGATCGCAGGATTCGCGTCCGCCATGTCGATCTCCGCTCCGACGGCGCCCTGTGAGCCGTCCTCCACAAGTTTAGGGCGAAACCGGCATCTGTTGGCCCCTCTTCGGGCGGCGTGGAGCACGCGGAGTGCCCGCCGCCCGACTAGCATCGTCACTGGTCCCAGACATCGGGGACCGTCCGGGAGAAGGGGCCGAACAGGCAATGGCAGTCACCACCGAACCGATCGGCGACGACGTCGTCGCGTTCCGCATCGACGGACGTCTCAACATGGTTTCCGCCCCGGACCTCCGGAGCGCAGTGAACCGCGCGCTGGCAGGCGACCGTCCGAAGATCGTCATCGACCTCTCGGCCGTCACCTTCATGGACTCTGCGGGGCTGGGCGTCCTCATCGCCTGCCTGAAGACCGCGCGCCAGGCCGGCGGCGACGTCCGCATCTCGGCACCCTCGGAGCAGGTCGCCATGGTCCTCAGTCTCTCCAACGTCGACCAGATCCTCACCCCCTTCGAGTCGGCGGAAGCCGCGTATCGTGACTGAGCGCGTCCTCCGCTTCAACACTCCGGCAGACGACGTCGACACCGTCCAAGACTTCCTCGAAGCGCTGTGGGCCGATCACGACGACGTCGCTCCGCTCGACCGGATGGCCTTCGAGACGGCCATCGCCGAACTCGCCGCCAACGTGATCCAGCACGCAGACTCCGGATCCGGCGTCACCTGCGTGCTCACGGTCGACATCGACGACGGCGGCCTGCGCGCGACCCTCAAGGACACGGCGGAAGCGGGCGGATTCTCCCTGCGCACGTTCGAGATGCCCGATGCGCTCGCCGAGGAGGGTCGCGGCATCGCCCTCATCCAGGCGCTCGTGGACGATCTCGCGTACGACCGGGTCGACGGCGTCAACCGTTGGACGATCAGTCGCGGGCGGAGCATCGCAGGCTGACACGCAGCAGCTGAATTTCAGCAGCTGAACCGCGGCAACTGAACCTCGGCAACTGGGGCTCGCCGCCCCGTCTCGCTGCCCCGTCTCGCTGCGCTGCCGATCAGGCGGAGCGGGTGATCACGACCGCCGTGAGATCGTCCGAGCGCGCTTCGGCACGGGAGAGCACCACGATGCGCTCGACGATCTCGGTCGGGCCGCCACCGGCGCGCACGAGCTCGGCCAGACGGTCGAGCGACTCGAGGGTGCCGTCGTACAGGTCGAGCACGCCGTCGGTGCAGACGACGAGCGTCTCCCCCGGCGCGATCTCGGCGCGTTGGGTCCCCCAGACGCCGTCCTCGAGGATGCCGATCGGGAGACCGGTCGAGTCCAAGCGGTCGACGCGGCCATCGGCCCGCACCACGATCGTGAGGCCGTGCCCGGCGTCCGCGTAGTCCAGCCGACCGGCGCGATCGATCCTCGCGTGGACGAGTGTCGCGAAGCTCCCTGTGGCGGCGAGGTCGTGCACGACCTGCGCATTCACTTCGGTCACCGTCTCCCCGACGTCTCCGCCGACCCGCGCGAGGAACGCCGCGCGCACATCGGTCGCGAGGAGGGCGCCGGCGGTCCCTTTGCCCATGACGTCGGCGACGGTGAATTCGAAGCCGTCGTCGGTCGCGGTCCACGCGTGGAAGTCCCCGCCCACGCCGCCGTGCGGCAGGCTCACGCCGGCGACCGCGAACTCGGGCGGGCAGGGCTGTCCTCCCGGCAGGAAGCCTCGCTGGACGTCCGCGGCTCGGTCGATGTCGACGTTCGCCCGGAGCTCTCTCTCAGCCCACTGCCCCATCTCCTCGAAGAGTTGCAGTCCGGCTTCGTCGAGCTGGTGGGGTTCGGTGTCGACGATGCAGAGGGTTCCGACCCGGAGATCGTCCCCGAGCGAGAGCGGTCGTCCCGCGTAGAACCTGATGTGCTGATCGCTCGTCACCACATCACGCCAGGAGAAGCGGTCGTCCTGGGTCGCGTCCGGAACGACCAACAGGCCGGGGCGTTGGATGGTGATGTCGCAGAATGACGTCTCACGCGGTCGCTTCGACGGGGTTCCACCCGGCTGCGGCGACTTGGTGTACTGCTCCTCGTCGTCGATCAGGTTGATCTCGGCGATCGGCACGTTGAAGAGTTCGCGGGCGACGCGCGTGATGCGGTCGAATCGCTCTTCGGCGGGCGTGTCGAAGAGTTCGAGACTGGCGACCGCCTCGACGCGTCGTCGCTCGGCGCTGAAACCGTCGTTGCCTGCCCCGATGCCGCTGTCCGTCACTCGATCCCCGCCCGCACCCGTCCATCGTGTGCCCTCGTTCGAGCCTATCGCCGTCGGACCGCGGGACGAGGACAATCATCCTTCCGACCGACGACTCGGCGCGGCCGCTTCCATAGGCTCGAAACACCCTTTGCCCGCAGCCGGAAGGATCCACCATCAGTTCGCTCGAACCATCGTTCACCGACGCCCGCACCCCACTCGAACACGATGCCGACGATGCCGTGTACCTCGCGCTCGCCATCGATCTCGCCACGGTCAACATCACGGAGGGCGGAGGCCCGTTCGGAGCCGTGATCGTGAAGGACGGCGAGATCATCGCCCGCGGACAGAACCGGGTGACCCGCGACTTCGATCCGAGCGCTCATGCAGAGGTCGTCGCCATCCGCGAGGCCGGCCGCGCCATCGCCGACTTCTCGCTCACCGGCGCGACGCTCTACAGCTCGTGCGAGCCGTGTCCCATGTGCATGGCGACCGCCCTCTGGGCGCGCGTGGACCGCATCGTCTACGCCGCGGACCGGCACGATGCCGCGGCCGGCGGATTCGACGATCTCGCGTTCTACGAATTGTTCTCCACGCCCCGGGGCGAGTGGGACGTCCGGGTCGAACAGCGGGACGCCGCCACGCAGTTCCGTCCCTTCGCCACGTGGCTCGCCTCGGACGAGCGCACGGACTACTGACGATCGCAGGGCTCGCGCCCGACTCCGTCCAGCACCCGCACGAGTGGCTGCCGGGCCCGATCAGCGCGTCGTCAGGCGCTTCAGCTCGTCGAGGGAGCCGTCGAAGACGTTCATGTCGATGTACTCCTCCTTCCCGCTGTAGCCCGTGAGCCTGTCCCGGTTCGAGAACTGCCAGATCGTCCAGGCGCGGCCGTCGGAGAGCGTCGGAGGCGTCGCGACGTTCCGGATCCAGATCGGGTTGTCCGGATACGCATCGCTCAGGTAGAGCTCGTATGGAGTCTCCGTCGCGTACAGGATGGGCGGCACACCGTAGTAGGCCTCGAGCTTCTGGAGGAGGGGGTCGAGGATGCTGCGGACGAGCTCACGTTTCGGTGGGTTCTTGGCGAAGTTCTTGTAGAACTCGACGTCGACCACGATCGGCAACGCCCCGGCGGCCTTCGGGACCGTGCTGATGATGTTCTCGGCTTGTGTCTCACCAGGGCTCTCGAAGCTGAAGAAGTGGTACGCACCGACGAGGAGACCGGTTCGTTGCGCCGCCTTCCAGTTCTCGGCGAAGTACTCGTCCTGGTCGCCGGAGCCCTCCGTCGACTTGATGTAGGCGAAGTCGATGTCCTGACTCGCGAGTTCGTTCCAATCGATCGTCCCCTGATAGGACGAGACGTCGACACCGCGGACCTCGTAGCCGCGTGCCCAGAGTTGGTTGGGCCAGATCACTCCGGTCGCGATGAGGATCGCGACCGTCCCCAGAGCGACCACGACGGCACCTCCGCCGATGCCGACCCGCCACCACGTCCTGCTTCGCTTGCCCACTGCATCCCCCGGTCGTTTCCGGGTTCAACCGTCTCACACCTGGATCGGTGCGCCGGCATCGATGGTTGACGTCGGCGGATCAGACGTCCACGGCTTCGCGGACCAGCCGGGTGATGACGGCATCGACCGCTCCGTCGTAGACCGCGGGGTCGTCGAGCGACCGGCTCACGACGAGTGCGCCCTGCACAGCTCCGAGGACGGCTTGTGCGGCGGCGCGTGCGTCCAGCGCGTCGAGCAGTTCCCCGGAGGCGATGCCGTCCGTGATCCGCTGGGTCAGCCAATCGAGGTTCGCGGCGAAGAACTCCGCTACACGTGTCGCCATCGCCGAGGGGACGACCTCCGCTGCGAGCGTCCCACAGAGGCAGGCTTCGCCGTCGACGAGTCCCTCGCGGTACAGCTCCGTGTAGAACCGCAGTTGGCCAACGATGCCGGCGCGGCGAACGCCGACCGAGCGCAGTCGGGAGAGGAATCCTGCGCTGTACACCTGGATGATCGCGACGCCGAGGTCGACCTTCGCAGGGAAGTGGTGGTGGATGCTCGCCTTGCGGATCCCGACGATCCGTTCGAGGTCCGCGTAGCTGACGTCGGCGTATCCCCGACGTCGCACGAGGCGCGTGGCTTCCTCGATGAGGCGGGTCCGGGTCTCGTTGACGGCCGTTCCGGTTCGAGCTGTTGCTCCACTCGTCGACGCCTCCGCCGCCCTACCTGCCGGTTGGGAGACGCTCACCGAACCAGGCGCCGTGACTCCTCGGCTCACCGCTTGTCGGCGTTGCGCGCTTCAGCCTGGCGCACTGGCACGCGCATGAGGACTCCGACGGCGATGAACACGACGGCACCGACGAGGTGCAGCCAGATCCAAGCCGTTCCCGGAAGCGAGATCGGCACGACGGGGTTCCAGATGACGGCGATCACGGCGAGCGGAGCGGCCCAGGCGATGCGCTTCCCCTGGACGGCGAGCACGATCATGATGAGCGCGAGGATGCAGACGACGTAGAGCACAACGGTGAACCAGCTCGTCCCGATGAGCGCGAGCGCGGCCATGAGGACGATCGCGCCGAGCAGTCCGGGAAGGAATCCCGGGCGGGGCAGCTGGGCGGGCAGGGTGGATTCGGTGCGCATGGAACTCCTGGGTCGAGACTTCGATGCTATGCCACCGCTGTCCCCCTTCCAGAATCCGAGAATCCGCTGTTCCCGCATCGCACACCGCAGAAACGAAACGAGGCCACCCTCTCGGGCGGCCTCGCTCGCGTGGCGGGACAACAGCGTGTGACAACGACCGGTGGTGGAGATGGGGGGAATTGAACCCCCGTCCACTGCTGAGATTCTGCGCCTTCTACGGGTGTATTTCGTGAATCGTTCTACTCGGCCCTGATCGTTGCCACGAACAGCTCGATCAACGGGCCCAGCCGAGGAAAAGTCCCGAATGACGTCTCGACACCATCATCCAGCTAGCTCCCTAAATGACGCCAGGATCCGAGACGGGAGCTCGCTCGGTCTGACGGACTATCGGGCTCGCTTACGCAGCGAGAGCGAAGTCAGTGCGTTTTGAATTGGCACTTATTGTTTTGCAGAGATCGTTAACGAGATAACCCTGCATCCTCGACCCGCTTCTCGCAGTTTCACAGGCAATGTCGAAACCGATCATCCCCATGCGACTCGACGGAACGATGCCGGAGCACCGCCTGAAGAGGGTCATTGTCACACGCTGTTGAGTTGCCAACCGAGGATCGAGATCCTCGGACCACACCTTGCGGTGCAGCCCTCTAGTATAGCGCGGATCCGGCGAGCAGGCCAGCGTGCTCGGAAGCGCCTGCGGTAGCCTCGCCCTATGACTGCTCTCACGATCACCGTGCAAGGATCGGCGTCGATCCATCGGGCGCCCGAACTCGGCGCCGTCAGCCTCTCCCTCGGCTTCGAAGGAGTCGAACGCACCGAGGTCCTCGAACGCACCGGCGCACTCCACGCCGCGATCAGCACCGTCCTCGACGAACGGCGAACTGATCCCGCGGAGGGGATCACGTCCTGGTCCGCCGGTCAGGTGCAGGTCTGGGGTCAGCGGCCCTGGAACGCGCAAGGCGAGCAGCTCGACATCGTCTACCACTCCGCTGCGAGCGTGTCCGCGACCTTCACGGACTTCGCACGGCTCTCTGCGTGGGTCGACGACGTGTCCACCTGGGACGGGGTCACCGTGCTGGGCGTCACATGGACGCTCAGCGACGACCACACCCGCGATGCGGAGACCGAGTCGCTGCGGTCGGCCATCGCCGATGCCGTTCGCAAAGCCGAGGTCTACGCGGAATCGCTCGGGCTGCTCTCCGTCACCGCCGTGGCGATCAGCGATCCCGGGCTCCTCCCGAGTGAGCAGGGACCGCTGGCGTTCGCGAGCGACGGCATCGGCGGATCCCCGCGCATGATGAAGGCCGCGATGTCCACCTCGGGCGGCGGCGTGAGCCTGCAGCCGGAGGACCTCGTGTTCGAGGTGCAGGTGCAGGCCAGGTTCACCGCGAGCTGAGCGGCGAGACCGGCGCGCCCGAGGGTAGCGGGAGCGAACGCTACTCGTTCAGCCGATTCCGCGTCGCCATCGCACGAGCCGCCTCACGGGTGTCCTGCTTCTCCCGCAGGGCGTGACGCTTGTCGTACTCCTTCTTGCCCTTCGCCACGGCGATCTCCACCTTGGCCCGGCCGTCCTTGAAGTAGATCTTGAGGGGCACGAGCGTGAATCCGCCCGGCGCGATCTTGTGGGCGATCTTGTCGATCTGCTCACGGTGCAGCAGGAGCTTGCGCTTCCGACGCGGCGGGTGATTGGTCCACGTCCCCTGGTTGTACTCGGGGATGTGGACCGAATCCAGCCACGCTTCGCGCCCGTCGATGAACGCGTAGCCGTCGACGAGTGACGCGCGGCCTGCCCGCAACGACTTCACTTCGGTTCCAGACAAGACCATGCCGGCCTCATAGGTGTCTTCGATGAGGTAGTCGTGGCGGGCCTTGCGATTGGTGGCCACGACCTTCTCGCCACGTTCCCTGGGCACGTCGTACTCCTGATGTTCGAAACTCGATCTGTTCGGTGTGAACAGCGTGCCCACGATCGGGGCAGCCCATCAGTCTAGCCCACGTGATCGGCATCCGATCACGTGGGCGAGACGACAGAGCTCTGGATCAGACCTTCAGATAGCGCGAGATCGCGAAGTTCGCCGAGACGGCGGCCAGGAGCACGCCGACGACGAGCAGCACCGGGAGCACCACGAGCGCATCACCGAGGTCGACGAAGTTGATGTACTTCATCTTGTCGGCGAGGTAGCCCTGCACGAAGACCTGCACGATCGTCACGACGGCGCCGCCTGCGAGGAGCGAGCCGATGAGGGCTGCGAACACGCCCTCCAGGATGAACGGTGTCTGGATGAACCGGTTGGATGCGCCCACCAGGCGCATGATCCCGAGCTCCCTTCGTCTCGAGTACGCCGACAATCGAATCGTCGTCGCGATCAGGAGCGCTGCGGCCACGAGCATGAGCGCGGCGATGCCGATGGCCGTGTAGCTGGCGATGTTCAGGACCGAGAAGATCTGGTCCAGGTATTGGCGTTGGTCGGTCACCTGCTCGACGCCGGCGACACCGGAGAACGCTTCGACGAGCACGTCGGACTGCGAGGCGTCCTTCATGTTCACCCAGAAGGTCTCCGGCAGCTGGTCCGGAGTCACGAACTGGGCGATGTCGTTGCCCTTGAATTGCTCCTGGAACGTCTTGTACGCCTGATCCTGGTTCTCGAAGTAGTACTTGTCGACGAACGGGGCGAGGGTGGGCGACTTGAGCGCTTCTTCGACGGCGGCGCGCTGCTCGTCGGTTGCAGCACCCGTGGCGCACGTCTCCCCGCCGCTGTCGGCGGTGCAGAGGTAGATCGCGACCTGAGCGCGGTCGTACCAGAAGTTCTTCATCTGGCCGATCTGCATCTGCATGAGGACGGCCGCGCCCACGAAGGTGAGCGAGATGAAGGTGACGAGCACGACGGAGACGACCATCGAGACGTTGCGACGGAGTCCGTTCCAGACTTCGGACCAGATCAATGCGAGTCTCACTTCGTGGGCCCCACGTTCTGCTCTCCATCATCGTGCGTGCGACCCGCCGCGCGGAGGCCGAGGCGTTCCGCGAGCGACAGGTTCTCGGCTTCCGCCGGGTCGATCTCGTTGCGTGCCGGCAGGCCGATCGGCCCGGTGGCGTTGGTCAGTCGTTGCGGGGGCGTCGGTTCCGGAGGCGTGACGGCCTCAGCGGCCTGCTCCGCCTCGGGAGCCTCTGCGGCATCCGTGGCCGACTGGCCGTTCGGGGCGGGCGCGGGGACCTCCGCGGCTGCGGGAGCAGCTGGCACGGTCGGCTGCGGCGTAGACGACTGGGAAGCGGGAGTCGATGCGCTGGACTGAGTCGGCGTGGCCGATGTGGCTGGCGCAGCGGGCGCCTGTGCTGCAGGAACGACGGGCGTCGTCACGGGCGGTTCGACCGGGAGGTCGATCGGCGCAGAGGGCGTCCGCGTGACCGATGTCTCGACGGGCGCCGCTGCTGCGGGCACGACGGGGGTCGGGACGGACGGCGTGGCCGTGGCGGTCGTCTGCACGGGGGCGGTCCCGGTGGCGGGGCGCTTCGTGACTCGGAGGTCGCCAGTGGTGGGCGCCGGAGCGGCATCGATTCCCGCGGCGACGGCGCCGGCGGCGGCCGCAGAAGCGGTCGCCGTCGACGTGGTGCTCGAACCACGGATGAGGCCCGGGATCGCAGCGGTCGTGCCGTATCCGCCGTGGCGTTCGTCACGGACGATCTGGCCGTCCTGGAGCTCGATCACGCGGCGCTGCATCTGGTCGACGAAGCCGGCCTCGTGCGTCGCCATCACGACGGTGGTGCCACCGGCGTTGATGCGCTCGAGGAGCTGCATGATGCCGGCGCTCGTGGCGGGGTCGAGGTTACCCGTCGGTTCGTCGGCCAGGAGAATCTGCGGCTTGTTCACGATCGCGCGGGCGATGGCGACACGCTGCTGCTCACCACCGGACAGCTCGTGCGGCAGGCGCTGGGCCTTGCTGCCCAAACCGACCATCTCGAGGACGTCGGGAACCGCTTCCTGGACGAATCCGCGCGACTTCCCGATCACCTGCAGGGTGAACGCGACGTTCTGGTAGACCGTTTTACCCGGCAGGAGCCGGAAGTCCTGGAACACCACGCCGAGACTGCGGCGGAAGTAGGGGACCTTGCGGTTGGAGATGGAGCCGAGGTCGTGGCCGAGCACGTGGATCTTGCCCTTGCTCGGCTTGTCCTCCTTGAGCATCAGGCGGAGGCAACTCGACTTGCCGGACCCCGAGGCACCGACGAGGAAGATGAACTCTCCGCGCAAGATCTCGAAGTCGACGTCGTTCAACGCGGGACGACTGGTTCCCGGGTACTTCTTGGAGATGTGATCAAACCGAATCATGGCTCCTTGAGCCTAGGCAGCCGACACCCGAATACGGGCAGGACACGCCAACGTTTCGCACCCTGTACGGGGGCTGTACGAATCCTACGACGCCCACGAAACCGGGGTGTTCGACCGGGTTCGGTGCGCCGAAGCGACGCCGAGGCAACGCGAACCGAGAGCCTAGCTCCCGGCCTCGGCCTTCGACATCGAACGCCACCGGATGCCGGCGGCGATGAATCCGTCGAGGTCGCCGTCGAACACGGCGGACGGGTTTCCCTGCTCGTGCTCCGTGCGGAGGTCCTTGACCATCTGGTACGGCGCGAGGACGTAGGAGCGCATCTGGTCGCCCCAACTGGCCGTGATCGTTCCGGCGAGTTCCTTCTTGGTGGCCGCTTCCTGCTCCTTCTGGATGAGGAGGAGGCGCGACTGCAGCACGCGCATGGCGGCTGCACGGTTCTGAATCTGGCTCTTCTCGTTCTGCATCGAGACGACCGTGCCCGTCGGCAGGTGGGTGATGCGGACGGCGGAGTCGGTCGTGTTGACGGACTGCCCGCCGGGGCCGCTCGATCGGAAGACGTCCACGCGGATGTCGGATTCCGGGATCTCCACGATCTCGGTCTCCTCCATGAGCGGGATGACCTCGACTGCGGCAAAGCTCGTCTGACGCTTGCCCGCCGCGCCGAAGGGGCTCATGCGGACGAGTCGGTGCGTCCCTGCTTCGACGCTGAGCGTGCCGAACGCGTACGGTGCGTCGACTTCGAAGGTGGCCGACTTGATGCCTGCCTCTTCCGCGTAGCTCACGTCCATGACGGTGACGGGGTACTTGTGCTGTTCCGCCCAACGCAGGTACATGCGGAAGAGCATGTCGGCGAAGTCTGCGGCGTCCACTCCCCCGGCACCGGCGCGGATGGTGACGACGGCTGGACGCGGGTCGTACTCACCGCTCAGGAGCGTCTGGACCTCGAGTTCACCGAGCGTCTTCTGCAGGCTCACGAGCTCTGCGCGGGCTTCCTCTGCGGACTCCTCGTCCTCCTCGCCCACGGCGAGCTCGATGAGCACCTCGAGGTCGTCGAGGCGGTTCGCGATGCTCGTGATGCGGGCGAGCTCCGACTGCCGGTGGCTGAGCGCACTCGTCACCTTCTGAGCGCGAGCGGTGTCGTCCCAGAGGTCCGGCACGCCAGCCTGTTCGCTCAGGTCGGCGATCTCGGCTTCGAGGCGGTCGACGCCGACCACGCTTCGGATGTCGTCGAACGTCGAGCGGAGGTGCGAGATCTGTGAGGAGAGGTCCAAGTCAAACATTTGGTCCCAGCCTACCGTGACCGTGCGTGACTCGGCTGGGGCGGGCGCGGGCGTACGATCGAGGGGATGACCTCGCCAGACCGCCCCTTCAATGTCCGAGCGGTCGCGGTGGCGGTCTTCCTCCCCACACTCCTCTTCTCCGTGGGCGAGGGTGCGATCATCCCGATCATCCCCGCGGTCGCCGGCAACCTCGGCGCGACACTCGCCGTCGCTGGTGTCATCTCCTCGATGATCATGCTCGGCGAGCTCGTCGGCGACATCCCGGCGGGGTGGGTGGTCAGTCGCATCGGTGAACGGTTCGCGATGATGTGGGCGTCGTTGCTCGCGGTCCTCGGCGTCGTGACCTCTGCCGTCGCCCCAAATCCATTCATGCTGGGTCTCGGCATCTTCTGTATCGGCCTCGCGACGGCCGTGTTCGGGCTCGCCAGGCACGCGTTCATGACCACCTACGTGCCGCGCCACTATCGCGCACGCGCGCTCTCGACGCTCGGTGGCGTGTTCCGCTGCGGGTGGTTCATCGGCCCATTCCTCGCGGCCGGGATCATCCATCTGACAGGGACCTCGCAGTCCGCGCTCTGGGTGATGGTCCTGTGCTGCGCGGCATCGGCCGTGACGCTCCTCGTGCTCCCCGATCCCGCGGCGATGTTCGGCGAGGCGCCGTCCGTCCGCGGCCGCGACGGGAAGAACCGCAGCGAGGGCGAAGAACTCGCGGCCGACGAGTCGGAGGGGCTCTTCCGCACGATCTGGAACTACCGGGCGGTCCTCGCCCGCATGGGCACGAGCGGCGCCCTCGTCGGCGCGCTCCGTTCCTGTCGTTCCGTCCTCCTGCCGTTGTGGGCGGTGAGCATCGGCGTCTCGGAGGCGAACACGGCCCTCATCATCGGCATCGGCGGGGCCGTGGACTTCGCCCTGTTCTACGCGAGCGGCCAGATCATGGATCGCTTCGGACGCATCTGGAGCGCGGTCCCGTCGATGATCGGGCTCGGCCTCGGGTTCATCGTGCTCGCCTTCACACACGATGTCGGCGGCTCCGTCGCCTGGTTCATCGCGGTCACGATGTTCCTCTCGCTCGCGAACGGCGTCGGGAGCGGCATCCTCATGACCCTCGGTGCGGACCTCGCTCCCCAGCAGAGCCCGGCAGCATTCCTCGGCGCGTACCGATTCCTCGGTGATGCGGGAACGGCGGCGGCGCCGCTCGCGATGTCGGGCCTGACGGCCGTCGCCTCGATCTCGATCGCGGCAGGCACGATCGGCGGCGTCGGACTCATCGGCGCCTGGCTCCTCTTCCGCTACATCCCCCGCTTCGTCGACAAGGGCACACGCCCGTTCCCGTGATCGGGACCAGGACTGGGGCCGGCCCGGCCTCACCAGAAGACGCTGCGGGCAGTGCTCGTCGCGTCGATCCGTAAACCGGCCGGCACGAAGACCGCGAGCAGCGGCGGATGCCAATCAGCGGACAGCGTGACCCTCGCGCTCCGACCGTCGATCGACGCCGCCTCGTCGAGCCGGACTGCGCGAAGCGGGGCCGCGCCGAATTCGCGGAGATGATCCCTCACGGCCCGTTCGACGCCGGCATCGGTCAGGACAGGACGTGTGCCCTCCTCGTCGTGGACGACCTCATCGAGCGTGAACGATTCGGCGGCGACGAGGGACAGCGTGTCGGCGAGCGACAACAGCCGTTTACGTTCCAGATAGAGGGACGTCGCCGCCGCGACGATGAGGACAACGGCCAACGCGAGCGCCGCGTAGCCGATCGTGAGGACGAGTGTCGATCCGCTGTCGTCCGCGCACCACGACCGCGGGCGTCGTCGCCCGCAGGGCGGACAACGGCCCTCCCGCTCACTCTGCCGCCGGAGTCTCATTCGCCCACCCACAGTCGCGAGACCGGAGAGGTCGCCGACGCGACGACGGGGATCATTCCGACGCCGACCGACCGGATCACGCGCGGCACGAACGGCAGCGACACCGCGATGCGGATCTCCACAGTGACGGTGCCGCCCCGATGCAGACAGCTCGTGGGCTGCGGTGCGCACCGGACCTCGACCCGTCCGTCGTCCTCGGTGAAGCCGAAGTCGTCCAGGCCGAGGACGACCGCGCGGTGGAGTCGTGCCTGACCGGTCGCCTCGTCCGGCGCCTGCGCGAACAAACGAGCACCCTGTCTCGCAGCGCCCTCCGCCGCGAGCGAGGCGCCCTGCAACGACGACGCCACGAGGATGAGGTAGACGAGCGGCACCAGCAGGAGCATGCCGACGCTCACGAATTCGAGCGACGCGGACCCTTTCTCCTCTCGCCACACGCGCGGACGTGGAGACCAGAGGTGGCAGCACGACCGCGACACCCCTCTCAGCATCCCGTCCCGCATCTCGGACGACGGCTCACCCCACGCGTTCCACGGCCGCACGACCGCTCACCTCCAGCGCCCTCGGCGCGCCGAGCAGCCCGACGAGCGGCAATGGTGCGACGACCGTCACGGTGATCGTCGGATGGCCGGACACCTCCGTTTCCACGGCCCGCACTCCCCCGGCGAAGGAATCGCCGATTGCCGATGTGACGAGCTGACGGGTTCGTTCCTCTCCGTCCGACAGGCCGTTGTCGGCGAGCGCCGCGAACCGCGCTCCTTCTGCGGCAGCATCGATGAGGGTGTTCCGGATGTGCAACGCGAGCGCCAGTTGCAGTACCGCGAGCGTCAACCCCGTCAGCAGGACGCCCACGAAGACGAACTCCGCGACGGCGGAACCCGTGTCGTCTGCCAGACGACGCCGCGTCGACGTCGCACGGGCGGTCGAGGGCGGCTGAGCGACGGGCTCGAGCGGAACCGATGACGTCATTTCAGATACCGCTGACCTTGTTGATCGCCTGCTCGAAGACGTTCGTGAGCGCCGGACCGGCGAGTCCCCAGATGACGAGGACGAGGGCGGCCGTCATCAAGGTGATGAGGACCCAGCCGGGCACATCGCCCCGCTCGTCTCGAAGTCGTTCGACGGCCCGCATACGCATCTGAGAGGCGTGGCGGGAGAGTCCTCGGAGCAGCAGCACAGCAATGGGCATGGTGATTCCTTTCGTCAGAAGCCGGTTTGGAGCACGAAGACGCCGGGGAACACGGCGATGAGGATGGACAGCGGCAGGATGAGGAAGACGAGCGGTGTCAGTAGTGAGTTATAACCTCCTTCTATGAGAGCTGGAATCTACGCACGAATCAGCAAGGACACGGAAGGCACCGGGCTCGGCGTGAAACGTCAGGAGCAGGACTGCCGCCGTGAGGCTGAGCGTCGCGGGTGGGACGTCGTGAGCGTCTATACGGACAACGACGTCAGCGCGACTCGCTCCAAGAAGCGCCCCGCCTACGACCGCATGGTGACGGACATCAAGGCTGGCCACATCAACGCGATCATCGTCTGGGATGTAGACCGGCTCACACGTACTCCCCGCGAGCTCGAGGACGTCATCGACATGGCGAACACCCACGGGCTCGCCCTCGCGAACGTCGGTGGTGATATCGACATCTCCACACCAGACGGACGAATGATGGCGCGCATCAAGGGCACGGTCGCGCGACGGGAGGTTGAGAGCATGTCCCGCCGGCTCAAGCGAAAGTTTCAGGAGAAAGCCGAGAAGGGTGAACCGCACGGCTACAGCCCGTACGGCTTCAAACGGATCCTCGATGCCGATGGCGACTCGGTTGCAACTGTCCGTCGGGATGTCGTCGACGAAGAGCAGGCCGCAGTTGTGCGTGAAGCAGCAAGACGCGTACTCGCCCACGAGTCTCTGCGCTCCATCGTCAACGACTTCAACGCTCGAGGCATCCATGGCCCGCAGGCGCCCATGTGGAACTCCACGATCCTTCGCCAGATCCTCACTCGGCCGACAAATGCTGGCCTCCGGCAGTACCAAGGACAGGTCATCGGTAAGTCGACCACCGAACCGATCTACTCTTCTGAGACTCACGATCAACTCGTCGCGCTTCTGACGGACCCATCGCGTCGCTCGAACCATGTTGGACCGGGCTTCAAGTACCTCCTCAGCGGACTCGCGATCTGCGGACTATGTGGTGGTCCCATGCGGCGCCAGATCGGTCGAACCGTAGTGAGTAAGCAGACCGGCAGTTCGAAGCGGCAGGACCCCTCGTACAACTGCTCAGAGTGCTTCAAGGTACGACGCAAACAAGCACCGGTCGATGAACTCGTTACGGAGGTCCTTGTCGCCCGACTGTCACGGCCTGATGCACTCGATCTCTTCGCACAAACCGATACCGCTGCCGCAGATGAGCACAGATCCCAGCTCTCCGCGCTCGACGCGAAGCTCGACATCGTCGCCGATCAGTTCGCCGCTGACGAGATCACGGCCACGCAGCTGAAGCGGATCACGAGCAGGCTCAGAGACGAGCGTGTGCAGCTTGAGCGGCTGTTAAGAGCGGCGCAACCGCGGACTGTCGTCGCCGATCTCGCTGGCGGTGATGTCCGGGCCAAATGGGAGGCCATGCCGATCGCAGCGCAACGCGAGGTCGTCGAGTCGCTCCTGACTGTCACCATTCAACCGTCAGGGAGCGGTCGTCGCTTTGACCCAGAAGACGTCTCGATCGTGTGGCGCACCTAGCCATCGATTCGAGCTCAGGTGTCCAGGACTGGACACCTGAAACGAAACGCCGCCGTTACTGCGCCAACAGTCCGAGGGCAAGTTCGCGAACCATACCGATGACGAACCATACCGATGAAGGGATCAGAATCATGAACAATACCCATCTTAACAACGCCCCGCTCACCGTCGAGTTCTTCGACAGGCGACACGCTCGTGACGAGACCGGCAGGATTCAGCTGTTCAGAGCAAGACATCTGGACGGCACGGGTTTCGACTACGCGCTCGAGACCGCACATTCGCCTCTTGTGGCCTTCACCGAGCCGGGCGCGTTCGTCGGGGTCTACATCTTGGCTGCAGATAGACGTTGTGCTGACGGGACCGAGATCTCAACCTTCGTTCGCGCTGATGTTGTCGCGGAAGGATGGAACCGATGACGCTCGCCGCAGTCACTCCCTTACACGAGACAGCCACTATCTCGGACGAGGACGCATTCAACGTCTGGGTACTCCACATGCGTTCTGCGTCTTGCACCGAGCGCACGATCAAGGAACGCTCCATCGTTTATCGGTCACTCGGACAATTCCTCGCCCACCCGGTGCTGGAAGCGACGCGTCACGAACTCATCTCGTTCCTCGCCCGCCCGCACCTGTCGCCGAAGACTCGCCAGAACTACAAGTCCTTCCTCCATACGTTCTTCACGCTGATGCAGGACGAGGGATTGAGGATCGACAACCCGGCAGCGCGGCTGCCTCGAGGCCGCACGGTCCGGGTGGAAGCGAACCCATTCTCAACCGACGACGTCCAGAGGCTCCTGAGCTCCGGAATCTACGGGAAGACGCTCATGATGGTGCTTCTTGCGGCCTACCAGGGGTTCCGAGCGGTAGAGATCGCGGCAACCTCCGGCGCAAACATAGATTGGGAGACTGGACAGATTCTAACCGTCGAAGCGAAAGGCGGTTTTGAAGTGTGGAGGCCCCTTCATCCGCTCATTATCGAGCACGCGCTTGCGAACCGCGACAAGTTCCCCATCGATGGATTCTGGTTCCCCGGAATCGGACCGAACACCGGAGGACACGTCAACGCCAAATCGGTATCGAACACGCTCTCGAAGGCTGTCCATCGTGCCGGAATCAAGCACCGACCACACCAGCTCCGGGCCTGGTACGCAACAGAGCTCGTTGAGTCCGGCGCCGACATGCTCACGGTTCAGCATGCGATGCGGCACGCGAACGCCAATACGCTCAAGCACTACGTAAAGCCGTCGGCAAAGCTGATCACGGAAGCGATCGGGCGATTGCCGCTGGTCAACGTTCCGACAAGGTTCCGATGAGCGGTGAAGTGAGGAAGGTATGAGCGACAACGCTGCAGACCTGTCCATCTGGTTAACCAAGCTGATGGATGCGTCGGACGATCGAGCGACGGCAATCGAGGATGGCTACATTCAACTTGAGCGCGCCGGCCTACTCTCGAAGGTCACGCTTCACCGCTACCAGTGCAGCCGACCGAAAGCTTGCCAGATTGCTCGCGTCGTGAAACTAGGCGATCTCATACTTTGTGCAGTTCGAGACTATAAGTACTCACCTGGCATGAATCTGGCGGAGTCCGTCCAATCGGCCAGAGAGCGAAACACGCTGAACGGAAACAATCACTGGCCTGGCCACGTGTACGACGTTGCCGAGCTAGCGACGTGGGGCGATGCGGCAGGCATCAGCATGGTCTGCCGACACTTTCATGGCACCGTTCTCGCGAAGGACATGTTGACCTTGGTCAGCTCGGTGCGGCCAGGCTACCCAGGAAAGCCGACACGCCTTTGAATGGCAAAGACATGCCAAATGCTCCTGTAGTCTGCACTTAGAAGTGAATTGCCCGCCTACGTAGGCACCCGGGTTTGACAGGGCTCCGGAACCGAAAGGTTCCTCCATGCCCTCCTCGGAGAAGCGCTCCGCCCTCGCTCGCCATGCTGCTGCAGTGCGATGGGACAAGCCCAACCAACGCGAGACAGCTCGTGACCTCGCGACCGCTCGAATCGCAGAGTACGTCGCTCAAGTCGTAAGTAGCGCGCCGCCACTCACACAGGAGCAACGCGATCGAATCGCTGCGCTTCTTCGCCCCATGGGCGGTGGTGCTTCTTGAACGCCATCAACGCAACCGGCGCCTGGAAGCACGAACAGGGAAGCCAGACCTCTTCGGTCGACAAGCTCATCCGACGCGCAGTCGAGTCTGCGGCAGAAAACGGGCTCGAGCTCTCTCCCTCGAAATGCTCACGGCTCGTACGCGCCCATATCCGTCGAGGCGGAACCGTCGAAACCGCTACAGAGCTCCTGGGCTACTGCTTGTCTCACGCCGATCCAACCGGAGAAACTGCGGCATTCAACGTCGATGCGTTCGATCGCATGGGACTCGACGCGGGAGCGATTCGTTCTACGAACCTCTCCCGGGGAGACATCGTGGCCTTGAAGCGGGGTACGCGATGAACGCCACACGAGAAAGCCGCCTGGCGGGCAACCAGACGGCCGAAAATCTCGCTGAGGGGCGGGACGACACCTCAATTCTCCCACGCGCAACGCACCAGACCCCGAAACTGATCGGCGCATCGGTTGAATCAGAACTCGAGGCAACCCTATGGCGCTTGATGGACGGAACCATTCAGCTGTGGCAGCTGACACCGGCTCTCGCTGCATGGTGGCACTTCGCATTTGCTGAAGGAAATCGTTCGCTACAGCCGGCGCTCACGAGTGCTCTGGCGGATCGCGATCGCTACTACGAGTCCGCTATGAACCCTGGCAAGCAGCTCTCCGAGATGAAGCAGCGTCGAATCGACGAAGCTTTGGATGCTGCAGACCAGGCAGGCGCCCTCGTCACCGAACTCGACGTACTAAACGTTGTAGTCGCGGCCGCTGCTGCAGGAGGCCCACGATGAGCGCACCAGTTACCTTCGTTACCGCAGTTACCGATTCTGGCGAAGACGGGGGCGTTCGTTTCTCTGAGCTCCTTGATGAGGTGAAGGTGTTCCTGGAACGATTCATCGCCTACCCCTCCCCCGAATCGTCCACAGCACACACGCTGTGGATCGCCCACGCCCACCTCGTGGACTCCTTCGAGAACACCCCTCGTCTTGCCTTCCTCTCCCCTGAACCGGGTAGCGGCAAGAGCCGATGCATGGAGCTCACCGAAGCTCTCGTCCCTCGGCCAGTGCTGTCGGTGAACGCTTCGGTGGCGTACGTGTTCCGGAAGATCTCAGACGAAGCCGGACTGCCCACCTTGCTGATGGACGAGATCGATGCGGTATTCAGTGGAAGTAAGTCAGACGGAAACGAGGACCTCCGAGGCCTCCTCAACTCCGGATACAGAAAGGGAGCAACGGCCGGACGAGCAGCGATCCGAGGGAAGGAGATCGTCACGGAGGAATGGCCGTCGTACTGTGCGGTCGCCCTCGCTGGCCTGAACCAACTTCCCGACACACTGATGACCCGGTCGATCGTCGTCAACATGAAGCGACGGAAGCACGGACAAATCGTGGAGCCGTACAGGAGACGAGTAAACGAACCCCAAGCACGATCTCTCACAGAGCGCCTCGCAAATGCCACGGCTGGCGTCAGGACGGAGGTGTCGGATGCATGGCCTGACCTCCCTGAAGGAATCGAGGATCGCGACGCTGACATCTGGGAACCGATCCTCGCTATCGCGGACGCTGCCGGCGGGCACTGGCCGACAACAGCTCGGGACGCCGCGGTGATGATGGTCGCCGATGCGAAGAAGAAGCCTGCGACTCTCGGCATCAAGTTGCTCTCGGACATCCGCGACGTCATGTTCAACGATGACCGACTCAGTACCAACGATTTGCTTTCGCGGTTGCACGGCCTCGAGACCTCACCCTGGGGAAATATCAAGGGCGAAGCGATCGACTCCCGCTTTCTCGCTCGCACACTAGCGAAGTATGAGATCCCGACGAACAACACGTTGAAGGTCGATGGGCACGCCGTGAAGGGGTATCAGCGCAGTCACTTCGCTGACGCGTGGGACCGCTACCTCGCCTCCCCCGTTGTCCCGGAAGTCGGTAACGACAGTAACTCCGGTAACCCGGCACCTGTCCCAATTGGGACAGGTGAGTCATTTGACTCACAGGGAAGGACCTGCGTCACTTGCCACAACCCGATGCATCCGGCTTTGGGGTCAACCGCAACTCACCCCAACTGCGACCCGGGAGCGTCGCTGTGAAGGGCTCACAAGCGGCTTTCGCCGCGCTACAGGATGCAATGCGGCTCACCGACCCGGAATGTCACGACGACGGCCGGTTCATCCTCGACGACCAACCAACCGAGTCCGTCGCCTACATCTGTCATAGGTGCCCGCTGATGGCGCTCTGCCGCGACTACGCAGCGAAAGAGCGCCCCGCCGGCGGCATCTGGGCGGGACGCAGATGGGGAACACACTCGACGACCAGAAAGGACACCACGTGAGCTCCCAGTTCGACGACTACGAGATCATCGGTCCACAGGGTGAACGGACGCTCTTCATCGGCGATCTCTTCGAGCAAGACGTCCGTGCTGTGTGCGTCGAGATCATGACGCCTCTCGCTCCGGGCAACAACCTCCAGAGCGTGTACAACCTTCGTGAAACCACCGAACCCCTGTACGTCCGCGAGGTGTGCTTGGCAGCAGCACGACTCTGGTCAACATACGTCATGGCTGAAGGCAACATCAGCCTCATGCCGATATACACGAAAGGCTTCACGCGGTTCTCGATGCTCTGCCGCGCGCTCGACATCACTGCCCCAACCCGGGGAGGTGAGCGAAATGAAAGCCCCTGACTCCTATCTCCACGGCGAAGAGGGGCCAATCGTCATCGTGCCGGCCCGAGTCGCCGCCTACCTGAAACAGCGGATCAAGCTCGATGAGCTCAGGCTCAACGCCAGGGACATGCGCGACGCGGAGGTGTACCACGTACTCAACAGCCTCCACCGTGCCGCTCTCTCGTACAGGGCCGGAACCTCGACGATCATCACAGCGGAGGCGGTGGAGCGTCCCACGATGCTCACCACGCGTCAGGCGGCAACACAGCTGCAGCTCACACCTCGAGGTGTGAGGGATGCGTGTGAGAAAGGGCGCCTCGACGGGGAGCTCGTCGACGGCCGCTGGCAGATCAGTCGCGCTTCCATCCAGCGGTACAGGAACCAGTGAACGCAGGGACTGCCGTCAACGGCACATAACCGCGGCAGTCGGCGGCAGTCCCGCGAACCTAGAAACAGCTGGAACCACCACAGCAGGGCAGAACACACGCCCACACAAGAACCCTCGCCGTGCGCGAAAGAAGGAGACACCATGTCACTCGACTACCTCAAGGCCCAGATCAGCACCGTCCGTCAGGAAGCGGCACGCGCACAGACCTTCCACTCCGAGGAAGCCCAGCGCATCAGTCGCGACCCCAACTTCACAGATGCGTACAAGGACGAACTGACGAAGACCAACACGGAGACGGCAAAGACCAAGCTGCGGGATCTCCGCGAGAAGGAGAAGGCGCTCGTCGCCGACAAGGCCAAAGAGATCGAGAAGACCCTCGACGCGAAGGTCGGCCACACTGGATCCGACATCATCGCGTTCCGTGACGCACAGGACCGGGCAGAGAACATCACTGACGCAGACGAAGCCGAACGAGTCATCGCCCGCGCCCTCCGCAACAACGACGACTCCCTCGCCTACGCCGTCTTCCGACGGTCCCTCGAATCACGGTGGGCCAAGCCAGTCAACCTCTTCGCCGACGAGAAGCCGAGCGCAGCAGAGGCCGCGACCGACCTCCTCAACATCCGCGAAGAACAGGCCGCCGGCTTCGAACGAGCCATGCACTACGCCTACTTCGGCTGACACCCCACCACACACGCCTCGGGCCGGCACCCTCACACGGTGCCGGCCCTTGCCATATCCACGCAGCAAGGACCACATGAACCCACGACGAACCCAGTCGACCAACGAGAGCGTGACCAGCACCGTCACGATCAACGAGCGCACCATCGAACTCCCAGAAGAGGAAGGACGAACACTGTTCCTCGCCGCAGCCGCACTCATCAGCCGACGCGGCGGCCCACTCGTCATCGACAACGACACAACCATCATCGTGACCGCAGCGACCCAAGTCACCATCACCATCAGCGACGGCTTCACCGACCAGTACAACCCACAAGGAGCGCTCGACCAAGCCATGCGCACACGCAGCGCGCACGTCGTCTGAGCGGGCGCACAGCGGGTGAGCTGTAGGGCATCACAAGCACGACTAAGCAAGTCCTCTCGAGTGCCCGATCGAGGTCGACGACGGACGAATCAGACCCCACCCCGGGGTCCCCCCACCCCTCGAATAGATGGACCTCCGGGGCTAGGCGATATCTCTCCCCGTCTTTTTTTTCCACAAACTGAGCCCTCGCAGGGCACAGAAGCATCAGGGCCAAACCCGGTTTCTCCGCTTGGAGAGGCCGGGTTCTTGGTTTAACGAGGGCGCTCCAGGCGCCAGAAACGAGGTAAGGAAATGGCAGATAGAACGGTCAAGGTCACGCTCACAGCGCACGTAGCGCAATACATCGCCGGCATGGAGAAAGCGGCTCAGTCGACCCGTGAGACGGGTACTGAGGCTGAGAAACTGGCGCAGAAGAAGGAAGCGTTCGACATCCTCGGGCGTTCGATGCTCGCGATCGGCACGGTTGCTGGTGTTGCTGTGGGTATCGCCGTCGCGAAGTTCGCTGAGTTCGACCAGGCAATGTCGAACGTTGCTGCTGCGACGAATGAGTCCGCCGGGAACATGGAACTCCTGCGCGCTGCGGCACTTGACGCTGGCGCTCGCACGGTGTTCTCCGCGACGGAATCCGCGAACGCGATCGAGGAGCTGGGTAAGGCGGGCGTTTCGACGGCCGATATCCTGTCCGGCGGTCTCGACGGCGCACTCGATCTTGCCGCGGCTGGCGGGCTCGGTGTCGCTGACGCTGCTGGTATCGCTGCTGTCGCTTTGAAGACGTTCGGCCTGAACGGCAAGGACATGTCTCACGTCGCCGACCTCTTGGCTGCGGGTGCCGGTAAGGCGATGGGTGACGTGAGTGACCTGTCTGCTGCGCTCGCGCAGGGCGGTCAGGTTGCCGCGCAGACGGGGCTCTCGATCGAAGAGACGACTGCAGCCCTGTCGGCGTTCGCTTCGCAGGGGCTTTTGGGTTCTGACGCTGGTACGTCGTTCAAGTCGATGTTGCAGCGCCTCACCCCTCAGTCTGCTGAAGCGAAGAACAAGATGACCGAGCTCGGCATCTCCGCGTATGACGCTCAGGGCCAGTTCATCGGCCTGTCGAAGTTCGCCGGGAACCTTCAGGACGCGCTCAAGAACCTCACGCCGGAGCAGCGGAACTCAGCTATGGCGACGATCTTCGGATCCGATGCTGTGCGTGCTGCGACCGTCCTCTACTCCGAAGGCGCTCAGGGCATCGATGAGTGGACGAAGGCAGTCGACGACCAGGGCTATGCGGCCGAGCAGGCACGGAAGCGTCTCGACAACCTCAAGGGCGACATCGAAGCTCTCGGCGGCGCGTTCGACACCGTCCTGATCAAGTCCGGTTCGGCAGCGAATGACATGCTTCGCGGAATGGTCCAGGCCGTCACAGCCGTGGTCGACGCATACGGAAATCTGCCCGGGCCAGTGCAGGGAGCGGTTCTGGGACTTGGCGGTGTCGTCGCTGCAACGGCACTTGCTGGCGGCACCTTCCTCACCATGGTTCCCAAGATCGCCGAGTTTCGTCTCGCTCTCGAAGAGCTCGGACCCAGGGCACAGACAACCGGGCGCATCATCGGTGGGGTCTCGAAGGCCCTCGGCGCTGTCGCCACCGTCGCCACCGCGATCGCGCTCCTCGATGCATGGCAGACCGCAGTAGAGAGCGCCGCTGTCTCGTCGGAAGAACTCACGAACGCACTCACAACGTCGACCAGCGCGGCCGATGTGTTCGCGAAGACCTTGACCAACAAGGGATCCGCCGCGATTCCGGACTACAAGCCGTTCATCGAAGACATGGGACGGCTCAAGGACGTACTCGCCGAGAGCGCCCACTACAGCAAGGACTTCTTCGGCGAGGCCCTCAAGACCCTCGACCCGATGGTGAACGAGCTCGATGACTTCACCGACGGCTGGGGAAAGCTCGGCAAGGAGATGGCAGCACTCGCAGGCTCGGGAGGCATGCCGACCGTCGCCGCGAACCTCTCTCGGATCAAAGAAGAAGGGAAACTCACACGAGACGAGCTTTACCAGCTGATCTCCGAATCACCGGAACTGCTCGCAGCGCTCACCGCCCAGGCCACCGGAGCGGGGTACGCGGCGGACAAGAACAACATCCTCGCGATCGCACTCGGGAAGCTTGGACCGGCGGCTGAGGCGCCGAAGAAGTCTCTGGAGGAGATCGCAGGGGTGGCGGTTGATACGAACGAGGCGATCGACGAGCTGGCGAAGCAGATCCGCGGTTTCGGGTCAGCTCAGTTCGACGTCGAGAAGTCCACGAACTCGTTCTACGACTCGCTCGACGCGCTCAATGCGCTGATGGATGAGGGCGGCGGAAGCCTCAACCAGCTCACCGATCAGGGCCGCAGCACCAGCGACGCCATGCTCGCTGTCGCGTCCTCAGCGAACGATTCCGCCGGCGCTATCGCGGCGGTCGGCGGCTCAACGGAAGCGATCGCCGCCCGCCTCAATGAGGGTCGCCAGCGCATCATCGATACCCGGCTTGCGCTTGGGGATAGCGCTGAGGCGGCTTCGGCTTACGCCGATCGACTCATCGCGACACCCACCGCGATTCAGACGCAAGTCACGCTTCTGGGGGCCGAGGACGCCAAAGCCAAGGTGCAAGACCTGCAGGCCGCCATCGGCAAGTTGCGCGATGTGTTCCTGTCGCTTCCTGTCCTCGGTGGCGGAGGTAGCGGGAGCGGCATGGCGAACGGCGGCACCCTCGACTTCTATGCCGATGGCGGCACTCGTGAGAACCATGTGGCGCAGATAGCGCCGGCTGGGTCGTGGCGGGTGTGGGCTGAACCGGAAACGGGTGGCGAGGCGTACATCCCCCTGTCGCCGTCGAAGCGCGTCCGTTCGTTGAACATCTGGCAGGAAACCGGTCGTCGTCTCGGCGTCCAAGGTTTCGCCTCTGGTGCTGTCGGGTCTTCTCCTCAGTACGCCAGCTCGTCGATGGCTCAGACGATCAACGTTTCTCCGACGGTGGGCGACCGGCCGATCATGATGGACGGGAAGTTGTTCGGTGTCATGCGGCAGATGGCGAACGGTGAAGCGCAGATCGTCGTACACGAAGCCCTGACCTCCGAAGCAGAGCGCTCACGCGCTGGTTCACGACGGATCTAGCGCTCAGCCCCGTCTGGGCTCACCTTCGGGTGGGTTCAGGCGGGGCTGTTCCATACGTGAAGCAGACGGAAAGGTGCCGATGTGGAACACAGAATGACCTTGGAACTCGAGTTGTGGCCCGTTGACGCGTGTCACACTGGTGGCGTGTGGAATGAGAATGATGGACTCGTCGGTGTCGGTTACGAAGGACGTTCGATCGATGAGTTCGTCGAGGGGCTGGCCGCGTGGCAGGTGACCAAGCTCGTGGATGTCCGCCTCACTCCGCTGTCGAGAAAACGTGGATTCTCGAAGACTGCTCTCAAAGCTGCGCTGGAAAGCGCGGACATTGAGTACGTTCACATGCCGGAGCTCGGCAACCTGAAGGACAACCGAGATGGCTACGCTGAGCGCGCTACTCCTGCGGCAGATCGAGCCCGCGCACAGTACGTGGAGCGCATTGAGACGCCGTCGGGGCAGCAAGCGATCTCCGCGATCGCACAGTGGGCCTCCGCGTCCCGCGTGGCGTTGCTGTGCTTCGAAGCGAACGAGCGCAACTGCCATCGCGAGCAGATCATCGAGCGCGTCTTGAAGTCCATGCTCGTAGAGGCCTAGAAATCGAGTACGAGCGCGTTTGAGTAGTCGGAATGTCGGGACGGCGCGTACACGCCAAGGATGCTGTAGCTTCGGCGTTTCGTTGGGTGCGCCATGTTTCCAACGAAGAAGTTCACCCGTTTTGACGGTGCACAGAGCTCATCGAGAAAGCGCTTCTTGATCGCTTCCTTCGTGAGTTCGTCGCTCCGTCCCAGCCAGCGACGTTCGAAGGCAGTCAATTCCCAGTCCAGCATGCGCTGGTCGTGTCCAGCGCACGTATCAGTCATGCAGAGGTAGCTGTACTGCGCCAAAAAACGCGGAGCATCCAGACGAGGCGGTGGCCCATCTCCAAATAGTGGTTGTTGCTCTAGAGCCCGGTCGATCTTCCGTTGCTGCTCGGGACTCCATCCGGGGTGCTGACGAACAGTCATGCCCTTCATCTCGCGCACTTCAACCAGCCCGAGAGACTGCGCCCGAGGGTCTGCGATCACGCCCTGCCGCAGCTCACACATGGTTGGACCGATCATCGGATCGAGGATTGCACCGCGAGCAGCAGCATCTTTGACTGCAGTCACCGAGCGTGATACGGATTCACCATTGATGCGGTAGCTCTCGAATCTGGTGTCATCTCGGGGACGATGAATGTCTACGTCGATGACCTCATACTTGCCGAACTGCTGAGCCGTCGACATCCAGCGAAAAGGAACAGGGTAGAGCCTGATCCATTCTGGTTTCCCGCGGTCAAGTCTCACACCAGCGACGCAAACAGTGTCACCATGCTGTTCAGATGGTTCGGGAGAAGCTTTGACGGTGATCAAAACCCGAGCAGACTGTCCGTCGATCATCGGATCAGAGTTGGGTTCTGCATCGAAGCGCCTTTCTGCACATTCGAACCCTAGCCGATGTGGGCGACACGAAGCCGGTTAGCCACCTCATTCAACGGTTGAGCATTTTCCCTACGGCTCCGAGCAACTGCGAGACGGCACCAACGTTTACGACTTCGTCATCGTCTTTGGACTTGTCTCCTTGCGCAGGAATGTAGCTCCTTCCGAAAGTACGATCGACGAGGTCAACGCGAACAGTATCAACGTTCTCGCGGTCACGAACGTTCGCGAGGAATGGGTCGATCACCCTGAACTCAAGCGCCATCCGCTTGACTGCTCCTGCATCCGAGATGAGTCTCGAGCCCAGCCTGATGGCAACGGTCGCCGCAGATGCTGCGAGCGCACCCACAGCAACTCGAAGTGTGATCTGCTGCCAATTGAGAACCTCGGCTCCAGAGTCAGTCGGTTGCTGCCCCAGGCCGAGCACGAGTGGCGTTGCGCCGCCGATGAGCAGTATGATGCCCACTGCGTAGAGCAACCCGCCCCAGCGACGGCTGGCTTTGGCCTCCGCTTCGTAGTTCTTGGCGAGAGTGTCTGCCGCATCGGCAGAGGATAACGCCTTGTATTCTTTGACGACCTTTCGAAGCTGAGTCAAATCCTCGGAAGCTTCGTCTAGCTTCTCCTTGATCGATAGGCGAAGCGGCTCAAAATTCTCGTTGAATTCTGCTTCGCGAGCATTTCGCCACTCTCGATACGCTGACTCGTTCTTTGTCTGGAGCGAAGAAACCTCCTTCACTCCGTCGGCCACCACTTCGTCGACGCGGCCCTTCTGTACTTCCATATCAGCACGGATCGCCCGGCCAAGACTCACGAGTTCGTCGAGCGATGTTGCCGTCTCGTCAACCTTTATCGACGCATCGTTTTTCAACTCAACGATCTCGGCTCTGAGCTTCGCATGAGCCCTGTCGAGTGCCTCAATCGAGAGCCGCTGAGTCTCCAGCAGGTCCTCGAACAAGGTTCGATCGCCATTGATTTGAGCAGGTGACGGTCGAAGCGCTGGCCAGGCGGCCTTGCGAAGAAGGCTGCTCTCAGCCGAATCACGAGCGTACTGGGAGTAGGTGACCGTTCCCGACGAGAGTCGCGAGTTGACATACCCCTCGACTTCGCTCCATGCCTGATCGACTTGGTCGAGCATGGCCGCAGTGAAGAGCGACGAAAGCCGATTTCGTTGCTTGTGGAAGGACCAATAGTGCCCCGCAACGAATCGGACGACTTCAAGGTCCGGTGCGTCACTGATCTCACCAAGGCTGAGTACCTCGCTGACCTGCTGGTCTGTGTTCTTGAGTCTCCGCCACAGTATGTGCGCTTCAAAGTCAGCTCTGAGCATTGCGCCCCCTAATCAGATTTACCCTGAATATAGCGTTGGTTTCATGCTTCGTGAGAACCGGGGTGCAACCTGTCGCGAGCGACAGGGGTGCTGCAATCGGGCGACCATAGCCGTGCGCGATCGTCGAGCTCAGCTCGCTCGGTGCCTTACATCAGTGTGCGCGGCCGAGGCCGTCGAGAACGGTGATGCGCCCCACGACTCGCTTCGGGGGCTGGGCGAGTCGTGGGGCGTGTATGACTGCCATCGGGGAGGGGCAAGCGTACTGCTGGCCACGTTGTGGCGCCATATCCCTGTCCGGGGGTAGTCAGCGCCCGCTCAGCCCAGCAGGTAGGGCTTGCACTGGTTGAGGAGTTCGATCCCTGAAGCTTTGTAGTCCTCGAAGTTGATGGTCCCGTTCCCGCCGCCAGTCTTTGCGTCAAGGAGTTGGGCGAGCGGGGCGATCTGCGCATCGATGAACGGCTGGATCTCTGGCTGTGCACGATCTCGAGCCGACTGGATGCTATCGATCGTCGACCGCAGCTCGTCGGTGGTGATTGTCGTCCCGTCGGGTGCCTCGACGAACCGGCCGATGATGTCAGCGGTAGTGGAGAGCGGGCCATCGACATTGCGTCCGTAGAGGAAGGTGCAGCTCGTCTCGAGGGACACGGCCGGGATCTTCGTCGTCGGTGTCGGTGTGGGGCTCGGCGTCGAGGCCGATTCTGCCTGACCACCGGCACATCCAGTGAGCAGGAAAGCGGCAATCAGTATTGGCAGCAGGGGCTTCATTGTCGAAGCGTATCGGTTGACCTACTACAAAAGCAGTTCACGTCGCCAGTCCTGGAGTGCGGCCGGCCGAGCTACAGAGCAGGGTGAGTGCCCTAGTTCTGTTCGAAAGACACTGAGCTTGCGAATGCAGACCCACGTATCGAAATCGGCCTACGGCCGCATGAACCTCTTCGACGGTTCCACATCGACATCAGTTCCAGAGTCAGTCAACCCCGACCCGGCGTGAGCCTTTTCGGTCAGATC
Source organism: Plantibacter lichenum (assembly GCF_050587525.1). NCBI lineage: Bacteria > Bacillati > Actinomycetota > Actinomycetes > Micrococcales > Microbacteriaceae > Plantibacter > Plantibacter lichenum. The sequence continues at coordinate 97,094 of NZ_JBOBFT010000008.1, read as the reverse complement.
CCGGGCTACCCAGTTGTGACTGCCAATCCCGCCGTGCACCCACTCACGGAAAGGCTCACGAGATCCGTCCACCAGTATGAAAGGCGAAATCGCGCCTGCGTTGAAGAAGGCGGAACCATGACCATGGGTATACTTAATAATCCCGCTTCGATCCGGGGTTTGGGCCGTTCTCGTCTCGACCGCAGGCGCCTCAGCCTGTTCTGACTCGACCGAGAATTCTCGCGAGGCGAGCTCCGCCACCCAGTCGTCGACTGTGGTCTTGTCCATCTTCGCAAGTGCGACCTGAACTCTAGCCGCAGCAATCTCAGAGTTCTTCACTTGGCTTCCTCCTGTCTCGCAGGGCGCGCGGGGAGCCCCTGTTGCGATACTACGCGAAGAAGATCCTTGTCCACCCCTGAGAGTTTGTAGCCCGCAGCTTTCGCTTCGCTCGGATCCAGTAACTTTGCCATCACCAGAAACCCAGCAGTCCTTGCGTTCTCGTTGCCGGTTTCCGCTTGCTCCAACGCCCACTGCATCCGATGCCAAAGGTGATCGTTGCCGTCCGCGCGCCGTCGCTGATGGACGGTGACCCCAACACCGATGAGCGCCAAGACAGCCACACCAATCGTCATCAGCATGCCAAGGTTGAATTGCCACGGATCGGCGCTGTCGGAGGACTCCACACAGGTCGCTAGTTGCTGCAGCTGTGCGTCAACGGTCGGGCCATCGAGGACGCAGCGATCAAGGAGCATGGCAGAACCCTATCGGCGATGGGCGGCACAGCTAGCATCACGAAAGGCATGGAGCACAAAAAGAGGTCTTAAATCAGTCTTGACAGGCACGAGCATCGCGACCTCCTTCTTGCCCGCAGATTCGAGAAGCTGCCGTTTCGCGGCTTCGCGACTGTCCTGCGCTTGTGATCGCAGCACCGCCGCGACCGGGGTGCCGCGTTCGAGCGCGCTGAGCACCTGTTCGACGCATCGGGTGAACGACGGCAGGTCGAGCCGGGCGTCGAGCGCGCGGAGTGCGGCGACGAACGGGATCCCCGTCCGCACCTCCGCGGTCAAGGTCTCGAATTCTCCGCTGAGCTCACCGCCGGCGACCCGGGAGACGCGAGCGATCGCATCGGTGATCGCTTCTCCTGCGGCCAGGCTGAGACTGACGAACTCGAGGATCGTCGGGAGTTCCTCCTCGATGCGCCCCAAGCGACGTTTCGCGGCCCGCTGGAGCAACCGGTCTCGGAGGAGCACGGCGCCTGCCATTCCCGCGAACGGGACCAGCGCGGCGATCAGGCCCGGGAACCGTCCAGAGCTGTAGCCGAGCACGGCCGCAGCGGCACCGAGCGCGAGGCCGCCCACCGCCCAGAGCAGTTGGCGGGCACGGTACCGTTCCGTCCCCGGCGTCCCCGCCTGCGCGAGTCGCCGCGCCAACATCGCCGGATCGCCGAGCGTGGTGTCGATGAGATGCCTCGTCCACCCGAACACGGGAGCCAGCAGCACCCCGACGACCGGGAGCGGATCCGAGCTCCGCCGTGCGAGGTGGGTCCGAGCTCCGGGCGAGACGTCGAGGAGGTACGGCGCCGTGCGGTCCAGCAGCCGCGGGGTGCCGAGCGGACGGACGAGATGCGCGAGCGTCCACAGACCGAGGCCGAGCAGGACGCCGAAGCAGATGGACCACTCGCCAGATGCCGTCATCGGAACCATCGCCGTTCGGTCTGCAGCCGGCCGACCCGCAGCATGACCTGGTAGGCGAGCACAGACACGATGAGACCGCCGACGATGAGTACGGCTCCCTCGTGGGAGTTGTAGGCGGCCGCTGCTTCGGGCCTCGACGCCAACAGCAGGAGGATCAGCCACGGTGCGGCGACGCCGAGCCGCGCTGCGTTCCGAACCCAGCCCTGCCTGGCTTCCGCTTCCGCTCTGATCGCGGCGTCCTCCCGGAGCTGACTCGCGAGGGTCCGGAGGACGATCGGCAGATCGGTGCCGCCGACATCGCGAGCCATGCGCAACGTCTCCACGATGCGATCCGCGACCGGATCGGCCAGCGCGGTCTTGAGTCGATCGAGGCAGACGGCGAAGTTGCCGGTCATCCGGTAATCGTGGACGTACTCCGTGAACGCGGGTTGGAGGATGACGGGTCCCACCGTCGCGAGGGCCGCGACACTGTCGGGCAGCGCGAGGCCGGAGCGGGCGCCGGAGACGAGATGGTCGACGACGTCCGGCCAGAGCGTTCGTTGCACACGACGTCTGCCATTTGATCGGGTCCGGAGCACCACGACCGGGGCGACCACCCCGACCACACCGACGACGATCGTGAGGGGCAGCACCCGGCACAGTCCATGGACGACGACGGCCATCACGACCCCCACGACCGCGCAGACGACGAGGAACGGCGCCCAGAATCGGCCGGGAAGTCCCGCGTGCTGCAGCATCTCGCGCAGCGTGCTGATCGGTCCGATGCCTTCGATGAACGCTCGGACGCCGATCGGGTCGGGCCAGAGCCACGGCGCGCCGACGAGGAGGAGCCCTGCGGCGAGGATCGATCCGACGACGAGGCTCATCGCCCGTCCCCGCGCAGCATCGGCCCGAGATCGATTCGGGCACGGCGGTACTTCCCGTCACGCATCGGATGCCTCCCCGTCGACCGCAACTCACCGTCGTGCCGTTCGAAGAGCGAGGAGGTCTCGATGATGTGCCCGTTGGTCGCACCGCTCACCGAGACGATCTCGGCCACATGACGACGCCCGTGGCGGTCGAGTTCGCAGTGCACCACGAGATCGATGCACGCGGCGACGGTGGGCAGGACGAACGACGAGTCGATGTTGCGTCCGGCCAGGAGCGGCAGCGTGCAGAGCTTCCCGAGGGCGTCTCGTGCGGAGTTCGCGTGGATGCTGCACATGCCGGGGATACCGCTGTTCAGAGCGATGAGGAGGTCGAGGCTCTCGGCCTCGCGGACCTCGCCGACGATGAGTCGGTCAGGACGCATCCGCAGCGCCTCCTTGATGAGGCGGCGAAGCGTGATCTCGCCGGTCCCCTCCAGACTGGGCTGTCGGCATTGCAACGCGACGATGTCGCGGTTCTGCGGGGACAGTTCGAACGTCTCCTCCACGGTCACGATCCGGAGTCGCGGTTCCGCGGTGGAGATGAGCGCGTTGAGCAGGGTCGTCTTGCCAGCCTGGGTGGCACCCGACACGAGGATGTTCGCTCCGGCGAGCACGCTCGCGCGCAGGAAGTCGGCGGCGTCGTAACTGAGGGAGCCCGAAGCGACGAGGTGGCCGAGGTCACGGATGCGGGAGGAGAACTTGCGGATGTTCACGGAGTAGTGGCGTCTCGTCGCATCCGGGATCGCCACATGAAGACGCGAGCCGTCCGGGAGCGACGCGTCCACGAAGGGGCTCGAGAGATCCACGCGCCTGCCGGTGGATTGGAGCATCCGCTCCACGAGGTCTCGGACGATCGACTCGGTCAGGACCGTCCCGGTGAGTTCCGCGAGGCCGTCGCGGGCGACGAACACCTTCGTCGGTTCGTTGATCCAGATCTCTTCGATCGACGGATCGTCGAGGTACTGCTGGAGTGCGCCGAAACCCGTGACCGATGCGAGGACCTCGAACTCCATGCCGGCCTCATCACCGATGAGCGCAGCCGAGCCGTTCAACGCGTGCTCGTTGTACCGCCGCACCTCCTCGCGCGTGATCCGGCCGGCGGCATCGGGCGACCGTCTCGCATCACGATCGCCTTCCGCGCGCACCCGCTCACGAACCCGACCCGTGATGTACTCCGCTGCAGAACCCATCGGAGCATCATGCTCGAAGCGGCACGACCCCCGTCAAAGTTCTCCACAGGCGGCCGACGGCTTCGGTCCGCCGGCGCCGTCTACCGGAGCGTGTCGATCGGGAACAGCTCGGCAGCTTCCGCGCTGCAGCGGTCGTTACTCAAGCTTAATATGTGTGATGCTCAGTGCTGTCGTATGTTGGTCGGATGAGATGGTTCCGAAGCAAGCATTCCGCACCGCGTCCAGGAGCTGCCGTCACTCGACCTCAGCCGTCGGAGAGGATCGAAGGCGTCGCATGACGCGGAAGCGGATCGGTCCCGCGCTGCTCGCAACGATCGTGATGTCGCCGCTTGTAGCGCTACAACTCGTCCTCTTCCTCTTAGACATCGGCACCGTGTCACCCTCGGACGCCGTCGGAGTCGCCGGCATCGACGCCCTCTTCTGGTACGTGAACTTCTCCGTCTGGCGCCACATTCGCCGCACCATGAGCGATTCCTCACGACGCAGCGCTCCCCGAGCAGACCCCGGAATGAAGGACGCACGATGACGCAGGCAACCGTGAGATGGGACTGGATTCTCGGCGGGTCGGCATTCGTCGCGTCGTCCATCGTGGAGTTCACCCTTCCAGCTCATGTGCTCGGGTCCGGGCTGATCGGTGGAATTCTCTTCGCGGCAGGGCTGCTGTTGTTCGCCTTCGGCGGAGGCTCCGTACACAACATTTTCCGCGGCAGACATACCGCAACACTCGCCACCGTCGTACTCGCGGCCGGCTCGCTCGCCGCCGGGCTCGCCGTGATCCTCCCGGACGAAGCATCCGCCCCGCTCACCGTGCCGGATGTCAGCGCGACGGCAGGATTCGTGCGTCTGGGCATCATCGCTGTGGTCGTCGTGCACCTCGGAAGAACAGTGACCCTTCCACCGAGATGGCGCTGGGCACCTCTCGGCGCCGTCACCGTGCAGACGGTCTGCTGGCTGCTCACGCAAGCAGTCCTCGCCAACGCGCGCGGCGCCGAGGACTGGGCTGTTTTTGTGGTCACATCATGGGCCGCCCTGGTGACTGCCACCGTCCAGATCTTCATCGGTATCCTCGGGATCGTCCTGGGAGCGAGAACGCGACCGCCTCTCGGGCAGGAGGACCTCGCGAGCACACGGAACGGTTGAAGGATCGGCCGTGGGCTGGCAGGATCGCCGCATGACGGCATCGATCGAGGAAGCACTGGCCGAGGCCACACCGGCGGACCGGGCAAGCCTGCTGCACGTCATCGAGATCGCACGACGCATCGCACCGGACGCGGTCGACGGCACGAGCTACGGGATGCCGGCACTCAAGGTCGACGGCCGGCCGCTCATCGGCGTCGCCGCGTCCGCGAAGCACCTGTCGGTGCTCCCCTTCTCCCCCGCCGTCGTCGAAGCCGTGGCGGACCAGCTGGGCGATTACTCCCTCTCGAAGGGCACGATCAGGTTCACGGCCGACCATCCCCTGCCGGACGACGTGATCGAGACGATCGTGCGAACCCGCCTGGCGGAGCTCAGCTGAAAGCGTCTGCAGCGGCGCGGGCACGCCCGAACCGCCGCAGAGCTCATGACTACTCGGCGCTGTACGCAGCGGCGACGTCGATGACCCAGGTCACGCCGAAGGCATCGGTCAACATGCCGAATCCAGGGCTCCACGCCGATGCCGCGAGCGGCTCGACGACGGTGGCGCCGACGGACAGGGCCGACCAGTAGGTCTGGACTGCTTCGAGGGTGTCGCCGCGGACCGAGACGAAGAACGGCTGATCGGTGATGGTGGCGCCGTTCTCACGACGGGTTGATCCCGCGTGTGCGGCCGAACCGCCGGACTGGCCGGGGATGTCGTACGCCATCACACGGAAGCCGTCGGTGTTCTCGACCTGACCGAACACGACGCCGTCAGCGCCCGGGAGGTCCTTCGGCATGCCGAAATCGCCGTACGTGGCGATCGTGACCCGGCCGCCGAAGACCGACTGGTAGAACTCCAGGGCCGCACGAGCGTCTCCGCGGAAGTTGAGGTGGGTGGTGGTTGTGATGCTCATGACTGCTCCTCGGTGCACTGCGCGGGGCGTCTCCCCGACAGCATCCACTCTCGCAATCATCTAGGACACTTTCGGTCCTCGACTCCGAATATGCTCAAACCATGCCCACTCCGACCACGCGCCTCCTCAATCTGCTATCGCTCCTGCAGACGAGACGCGACTGGCCGGGTGCGGTCCTCGCCGAGCGTCTGGAGATCAGTCATCGCACGGTGCGTCGGGACATCGATCGGCTCCGGGAGATGGGCTATCGCATCGAGGCGACGATGGGTCCCGATGGCGGATATCGGCTCGACGCGGGAAGCGAGCTGCCGCCGTTGCTGTTCGACGACGACCAGGTCATCGCGCTGACACTCGCCCTCCAGACGGCGACGATGACGGGAGCGGGCATCGAGGAATCGGCGCTGAGGGCGCTGACCACCGTCCGGCAGGTCCTGCCGTCACGGCTCCGCCATCGCGCTGACGCCATCGATTTCACGACCGTGCCGCGCCCTGGCGACGGACCCGCGGCCTCCGTCTCGCCGCACGTGCTCATCGCACTGTCGACGGCCGTCCGAGCGCACGAGGTCCTGCGATTCGACGACAGGAGCAGTCGTCCGGACGAGGTCACCGGTTCCCGTGTCGACACCGGTCCTGCAGGCGGCGATCAGGCGATCCGGCCGCCCCGCAAAGTCGAGCCCCACCACCTCGTGACGTCCCTCGGGCGCTGGTACCTCGTCGCCTGGGATCTCGAACACGACGAGTGGCGTATCTTCCGCGCCGACCGCATCGTCCCGCGCACACCGAACGGTCCGCGCTTCACCCCGCGCCGCGTCCCGGGCGGTGACGCCCGCGCATTCGTCTCCGCCCGCTTCAAGGGCTCCGAGCGGGACAACGCCTGGCCGTGCATCGGCACGGTCGTCCTCCACCTCCCGGCAAGCGCCGTGCTCCCGTTCGCCGGAGACGGCACCGTCGAGGCGATCGGGCCGGACCGCTCCCGCTACACGGTCGGGTCGTGGTCCTGGGTCGCGCTCGCCGCATCGCTCGGTCGGTTCGACACGGACGTCGACGTGATCGGGCCGCCGGAGCTCACCGAAGCGTTCGCACTGCTCGCGGGACGGAACGCCGCTTCATCCGGCCGTGCCGTTTCGGCCGGCGCTGCCGCCACGGCCGGCGCTGCCGCCACGGCCGACAGACCCAGCCGATCGACCGTCGGCTCCGAACTCCCGACATGACCACGCGCCGAGCACGCACAGAGCCCACCCGCCTCCAGCGGAGTCGGTCCCAGAGGCTGGACCCGCGAGAGTCGCACGTCCCGATCTGGATCAGAGTCCGCACGGCCCTGTTCGCGGCGCTCGCCGTCGCCACGGTCGGCATCGGCCTCGCCGGCTGCGCCACCGCCGGCGTTCAGGGGAACGACGCCGGCCCCGTCGGATCGAACGAGGGCGAACCACTCGTCGCGTTCTACGGCGACTCCTACACGCTCGGCACGGGGGCGAGCGATCCCGCGAAACGATGGTCCACGATCATCTGCCAGGAACGCGGCTGGCGCGAATTCAACCCGAGCGTCAACGGCCTCGGATTCGTCAACAACCGCAACGGTGCAGGCGAGGGCAGCGGCGACCTCCCGTCCCTCATCATCGAACAGCACCCGGACATCGTCTTCGTCACGATGGGACTGAACGACAACTTCAGTTTCGACATCGCGGCGGACCGCATCCACTCGCAGATCGACGCCGACCTGACGCGGCTCCACGATGCACTGCCGGAAGCGAGATTCATCGTCGTCGAACCGTTCTGGTACACCGACGAGCGGCCTGCCTCGCTGCAGACGATCAGCGACTGGGTCGCCGATGCCGCGAAACGGATCGGCGCGGACACGGTCCCCGGCGCGTCCCACTGGATCGAAGGCCACCCGGAGTGGATGGCCGCGGACGGCCTGCACCCGAACGACGACGGCTACGCGCACATGGCGTCGGAGATGGACAAGGCACTCTCCCAGCTGCAACTCTGAGCGCCCGGATCCCAACGTCCGCGCGGTCAACGACCCGTCGATCTGACTCGCCCCTTCCGGCCTGACCGTTGGCTGGGCGCCACCCGCAGGGAACGAGCGTACGGTTGGCCGTGGTAGCCCCAGACCTCGGTCACCGTTCCGCAGATGTCGCGCTCCACGCGACTCGAGGCTTGGAGGGCTTCATGACCACCTCAGCAGCACCCGCAGCAGATTCGAGTGCGCACACGCCAGCCGTCGCCCGCGATGCGAGCCTCGGGCCCGTCCGCAGGACGACGCCGCGAGACGGCCGCCCCAACCCGACCTCCGAATACTCCGCGCTCCTCCACACGGTGCGCGACGCCGGCCTCTTGAAGCGCCGGACAGGCTTCTACCTCGCGATGTTCTCCGGCCTCACACTCGTGCTCGCCGGCATCGGCACGGGAATGGCCCTGCTCGGCGACTCCTGGTTCCAACTCATCCTCGCCGGCGCGCTCGGCATCGTATTCACCCAGTTCGCGTTCCTCGCCCACGAGGCCTCCCATCGCCAGGTCTTCGAATCAGGCAAGGCGAACGATGTCGCCGGCCGGACGCTCGCGAACCTCTTCGTCGGCATCAGCTACTCGTGGTGGATGACGAAGCACAGCAGACACCACGGCAACCCGAACGTCCTCGGGAAGGACCCTGACATCGAACGCGACGTCGTCTCCTTCACGGGCGAGGACGCCGCGAGAGCGAAGGGCCCGTATGCGTGGTTCACGAAGCGCCAGGGCTACTTCTTCTTCCCCATCCTGATGCTCGAGGGCATCAACCTGCACCTGCACGGCTTCCGCACGGTGTTCGGCCGAGGCAAGGTCGACAAGCGGTGGCTCGAGATCTCGATGCTCGTCACCCGCATCAGCGTGTACGTCGCCATCGTGTTCCTCCTCATGCCGCTCGGCATGGCGTTCGCCTTCCTCGGAGTGCAACTGGCCGTGTTCGGCGTCTACATGGGCGCATCGTTCGCGCCCAACCACAAGGGCATGCCGCTCCTGCCGAAGGACTCGAAGGTCGACTTCCTGCGCCGCCAGGTCCTCACCTCGCGCAACATCCGCGGCGGCTGGGTCATGGACACCTTCATGGGCGGCCTGAACCATCAGGTGGAGCATCACCTCTTCCCCAACATGCCCCGGCCGAACCTCCACCGGGCGCGTCTCATCGCCAGGGAATATTGCGAGTCGCGCGATGTGACGTACACGGAGACGAGTCTGCGGGAGTCGTACGCGATCGTCATCCGCTACCTCAACCGGGTGGGGCTGTCCGCCGGCGGAGATCCGTTCGACTGCCCTTCGGCGACCGCGTTCGGGCGCTGAGCCGCGCGTTTCCGCCGGATTCCGGGCGCTGCGAAGGCGCCGGGGTCCTCGCCTGCACCGGAGCGAATCCGACAGTCTCTCGGATTCGCTCCGGCAGCTCGGCATGCCCTAAAGTACCCTTCATGACAATCATTCTCAATAAGGCGATGGTCCCCCTCATCGCCTCGGCGCTCGTCCTCACCGCGTGCTCATCGCCCGCAGCCGGCGCCCCATCCCCCACCGCTTCCGCGACCCGGATCGACAGTTGCGGCCTCCCCCTCGACGTCACCACGCCGCCGACCCGCGCCATCACGATGGACCAAGGGGCGACCGAGATGCTCCTCGCCCTCGGCCTCCACGACCGCATGATCGGCACCGCCTACCGAACCGACGTCATCGGCACCGAGTTCCAGAAGGACTACGCGACCGTCCCCGTCCTCTCCGAGCAGTACCCGACGACTGAACAGGTCCGCGAGCAGAATCCCGACCTCGTGTACTCGATGCGCTCCTCCGCGTTCGGCCCAGATGCCGCGGGGAGCCGCAAGGACCTCGTCGACCTGGGCGTCCCCGCGTACCTCTCCTCGAACGACTGCGAGGACCAGTCCCTCATCGCGCCCGCCGGCTTCGAACAGATCGGTCACGAGATCACCGACCTCGCCACGATCTTCGACGTGCCGGAGCGAGGCGCAGCCCTCGTCACGAAGCAGCAGCACGTGCTCGACGACGTTGCGAAGGCGACACCTCTTCCGAAGCAGCCGTCGATCGTCTGGCTGTACTCGACCATCAACGGCTCCCCCATCGTCGCCGGTTCGACCGGCCTCGCGAACGTCATGACGACGCTCGCCGGCGGGACCAACGCGTTCAGCGATCTGCGCAGTCAGTGGACCGAGGTGAGCTGGGACGACATCGCCCAGCGGGATCCGGACGTGCTCGTGATCGCCGATTCGACCCGCGGCATCGCCGGCGACAGCGCATCGGACAAGCTCGCCTTCCTGACGAGCGACGCCGTGACCTCCCACATGCGCGCAGTCGTGGACCACCGGATCATCGCGCTCCCGGCGACCGAACTCGACCCGTCCGTCCGCAGCATCCAGGCCCTCCGGCAGTTGTCGAAGAGCCTGCACGACTTCGCCGGACCCGCGGCATGAGCGCCGCCGATCCCGGTCTCACGGCACGGAGCAAGGAGCTCCTCGCCGCCTGGGACGCGCAGCAGGCCGCGTACATCACGAACCGTGAAGCCAGGTTCACGTTCATGCTCGACATCGTCGCCGACACGATTCCCTCCGACGGGACGATCCTCGATCTCGCGTGCGGACCGGGGTCGATCAGCGCGCGGATCCTTGAGCGATTGCCGGACGCCACATGCATCGCCGTCGACGTCGACCCGGTGCTCCTCGAACTCGGGCGGCAGGCGCTGGCTGAGCACGGCGACCGGGTGACGTTCATCGATGCCGACCTCTGGGATCGCGACTGGCTGCTGGCCCTCGACGGCCGTACCCCCGACGCCGTCCTGAGCTCCACCGCCCTGCACTGGCTTCCGGCGGACGTCCTCACGAGGGTCTACTCGGACCTCGCCACGGTGGTCCCTGAAGGCGGGATCGTCCTCAACGCCGATCATCTGCGCTTCGAGGAGGGTCGGCCGCTCTTCGAAGAGCTCAGCCGTCTCGACGACGAGCGCACGCAACGACAGGACCGCCGGAACGGTGCCCAGGACTGGGACGAATGGTGGAACGAGCTCGTCGCGGTGCCGCACTTCGCCGCGCTCGCCCCCGAACGCGAGCGCCGCTTCTCCGAGCGGCCGCCGAATCCGGAACTGAGCCTCGGTTTCCACGTCGAGTCGATGCGGATGGCCGGCTTCGCAGAGGCGGGTCCCGTGTGGCAGCACTTCGATGACTTCATCGTCCTCGCCCGTCGCTGAGTCGGAGCGATCGGCGGGTGTGCTCGACGACGCCGACGGTCTCATCGTTTCCAGCGCTCCCGTCTCGCGAGGGTCCGTCCGTGGGCGCGGTCGGACCCTCACGATCCGCGTCGTCCTGCCCCTGGTCCTGATCACAACGGTCCTCCTCGCCATCACGATCGGCGGGACGGTCACGCTCCCGCAGACGCTCACGGCCCTCGCCTCGCACCTCGGTCTGCCGGTCGCGCCGCTGCCGAAGCTGACCGACTCGATCGTCTGGGAACTCCGACTCCCCCGCGTGCTGCTCGCGGCGCTCGCGGGAGCCGGCCTCGCGTGCTGCGGCGCCGTCCTGCAGGCGATCACGAGGAACGCCCTTGCAGAGCCCTACCTGCTCGGCATCTCGTCCGGCGCGTCCACGGGCGCCGTCCTGGTCCTCGTGCTCGGCGTTGGAGCCGGCACCGTCTCGCTCGCCGGCGGAGCGCTCATCGGTGGACTCGCCGCGTTCGCCCTCGTGTTCGGCCTCCTCGGCCGCCAGTCGGCGAGCGCCGGGCGAATCGTGCTGATCGGCGTCGTGGTCGGTCAGCTCTTCACCGCACTCACCTCCCTCGTCCTCATGGCATGGGGCGACGCGGATTCGACGCGAGGGCTCACCTACTGGCTCCTCGGCTCGCTCGCCGCCGCCCGCTGGTCCTCGGTCGGGCTGTGCGCGGCGGTCGTCGTCGTCGTGGTCGCCGTCCTGGTGAGCAGGTCCTCCGCGCTCGACGCGTTCGCGTTCGGGACCGATGCGGCGTCCGCCCTCGGTGTCGACGTCGGGCGGACCCGGATCATCGTCCTCGTGTGCGCCGCCCTCGCGACCGCCGCGATCGTGACTTCGGTCGGCGCGATCGGCTTCGTGGGACTCATCGTTCCGCACGCTGCCCGGTTCCTCGTCGGCTCCTCGCATCGTCTGCTCCTCCCCGTGTCGGCGCTCGCGGGCGCGGTGTTCCTCGTCGCAGCAGACGCTGTGGGTCGCCTGCTGTTCCAACCGCAGCAGATCCCCGCCGGTGTCATCACAGCGCTGCTCGGTGTCCCGGTGTTCCTCGCGATCATGCGGAGGAGGGCCGTCGCATGAGGGCGAAGGCGATGGGACTGCGCGCAACCGGCGTGACGGTCGCTCGGGCGGGACGACGCATCGTCGACGACGTCTCGCTCGACGTCGGCGAGGGCGAGGTGCTCGGCATCGTCGGTCCGAACGGCTCCGGCAAGTCGACCCTGCTCCGTTGCCTGGCCGGGCTCCTGACACCCACCCTCGGCACGATTCGGCTCGGGGACGACGAGCTCTCGTCGATGCGTCGCCGCGATGTCGCACGACGCCTCGCCTATGTGGAGCAGTCGTCAGAGACTGACGTCGACCTTCGGGTCGAGGAGGTCGTTGGCCTCGGACGGCTCCCGTTCCGATCCAGACTCGACAGACCGTCCACCGAGGACGCCGCGCGCTGCACCGAGGCGCTCTCACGCGTCGGGCTCGACGGCTTCGGCGAGCGCCGGTGGAGCACCCTGTCCGGCGGAGAGCGGCAACGGGTGCAGCTCGCGCGGGCGTTCGCCCAGGATCCGACGATCATCCTGCTGGACGAGCCGACCAACCACCTCGACCTCCATCACCGATTCCTCCTCATGGACCTGTTGCGCGCGTCCGGGGCGACGGTGGTCGTGGTGCTGCACGACCTCGACATGGCCGCGATGCACTGCGACCGGGTGCTCGTCATGCAGAAGGGGCGCTCCGTCGGCGCGGGGCCTCCGACGGAAGTGCTGACGGAACGACTGATCGACGAGGTCTTCCGGGTGCGTGCCGTGGTCGACCGGAGTGCCGGGTCCGTCTCGCTGCGGTTCCTCGGACGGAGTCGCTGAGGGCGCGGGGCAGGCTCGCGCTCTCAGCGTTACCGATCGTCAGGGTTCGAGTCGGTCCTCGGCTCCAGCTCGGGCAGGTGCCGTCTCGTGGAGGCGAGGATGACGAAGAAGCAGACGATCGCAAGGACCACGAGCACCGAGAACAGCACGGGAGTGGTGAACGGAGGGGTGATCGCGGCGAGCAGCGCTGGCAGGACGAATCCCGAGTACGCGAGCGCATAGAACAGACCGGTGAGGCCCGCCAGATCGGTCGGTTTCGCGATGCGCTGCACTTCCAGCAACGACGACACGAGGCCGATGCCGAATCCCGCGCCGAAGACGAACGCGACGACCGCTCCCAGCACGAGCGACTGCGTCCGATCCACGACGATGGCTCCGGCGAGACCGACCACGATGATGCCGAGCCCCACGAGCATCGCGCGCGCACTCGTCGGCGAATCGAGCCGCTTCGCGAACGGCTGCACGAGGGCCGAGGTGCTGAGCATGATGACGCACAGGGCCGTCGCGTAGCCGACACCGAATCCCGCACTCGGTCCGTCGAGGAGCACCGGCAGGTAGCCGTAGCCGATCGCGGCGGCGGCGAACAGCCATGGCGCCATGACCGCGACGACCCGGACGAATCGCTTGTGACCTGCCGCCGGGATCCGGAACTGCTCACGCAGCGGCCCGCGGACACCACCCGTGAGACTCGTCTCCGGCACCCGTGCGATCAGCCACAGGAACGGGATCGTCAGGGCGATGTTCACGACGAACGGGAGCACTTCACCGAATGGCGTGAGCTGAGCAACGCCTCCCGCAACGAGCGCACCCGTCGCCGAACCGATCGTGAAGGCGAGCGATGCGCGCCTCGCCCCGGCGCCGACATCGCCGCTCGTGTCGTACGGCGCACTGGAGACCTCTTTCATCCAGCTGGTTCCGACGGCCATCGCGATGCCGACTGCAACGCCTGCGAGGAGCCTGCCGAGGTAGAGCGGACCGGCGCCGAACACCCCGAACCCCAGGGCGGCGCTGGCGGCGATCGTCACGAACACGCCGATGAACATGACCGGCTTGCGTCCGTACCGGTCGGACAGCGCACCGGCCAGCAGCAGGCTCGGAGCGAGCCCGAGGACGTAGATGCCGAGGAATGCGTTCACGACGAGCGAGGAGTAGTGGTCCTCCGCCTTGTAGAGCAGCAGGAGCGGCGTGAACTGGTTGCCACTCCAGGACATCATGAAGATCAGTCCGAACAGGGCGACCCAGGGACGGGGTGCTCGATGTGACGCGTCGTTGCGAAGTGGTCGGTCGCCGCTCACAGGGCGCCGCGATGGCGTTCGAGATGCGTTGTGAGGACCGCCTCGAATCCGGCGAGGTCGGCGGCGACGAGTCGGTCGAGGAGCTGCCGGTGGTCGTCGAGCGCCGCGGGCAACCGGTCGGGGCGCATGCGGAGCAGCTGACTACGCATGCGTTGCTGGCGATCCCTGAGCAGGCCCCAGAGGTGCACGGCGATCCCGTTGCCACTCGCGGCGACGACACCGGAGTGGAACTCGTCGTCCGCGTCGACGAACTCGTCGACGTCGTCCGCTTCGAGCGCGGCCTGCTGCCGTTCGAGCAGGAGGTGCAGGCGCGCGGCGACCTCCGGAGCCGGACCGCCGGCTCTGATCAGGCGGTCGGCGGCAGCGCGTTCGATGGCTTCCCGCATCTCGAGCACGTCCTCCCCCTCGCTCGGCGACATCGGGGCGACGACGGCTCCCTTGCGCGAGGACAGGACGAGCAGGTGCTCGGCCGCGAGGCGCAGGAACGCCTCATGGACGGGCGTCCTGCTGATGCCGAGCTCGTCGCAGATCTGTCCCTCACTGACGAGCTCACCGCCCGGGAGCACACCGCGGATGATCTGAGCCTTGGTGAAGAGGTAGGCGCGTTCAGCGCTGGAAACGGTCGGAGCATCGGTCACCACAACAGTCTACGCTCTTGCATGCAACGATGCGTGCATAACGGGACGTCCTGTCGCCGACCGGCCACCGACCACCCGTCCCCCTTGCCCGGTCCCCGCCGACCCGCGAGAGTGGAGCCATGACCGATGGATACGCAGCAGCCCACGTCCGCGCAGCAGAAGCGGCGCTCATCGCCGCGGGTGAACCGCTCATGCAACGCGCCGCCGCCGGACTCGCCTCGGTGCTCGAAGAACTCCTCGCCGCCCGCCTGGCGGACCCGGATCTCGCAGCCGACGGCCCAGGCAGCGTCCTCCTCCTCGTCGGCTCCGGCGACAACGGCGGTGACGCGCTCTTCGCCGGAGCGGCACTCGCAGCCTCCGGCGTGGACGTCGCGATCGCCCGGACGAGCACCCTCGTGCACCAGGACGGCCTGCAAGCGGCCCTCGCGGCAGGAGCCCGTCAGCTCGGCGAGGCGCCGACGCCGACCGACGACGCCGTGGCTGCGGCCAAGGACGCAGACCTCATCGTGGACGGCATCGTCGGCACGGGCGCGAGCATCGACCCGACGCTCCGGGGCGCGGCCCTCGAGCTGGTCCAAGCACTGCTCCCGGTGGTGCAGTCGCATCGCGGCCCGACCGTCGTCGCCGTCGACCTGCCGAGCGGGATCGATGCCGACGAGGGCACCGTCCCCGACGGATCGGTCCTCCCCGCGGAAGTGACCGTCACCTTCGGCGCGGTGAAGGCCGGCCTCCTCATCCCGCCTGCCTCCGCGTACGCCGGCGACCTCCGGTTCGTCGACATCGGGCTGCTTCCCGAGCTCGACGGCGTCGAACCGCTCGTGACCGTCGCACGCGAGGTCTAGTCGGCCCAGCCCCGAGGGCTAGTCCGTCAGGACCCGTCCGCCAGCGCGTGCCCGGCGAGCGCGCCGAGTGCACGGAGTCCGTCGCGCGACAGGACGGATTCGAGATGTCCCTGCACTGACGCGAGGTTCCTCCCCCGCATCGCGAACACGTCCCCGGACGTCGGGTCAGCCGCGAGTTCGACCGGTTCGTCGTGGACGGAGACGTCGCCCGCACGCGCCGTGAAGGTGTTGTAGAACCCGATGAGCGAGGGCTCGCCGAACAGGTCGAGCTGCAATTGCACGCCCTGACGCGGAGCATCGAGTCGGACGATCGGCAGCCCCAGGTGCAGCGCGAGCACCTGGTGGCTGAGGCACACGGCGAGGAGCGCGGCGCCCGATGCGAGCCGGGCGGCCACGATCTCGTGCATCCGTCGGATCCGCGGTTCGGTGAGATCCGTGGGGTCGCCCGGTCCAGGACCGGCGACGAGCAGATCGGCCTCCGGGTGCTCCGTCTCGGTCGTCGACCAGTGCTCCACGTGCACCGTCATGCCGAAGTGACGGAGCTGGTGCGCGAGCATCGCCGTGAACTCGTCTTCAGCATCGACGATCACCGCGGTCCGTCCAGCGAGACGGTCGTCGGACGCCGGATGCTGCGGTTGCAGCCAGAACGATGCGAGCCGCTCATTGCGTCCGCGCAGGGCCGCCTCCACGCCGTCCTGCGATGCGAGGTCGATCGTCTCGCCTGCGACCTTGGGCTCGATGACGCCGAGGGCCGTGAGGACGCCGGACGCCTTGGCGGCCGTCTCGGCGACCTCGGAGACCGGATCGGAGTGCCGGACGAGCGTCGCACCGGCCGGGACCCGAACGGCGCCACGGTCGTCCACGTACGCCGTGCGGATGAGGATGGGGGCGTCGAGCGAGTACGCGCCGTCGATCGAGGGCGTGAAGCGGGCGAGCACGCCGGAGTAGTAGCCGCGCGGGCCACGCTCGTGACGCGTGATGACCGAGCACGCGTTCTGCATGGGCGAGCCGGTGACCGTCGGCGCGAACATCGTGAGTCGGAGCACCTCGCGCACGTCCAGGTCGCTCGTCCCGGCCAGGAGGTACTCGGTGTGCGTCAGCCGGGACATCTGTGCAAGGAACGGGCCGACGATGCGCCCACCAGACGAGCACACCCGACTCATCATCTTCATCTCCTCGTCGACCACCATGAAGAGCTCCTCGGTCTCCTTGGCGTCGGCGAGGAAAGCGCGGAAGGCATCCGCCGTGACGCCGCTCGCCGGGTGACGATAGGTGCCGCTGATCGGGTTCATCGTCACGGTGCGGTCGCCCGTCGCGCCGTCGACGTCGACGCCGACGTGCCGTTCCGGCGTCGCGCCCGCCATCGAGACCCCGGGGGTGTGCACCGCGAACGTCCAGTACGCACCCGTCTCGCCCACGAGGAGCGCACGCAACCACGCCAGCACCACCTGGGCGGCCGGAACCCCGGTCGTGGCGCGGTACTCGCGTCGGATCACGAAGTTGGCGCCCTCGCCGCGGCCGATCTCGTCCTCGATGACCCGACGGACGATCTCGGCGTACTCCTCGTCATCGACGTCGAATCCGCCGCCATCGAGCGGTACGCGCACGTCGGGGAGTGCCGCGATCACGTCGTCGACGGCGAGCTCCTCCCGTTCCGTAACCACGAGGCAGCGGAGCGGGGCGTCGTCGTCGATCGCCTCGAACCCGCGTTCGCGGACCTGGCGGAACGGGACGATCGCGAGCACCTCGGGTCGCTCGGCGTCACCATCGGCGCCGAGCGGGATGTCACGGAGCAGGTCGACGTCGACGACGTCGCCCGTGAGGACGTCGACCGTGGGGCTCCCCTGCCGTCGGATGACGGCGAACGGGGTCTCCGGAGCGGCGCGGAGCAGGCGGTGCAGCAGCGTTGGCATGGCGGGTCCTCGGTGATGGGACCGTCCGTGCAGGGCACCGGACGCGAAAACGACCACCCTGCAGGGCGGTCGTTTCGTCGTGTGGGTACGAGCGATGTCCGCCTAAGAGGCGGGCCACCAGCTTCGAACGCACGGGGTTTGCATGGCGATGATCCTACACGGGCGACGGCCTCACGTGCACGCGGATGGCGTTTTATCGTCCTCCGCGACCCTGTGATGAACCTTGGGAAGCTCAGGGAATCCTCATAGCGTCGGCCTTCTGCTCACGTAGACTGATCCCACCCGCGGGAGTGGTGGAATTGGCAGACACGCAGGATTTAGGTTCCTGTGCTTTCGAGCGTGAGGGTTCAAGTCCCTTCTCCCGTACGTGAGCGGCACCGTTCACCGTTTGTCGCGGACGCCTGACCTCCAGCAGGCTGCTGCCGGCCGAAGAACCGATACTCCGACCGACCCGACCTTCACGGCCCACCCTCGGGCCACGAGAACTTCAGGAGCACCAGCCCATGGTCCATACCGCACTCATCCCGTGGCTCGACCCGGAGGGCATCATCACGTCCGTCGGGCCGTGGGCGCTCGTCGTCGTCTGCGCGATCGTCTTCGCAGAGACGGGCCTCCTCGTCGGCTTCCTCCTCCCCGGCGACACCCTGCTCGTCATCACCGGACTCCTCACCTTCGGTCCGGCGGCGATCATCCACATCGACATCTGGTGGGTCTGTCTCGCGATCGGGTTCGCGGCGTTCCTCGGTGGCGAGGTCGGCTATCTGATCGGACACAAGCTCGGGCCGAAGGTCTTCGAGAAGAAGGAGTCCGGGCTCTTCAGCATCAAGAACGTCGAACGCACGAACTCGTTCTTCGAGCGATTCGGCGCCCTCGCCGTCATCCTGGCCCGCTTCGTCCCGATCGTGCGCACCTTCGCGCCGGTCGCCGCCGGCATCGGCCACATGAACTACAAGAAGTACTCGCTGTACAACCTCATCGGTGCGCTCATCTGGGGCGCGGGTCTCACCTACTTCGGCTACCTCCTCGGATACATCCCGCCGGTCGCGACGTTCGTGCAGAACTACATCGACGTCATCCTCATCGGCGCCGTCGTCGTCACCCTCATCCCCACCGTGTGGCACTACATCCAGTCCACACGCAAGGCCAAGCAGCTGCAGGACTCCGTCACCGACGAGGAGCGCGCAGCTGCGGCGGCCCGTCTCGCGAACGAGGACGTCTTCGGCAAGCGCGAAGGCACCGAGTCGTAGCAGCCCGTCCCACGCACCGGATCCTCCGCGTTCAGCCCTGCTGAGTGCGGAGGATCCGTGCGTTAAGCGTGGTGGGTGTCCTCGTGCGCCGCATGCTCTTCCGGCTCCAACTGGAAGGTCGAGTGCTCCACGTCGAAGTGGTCGTGGAGGCAGGAGCCGAGGCGGTCCAGGAGTTCACCGGTGCCGCCGCGCTCGAACACCTCGCGCTTGACGACGACGTGCGCCGAGAACACCGGGTGCCCGGAGGTGATCTGCCAGACGTGGACGTCGTGCACGGCCACGACGCCGTCGGTGCCGGTGAGGTGGTCCCGGATCTCCTGCACGTTCGTGTCGGCGGGGGCGGATTCGCTCAGCACGCGCACGACGTCGCGGAGCAGGGACAGGGCGCGCGGCACGATCATCGCTGCGATGGCCAGCGACGCGATCGCGTCCGCCTGAACGAAGCCCGTCGTCATGATGACGACTGCCGCGATGATGACGGCGATGGAGCCGAGCATGTCGCCGAGGACTTCGAGGTAGGCGCCGCGCATGTTGATCGAGGTGCCCCGGCCGCCGCTCAGGACGACGAGCGCACACACGTTCGCGATGAGGCCGATGATGGCCACGATGAGCATGGGGAGGCTCTGCACCTCACCCTCCGCGGGGGTGATCAGCCGCGAGACGCCTTCGATGAGCACGGAGATCGCCACGGCCACGAGGATGAGGCCGTTGATCAGCGCACCGAAGACCTCGGCTCGCTGATACCCGAACGTCTGACGGTCGGTGGCGGGCCTGGCCGCGACGATCGTCGCGACGAGCGCGATGATGAGGCCGGTCAGGTCGGACAGCATGTGGCCGGCATCGGCGAGGAGCGAGAGCGAACCGCTGATCCAGGCGCCGATGACTTCGACGATGAGCACCGTCCCGATGATCGCGATGGCGATCGTCAATCGGGTGCGGTTCGCGGAGTTGGTGTGGGAGTGATCGTGTGCCATGTCCCTCTCACCGTACGAGGATCGTCCGGGGCGCGCCAGAGGGTCGGGCAAGATAGGAATGATGCGCATGATCAACAAGGATCCGCATCCGCTCCCCACCCCGAATCCCCCAGGAGGAATCACGGCATGCGCGTTCTCGGAATGATCTCCGGCACGTCCCACGACGGCATCGATGCGGCGATCGTCGACTTCGATCTGATCGACGGGCGGTTGACGGGAACGGTCGAGTTCACCGACAGCACGCCGTACCCGGACGAGCTCCGTTCACGGCTCGTCGCGGCGCTCCCTCCTGCTCCGACGACCTTCGCAGAGGTGTGCGAGCTCGACACCCTCATCGGCCAGGCGTTCGCCGGCGCCCCGGCCGACGCGATCGCCGCCGCGGGGGACGTCGACCTCGTCGTCACCCACGGCCAGACCGTCTTCCACTGGGTCGCCGGCGGCCACGCGCTCGGCACGCTGCAGATCGGCCAGCCGGCCTGGATCGCGGAGCGCACGGGCGCACCCGTGCTGTCCGACGTGCGGATCCGCGACATCACGGCGGGCGGCCACGGAGCTCCGCTCATCTCGTACATGGACGAGCTCCTCCTCGCCGACGTCGAGGGCACTCCGGCCGCGCTCAACCTGGGCGGCATCTCGAACATCACGATCGTCTCGCCCGACCGCGGGCTGTCGGCGTACGACATCGGCCCCGCGAACGCGCTCATCGACTCCGTCATCGTCTCGACGGGCGCGAACAGCCTCGGGTACGACGAGGACGGCCGCATCGCCGCTTCCGGCACGATCGACGACACCCTGCTCGCCGTGCTGCTCGCCGACCCCTACTACGCCATCCAGGCGCCCAAGAGCACGGGCAAGGAGCACTTCCACGGCAGCTACATCGACGACGCGATCGCCGAGGCCGGAACAGCCCCGGAACCCGCCGACCTCATCGCGACCCTCACGGAGCTCACCGTGCGGACGGTCGCTGCCGATGTGGCCGCTGCGGGCGTCACGACCCTCGTCGTCTCGGGCGGCGGGTGCCGCAACCCGGTCCTCCTCGGCGGCCTGCGCGCAGCACTTCCCGAGGTCGACGTCGTCCTGTCGGATTCCTTCGGAGCCCCGGCGGACGACAAGGAGGCGATCGCGTTCGCGCTCATCGGCTGGTGCTCCGCGCACGGCCTCGCCGGAACGACGATCGCCGGGACGGGCGCACGGGAACCCCGGATCCTCGGCACGTTCACGCCGGGTGCCGGACCGCTGTCCCTCCCCACGCCCCTGACGGAGCAGCCCCGTTCGCTCGCATTGCAGTCACGCGTCGCGGCGCACTAGCGGCTGAACGACGACGACGCTGAGCCGATCCCGCGGGATCCGGTTCAGCGTCGTCGTCGCGCCGTCGTTGCGTCGTCCTGGCGTCCTCGCGTCGTCGAGATGAGTCCGCGGAGGACCGGTACGAGTCGTTCGAAGGCCAGCGCACGATGGCTGACCTCGTTCTTCTCCTCCGGCGAGAGTTCCGCGGCCGTGCGGGTGTCACCCGCCGGCACGAAGATCGGGTCGTAGCCGAATCCGTCGGCGCCGCGCGGTCCCGTCGCGAGCTCGCCGCGCCACTCGCCGACGGCGACGTGCTCGAGGCCGGGATCCCCAGGCACCACGAGTGCGATGTGGCAGGAGAACATCGCGCCACGGTGCTCGGCGTGGACGTCGGTCAGCTGGTCGAGCAGGAGCGCGAGGTTGGCTGCAGCATCGTGCTGTGAACCCGCCCAGCGCGCGGAGAAGATGCCGGGGGCGCCACCGAGGATGTCGACGCTCAGTCCGGAATCGTCCGCGAGGGCGATCTTGCCGGTGTGGGCCGCCGCGACGCGCGCCTTGATGAACGCGTTCTCGGTGAACGTCGTGCCGTCCTCGACCGGCTCGGGACCGTCATAGGCCACGACGTGGATCCCGGGCACGTCCCGCGACAGGAGGCGCTGGAACTCCTCGACCTTGTGCTGGTTGTGCGTGGCGAGGACGACTTCGAGTGTCATCGGAGGCCGAGCGCCGTCTGCTGGATGGTCGCCAGAGTCGCTGCGCCGCCGACGGCGAGGTCGAGCAGGGAGTCGAGCTCGGCGCGGTCGAACGGCGCGCCCTCGGCCGTTCCCTGCACCTCCACGAAGTGCCCGCGACCGGTCACGACGACATTCATGTCGGTCTCCGCGCGGACGTCCTCGACATATGCCAGGTCGAGCATGGGCACGCCGTCGATGATGCCGACGGACACCGCGGAGACGCTGTCGGTGAGCGGCGTCGCCTTCTGGGCGATGAACTTCTGCGTGCGGGCCCACTCGATCGCGTCGGCCAGGGCGACGTACGCACCCGTGATCGCAGCGGTGCGAGTGCCGCCGTCCGCCTGGAGGACGTCGCAGTCGATCACGATCGTGTTCTCACCGAGGGCCTTCGTGTCGATGACGGCGCGGAGGCTCCGTCCGACGAGCCGTGAGATCTCGTGGGTGCGACCGCCGATGCGGCCCTTGACCGACTCGCGGTCCATGCGCTCGTTGGTCGAGCGGGGCAGCATCGAGTACTCGGCCGTGACCCAGCCGGTGCCCTTGCCCTTCAGCCAGCGGGGCACGCCGTTCGTGAACGATGCCGTGCACAGCACCTTCGTGCGACCGTAGGAGATGAGCGCCGACCCCTCGGCCTGCTCGCTCCATCCGCGTTCGATCGTGATCTCGCGCAGTTGTTCGTTGGTACGGCCGTCGGCGCGCAGGGTGTCGGACATGGTCACTCCTCAGTGATGGTGGATGGCAGATCGATGACGCCCGTCTGGACGAGCGAGACGGCTTGGATCTCGCGGCCCATGAGACGGTTGGCGAGTGTGATGAACTCCTCGGCGCTCGTCCCCGTCGCCTCGTAGCTGTACGAGGGAGAGAGCGGCGAGGTGCGGAGCAGGTCACGGGTCACGAGCGTGCGGTACACGTCGTTCGCCGTCTCGGAGTCGCTCGACACGAGCGAGACGTCCGGCCCCAGCACGTAGCTGATGGCGCCCTTCAGGAACGGATAGTGCGTGCAGCCGAGGACGACGGTGTCGACGCCCGCGTGGCGCAACGGCGCGAGGTACTCCTCGGCGGAGGCGAGCAGTTCGCTGCCGGTCGTGACGCCGGCTTCGACGAATTCGACGAATCTCGGGCAGGCCTGGCCGTACACCGTGAGGTCCGGGTGCACCTCGAACATGTCCTGGTACGCGCGGGAGTTGATGGTTCCGACCGTTCCGATGACGCCGATGCGACCGTTGCGCGTACTCCGGATCGCCGCGCGCACGGCGGGCTGGATCACTTCGATCACCGGGACGGAGTACCGCTCCCGGGCATCGCGCAGCATCGCGGCAGAAGCCGTGTTGCACGCGATCACCAGCATCTTGACGCCCTGGTCGACGAGCGTGTCGAGGACCTCAAGCGAGTAGCGCCGCACGTCCGCGATGGGTTTCGGACCGTACGGCGAGTGCGCCGTGTCACCGATGTAGATGATGGACTCTCCGGGCAGCTGATTGCTGATCGCGCGTGCCACGGTGAGGCCGCCGACGCCGGAGTCGAAGATGCCGATGGGTGCGTCGTTCACGATGTCCAAGCCTACCCTCGCGAGCGCCGCGACCCGATTCCTTCCGGACCGCTGGACGCCCGCCGCCGTCCCGGCGATAGGCTGACGGGGTGCACGAGTCTTCAGCTCTCCTCACCGACCGATACGAACTCACGATGCTCGACGCCGCGTTGGCGCGCGGCACGGCGGATCGCGAGTGCCTCTTCGAGCTCTTCGCGAGGCGATTGTCCGGCGGACGCCGCTACGGCGTCGTCGCCGGTACCGGCCGCTTCCTCGAACTTCTCCAGCGGTTCCGGTTCGGCGACGCCGAACTCGACTGGCTGCGTGAGGAGCAGGTCGTGAGCGCGGCGGCGCTCGATTGGCTCGCCGACTACCGCTTCTCCGGCTCGATCTGGGGTTACCAGGAGGGCGAGGTCTTCTTCCCGGGCTCCCCCATCCTCGTCGTCGAGGGCACCTTCGCCGAAGCCGTCATCCTCGAGACCCTCGCGCTCAGCGTGTTCAACTACGACTCCGCCGTCGCGACCGCCGCAGCCCGGATGACCTCGGCTGCCGGAACCAGGCCACTCGCCGAGATGGGATCCCGCCGGACGGGCGAGCGCTCGGCCGTGGCCGCCGCGCGCGCCGCGTTCATCGCCGGGTTCAGCGCCACCTCGAACCTCGAAGCCGGACGCACGTGGGGCATCCCCACGATGGGCACCGCCGCGCACTCCTTCACACTCCTCCACGACACCGAGGCGGACGCCTTCCGCGCCCAGATCGATTCGATGGGCGCCGGGACGACGCTGCTCGTGGACACCTACGACATCGACGCGGCGGTGCGCCTCGGCGTGGAGATCGCGGGAACGGAACTCGGAGCCGTCCGCATCGACTCCGGCGACCTGCCGACGGTCGTCGCGGAGGTACGGGCGCTCCTCGACTCGCTCGGCGCAGTGAACACGAAGATCACGGTCACGAACGACCTCGACGAACACGCCGTCGCGGCCCTCGCCGCCTCGCCCGTCGACTCCTACGGCGTCGGCACGTCGGTCGTCACGGGTTCCGGCTCCCCCGCGATGGGCATGGTCTACAAGCTCGTCGCCCACCGCGGCGACGACGGCGAGTGGGTGAGCGTTGCCAAGAAGTCTGCCGAGAAGGCGACCGTCGGCGGCCGGAAGAGCGCGGCTCGCGCCTACGACCGGCACGGCGTGGCCCGCGAGGAGCGCGTCTACCTCGGCGACGGCCCGGGCGGTGCCGTCGAGGCTGCAGCCGATGGAGCGACCGAGCGTCGGCTCGTCGTCCCGCTCGTCGAGGGCGGCGAGATCGACGAACGCTATCTCGGACGCGCCGGGACGCTCCTCGCACGTGAGCACCGTGCCGCTTCAGTGGCCGAACTGCCGCCACGCGCGGTGAGCCTCACCCGCGGCGACCCCGTCATCCCCACGGTCTACCTCGAGGCCTGACCCACACGAAACCTCCGTTCTCGTGCAAGACGTGCCCTCGAAACGGGTCACATTGCACGAAAACGGAGGTTTCGCGGTGTCGGGAGGGGTGCGTCAGTCGCGGAGGAGCTTCTCGTAGATCTCCTTGCACTGCGGGCAGACCGGGAACTTCTCGGGATCGCGCCCCGGCGTCCACTTCTTGCCGCAGAGAGCCTTCACTGGCTTGCCGCTGAGCGCGGACTCGAGGATCTTCTCCTTCTTCACGTAGTGGGAGAAACGCTCGTGGTCGCCGGGTTCGATGCTCTCGTTCTCGAGCAGCTCCTGCAGTTCACGGTCCAGCGTGGCCGTGCCGCCGCCGTCCGGAATCGAGCCTGGATCGCTGATGCTCATGCTGTGCTCCACCATTCCTCCATGGTACCGCCGGTCGGACGGACCCGTCCCGTGCGTGCGTGCGATGTCGAGCCGCGTCAGTGCGCGGTCGCGAAGCCCACGATCTCGGGGCTGCGGCGGTCGAAGACGCGTCCGCCGGCGAGCACTCCCGCGACGAGCACGATGAGTCCGATGCCGACGCCCGCGACGAGCGATGCCATGTGCCAGTTCGGGTTCCCGGCGAGTCCGAGACCCGCGAAGATGCCCGCCGGGATCGTCAGGACGAGGGAGCCGAGCAGGCTGAACGACTGCACCGCGGCTCCGGTCGCTCCGGACGACTGCGGCTGCAGGAACGCGCTGTCGCCGGGAAGGCTCGTCGGGTACGGGAACATCGCCGAGGTGAAGCTGGAGATGCCGACACCGCTCAGGAGCAGACACGTGCTCACGCCGATCATGGCGGGCAGTGCGTCCCAGTCCCCGAAGAAGAGGATGCTCACGGTCGAACCGATGATCACGAGCGGGATGCCGACGAGCAGCACGGGGAACAGCCGGCCGATGCGGTCCGCCGTTCCCTTCACGCCTGACGCCACGTGCAACCAGATGGCCGTCGAGTCCGAGGAGAGGTCGTTGTGGATGGCCCAGCCGAGGAAGATGCACATGACGGGCAACGGCAGCAGGGCCAGGACGTTGCCTGGCACTCCCGCGAAGCTCAGTGGCACGAGCATCAGGAACGGCGCGATCGGAATCATGATGAGCGGCACGAGGTAGCGCGAGTCGCGCAGCCAGTAGGTCATGCTGCGAGCGGCGATGACGCCTGCGGGACGACCCGGCAGGAGGTCGAACCAGCCGAGGCCGCCGTACTCCTTGGCCTGGCCCGCGCGCTCGGGGGTGACGAGCATCTTTGCGACGATCCACTCCCAGAGCAGCCAGAGGAGGCCGAGGGTGACGAGGACGAGCAGCAGTTTCACGACGGCGGCGCCGACGTCGCCGAGCGCGGCATCGCCCGGGAAGGACCAGACGGCGCCGAGCGGCGTCCAGCTGAGGATGTCGGCCACCCGCGCGCCGACGGCGAACCCGTCGCGCTGCCAGTCGACCGTAGCGAGGGCAACGATGGCAGGGCTCACGGCGACGATGAGGACGAGGCCGATGACGCCCATGACCTCTTTGGCGCGCCTGGTGGCGAGCAGGCTGGCGGCGATGGACGTCGTCACCCTGGCGAGCAGCACGCAGGTCGCCACCGCGAGGACCGCCGACAGGATGGCGAACACCACGGGCAGTGCGCCACGCGACCAGGTCACGACCGTCGTCACGCTCAGGACGGCGAGCACGATCGAGGGGACGCCGATGAGCGCAGCGGCGAAGAGACCGGCCGCGAGCGTGCGGTTCTTCATGCCGAAGAGCGAGAACGACCGCGGATCGAGCTGATCGTCGACGCCGAACACGAGCGGCAGCAGGATGAAGCCGAGCACGACGAGCGAGCCGGCGAGCACCACGATGTTCCGCGCGATCTCCGGCTCGACGAGGCGGAGGGCGACGAGGCCGGTACCTGCCAGCACGATGACCCACAGGCCGCCGAGGACGGCGAGGACGAGGCCGACGACCTGCCACGCACTCCGGCGGAACGTGTTCAGCGTGAGCTGCAGTTTCAGTCGGAGAAGCTGTGCAACCATTCCATTCCCTCTGCCGACTTGCGGCCTCCGGCGAGTTCGACGAATCGCTCTTCGAGCGTTCCCGACCCACGGACGTCGTCGACCGATCCTGCAGCGAGGACCTTGCCCTGGACGATGATGGCGACGTGATCGCACACGCGTTGGATGAAGTCCATCCCGTGGCTCGACAGCACGACCGTGCCGCCGTTGTCCACGTACTTCTGGAGGATCTCGATGACGTTCGCGGCCGACACGGGGTCGACCGATTCGAACGGCTCGTCGAGGATCAGGAGGCGGGGCGAGTGGATGAGCGCCGCGGCGAGGGCGATCTTCTTCGTCATGCCGGCCGAGTAGTCGGTCACGAGACGGCCGAGGGCGTCGTCGAGGCCGAACGCGGTGGCGAGGTCTGCCGTGCGGGACCGGACGGTGGCCGGGTCGAGTCCGCGGAGCACACCGGAGTAGTACAGGAGCTGGTTGCCGGTGAGGCGGTCGAAGAGTCGCAGGCGGTCGGGCAGGACGCCGATGGACCGCTTCGCGATCTCGGGCTCCTGCCAGACGTCGACGCCCTGGACGGTGATCGTTCCGGCGTCCGGGCGCAGCAGGCCTGTGACCATCGAGAGCGTGGTCGTCTTGCCTGCGCCGTTCGGGCCGACGATGCCGTAGAAGGATCCGCGGTGCACTTCGAGGTCGATGCCGTCGACCGCGCGCGTCTCGCCGAACTGCTTGATCAGGCCGGTCATCGAGAGGACGACGGGATTGGCCTCAGACGCCGTGTCCGGCTTCGTCGTGGTCGCCGGGGATGCGGCGGGGGCCGACTTCGGCGCTGCGGTCGGGCGTGCGGGGCGGCGTGCGGGCTTGCTCGCAGTGGCTGGCGCGGTGGTCGTGTCCGCCGCTTCCGCGTCGGCCTTCGTCGATTCGGGTACAGCGGGGGCAGCGGGAGCGGCAGGAGTCTCGACGGGAGCGGCCGATGCGGAAGACGATGCCGACGTCACCTCGGCGACGGGAGCGTCCTCGACGCGGGGAACCTCCTCGGCCGGCGCGGCGGTCGAGGGCGAGACCGTCGTCTCCGGCGCCGCGGTCGCACTGAGGGACGTCTCGGCGGCCGCCTTCTCTGCCTCGGGTGCACGCACCTCGTCCAGGACTCCGGCGTTGGCCGCTGCGACGTCCTGCTTCTTCGCGGCAGTGGTGCGCGGTGCGGCCGGGCGCCTGGCGGGCGTGCGGGAGGCCGTGGATTTGGTGGCTCCGGTACCGGGGACGCCCGTGGCCGTGGACTTCGTCGCCGTGGTGCGGGTCGTCGTGGTCTTGGCTCGCGACGCGGCGGTGCCTGATCGCGCCGCAGTGCTCTTCGCCGCAGTGGTGCGGGCCGCAGGCTTCGTGGCAGGTGTCTCGGGGGCGCCTTCACCCTCGGTGGCGGGCTTCGCCGCCGCACGACTGCGAGTCGTCGAGCTCTTGGTGGCCGGAGTCTTCGCCGCCGTCGTCCGGGTGCTCGTCCGCGCGGTCGTCGGCTTCGCCGCCGTCGTCTTCGAGGCGGCCGTCGTGCGAGCCGCAGGGCGCTTCGCCGGGGTCTTCGGCGCAGCCTGATCGTCCGGAACGCCCTCGGCAGGGGTCTCCGACGGGCCTGTCGAGGCTGGTGTCGCACGCGGAGAACGCGGACTCGTCGGCTTCTTGTCAGTTGGGTCTGGCGGAGTCGCGGAAGTCACCGATCAAACCTACCAAGAAGCAGCGTCGAAGCCGACAGAAGTGACCCAGGATGGCGAAACCCAAGCTGTGTAAACGCCGGGTGCTCGATCACAAAAGGACAACGGACGCCCAGAACTCAGGACAGGCACACCGCGCCCCGGCTAGTTTAGACACTGGCATAACGGAGTGTCTTTCTACATACGTCTTGGTTAATCCGCGGTGAACTCTCCACAGCATGGTGGCTCCGCGTGATTCCATTCATTCAAGAGGAGAACATCGTGACCACCCAGGTAGTGATCCTTGCCGCCGGCATGGGCAGCCGTCTCGGCCGCTCGCTCCCCAAGCCCCTCACCGAGCTGAACGACGGCCGCACCATCATGCAGCAGCAGTTCGACAACATCCACCACGCGTTCGGTTCGAGCGCCAAGGTCACGATCGTCGTCGGCTACAAGCTCGAGCACATCATCGAAGCCTTCCCGGAAGCATCGTTCGTCTACAACGAGCAGTACGACCAGACCAACACGTCCAAGAGCCTCATGCGCGCCCTCGCTGCGTCGCAGGCCGGCGGCGTGCTCTGGATGAACGGCGACGTCGTCTTCGACCCCGCCGTCCTCGACCGCGCGGCGGCCATGATCGCCAAGGACCAGTCCTTCGTCACCGTCAACACCTCGAAGGTCTCGGACGAAGAGGTCAAGTACACGACGAGCGCCGAGGGCTACATCAAGGAACTCTCGAAGACCGTCGTGGGCGGCCTCGGCGAAGCCGTCGGCATCAACTACATCTCGTCCGCGGACAAGGCGATGCTGCACCGCTACCTCACCAAGGTCGGCGACCAGGACTACTTCGAGCGCGGCATCGAGCTCGCGATCGCCAACGAGGGCATGCTCGTCGAGCCCGTCGACATCTCGGATCTGTACGCCGTCGAGGTCGACTTCGCCGAGGACCTCGTCCGCGCGAACCTGTTCGTCTGATCGGTCCTCGCTTCCCCTCAGCGGGTCACGGGCCGCGAGCGGCCGTGTTTGCGATTATGTTTATCCCGTGAGTTCATCTGCCGACGTGCGCCCCCGGATGTCGCCGGCGAAACGCTACCGCCACGCCCTGTGGCTCCTGACGGTTCGAGACCTGCGGGTCCGATACTCCACGAGCGCCCTCGGCTACGTGTGGTCGATCCTGGATCCGCTCCTCATGAGCGGCATCTACTGGTTCGTCTTCACGCAGGTGTTCAAGCGCGACGTCGGCGAGGAACCGTACATCGTGTTCCTCCTGGCGGCGCTCCTGCCCTGGATGTGGTTCAACGGGGCCGTCTCGGACAGCACCCGCGCGTTCATCCGTGAGGCGAAGCTCGTCCGGTCGACGACGATCCCCCGCACCATCTGGGTGAATCGGATCGTCCTCTCCAAGGGCATCGAGTTCGTCGCGGCCCTTCCCGTGCTCGCGCTCTTCGCCATCATCGGCGGAGCGCACGTCACACTCAACATCTTCCTGTTCCCCGTGGCGATCCTCATGCAGATCGTGCTGACGATGGGGGTCGGCCTGCTCGTCGCCCCGCTCGTGGTGTTCTTCCGCGACCTGGAGCGGGCCGTCAAGCTCCTTCTGCGCTTCCTGTTCTACGCATCGCCCATCATCTACAGCGCGAGGGATCTGCCGAGCGGCTTCCACGTCATCGGCGCGTTCAACCCGCTGTCCGGCATCTTCAGCCTGTACCGATCGGCGTTCTTCACGCAGGAGCTCAACTGGGGTCTCGTGGGGGTTTCGGCCGGCATGTGCGTCCTGATCTTCTGCATCGGGCTCACCGTGTTCCGTCGTTGCGAGCGTTCCGTGCTGAAGGAGATCTGATGTCGACGAAGACGGAGACGACGGCCATTCGCGTGGACGGGGTCGGCATCCGATTCCGGCGCAACCGCGGAGGCAGGCGGAGCTTCAAGGACCTCCTGTCCTCGCGGGACCGCCGTTCGCGGCCGGGCGAGTTCTGGCCGCTGCGCAACGTGTCCTTCCACGTCGAGGCCGGCGAGGCCATCGGCGTGGTCGGACGGAACGGCCAGGGCAAGTCAACACTCCTCAAGCTCGTGGCCGGCGTGGTCCTGCCCGATGAGGGAACGGTCAAGGTCAACGCGGGCGTCGCTCCCCTGATCGAGATCACCGGTGGGTTCGTCAACGACCTGACCGTCCGCGACAACGTGTATCTGACGGCCGGCCTCCACGGCATGTCGAAGCGCCAGATCGATGACCGTTTCGACGAGATCATCGACTTCGCGGAGATCGGCGACTTCATCGACACGCCGTACAAGCACCTGTCGAGCGGTATGAAGGTGCGGATCGCGTTCTCGGTCATCGCACAGCTCGAAGAGCCCGTCATCCTCGTCGACGAGGTGCTCGCCGTCGGTGACCGCGCGTTCCGTGAGAAGTGCTACCGACGCATCGAACAGATGCTGGAAGGCGGACGGACGCTCTTCTTCGTCTCCCACAACGAGAAGGACCTGCGCCGCTTCTGCACGCGCGGCCTGTACCTCGACAAGGGCGCCCTCGTCCTCGACGCGTCGATCGGCGAGGTGCTCGACCGCTACAACGCCGACTACAACAGCTGATCCCGGGTGCGCCGGCCGATGGACGCCACGACGGCTGATCACGGCGTCTTCCAGGCAACCCGGACGTAGACTGTTCGCCTGTCCCCCAGGAGGCCACATGTCGCATCCGAACGATGGCGCGCGTCCGATCCAGACCGGAACCGTGCCGCCCCAGGCCTTCCGCGAGCCCACGTGGGTGCGCGGACTCGACCGTTTGCTCTGGGTCCAACGACCCGTCGTCGTGGCGCACATCAGGAGCATCCGCCGCGCGCATCCGAACGCGACGGCCGACCAGCTGATCCGTGTGCTCGAACACCGCTACCTCGCGACCGTCACCACGACCGGAGCGGCGGTGGGAGCCACAGCCGTCATCCCAGCCGTCGGCACGGCGACGACACTCGCCCTGTCCGGGGTCGAGACGGCGAGCTTCCTCGAAGCCACGGCACTCTTCGCCCAGTCCGTGACCGAGGTCCACGGGATCGCACTCGCCGATCCCGTCCGTTCCCGTGCGCTCGTGATGACGATGATGCTCGGCAAGGCCGGCACTGATCTCCTCCGCAACATGGGCACCCAGGTGCTCGGGCAGGGGCAACCGCGCAAGGTCTTCTGGGGCGAGATGATCGCCCAGAACGTCCCGCAGGTCCTCGTCGGTCCCGTCGCTGACCAGATCCGCATCCGCTTCGTGAAGCACTTCGCGGCGAGCGGCACGGCCGGGTTCGTCGGCAAAGCACTTCCGTTCGGCGTCGGTGCTGCCGTCGGCGGCATCGGCAACCACGTCCTCGGCCGGCAGGTGGTCCGCGCCGCGCGCCTGGCCTTCGGACCGGCGCCGTTCGTCGTCCCGCTCGACCTCGAGCCACGCATGCGCGTCGAACGACCCAAGAAGTCGATGCGGGAGCTGCGGGACCAGGTCCTCCGTCGCAAGCAGAAGGCGGTCGACGGCGTCGGGGAGGAGTGATCCGGGCCGAACGCCCATGGGTGATCGAAAGCAAACGTTCAGCTTGAGAAGATAGCGTCCAGTCGGTGCAGCTCAGGTTCCCACGTCGGCAGGTCCGACTCCCCGATGGCCATCACTTCGCCGTGACCTGGGGCATCCCAGACGACTTCGGCGGCATGACGAACGCGATGCTGCATCGCTCACGGGCGTTCGTCCGCCTCGGCGGCCAGTCGGTCGACATCGTGACGTTCGACGCCCGGCCGGACTATCCGCAGCTCGAAGCGCGCCTGCGCGAGCAAGGCCAGCTGATCGACGGCGTGCGGATCGTCAATCTGTGGGACTGGCTCCGCAGCAACCCGCTGCCGGGCGGTTCCCTCAAGCTCAGCAGCCACCCGTTCCTGCCGCTCGACGAGACGGACGACACGACGACCACGCGATCGCGCGACGGCCACGTCCTCTCCCGCACGCGTCACGCGGCCGACGGCAAGACCGTTCTGCAGAACGACTACTACCGCATCGACGGCACGCTCCTCGCGAGCGATCGCCGGGACGTCAAGGAACGCGGCACGCTCGGGGGCCGCTCGGTCGTCCTGTGCGATGCGCAGGGTCAGCCCGTCCGCTCCTGGGGCGGCGTCTGGCAGCTCTACCGCTCGTGGCTCGACGCGCTCACGGCGGGCGAGCAGAGCTGGATGATCGTCGACAGCAAGACCATCGCCAACTTCATGCTGACGTATCGTCGACGCAGCGTCGTGACCGCCCACGTCGTTCATGCTTCGCACTTGAGCGGCACGGCGAGGCCGCACGGTACGCTGCGGGAGTCCCGTCGGACCGTCTTCGAGGAGCTCGACAAGTACGACGCAGTGATCGTGCTGAGCGAGCGGCAGCGGCAGGACATCGAGATCCTGCTCGGCAAGCACAAGAACGTGCGCGTCGTCCCGAACTCGCGCGACTTCCCGGACATCCCAGCCGATGCCGCCCCGCGCCCGCAGGATCGTGGCATCTTCCTGGGTTCCCTCACCGCCCGCAAACGACCAGAGCACGCCATCCGTGCTCTCGCGGCGGCGCGCACACCCGCCGGGGCATCCGTCTCCCTCGACCTCTACGGTGGCGGCGAGCTCACCGCGGCGATGGAAACGGTGATCGAGGACCTCGGAGCTGCGGACGCCATCCGTCTCCACGGCCATGACCCCGCGGCACGGGACCGCCTGCTCGACTCGTCGTTCCTCGTGATGACGTCGACCTCGGAGGGCTTCCCGCTCGTGCTCGTGGAGAGTCTCGCCGCTGGATGCCTGCCCATCGTCTACGACATCCCGTACGGCCCAGCGGACATCATCCGTGACGGCTGGAACGGGTATCTCGTGCCAGACGGGGACCAGGCAGCGGTCACGGCCGCGGTCGAGCGCCTCCTCTCCCTCCCCCAGGCAGA
Source organism: Plantibacter lichenum (assembly GCF_050587525.1). Taxonomy (NCBI): domain Bacteria; kingdom Bacillati; phylum Actinomycetota; class Actinomycetes; order Micrococcales; family Microbacteriaceae; genus Plantibacter; species Plantibacter lichenum. Next base: position 63,711 of record NZ_JBOBFT010000008.1, on the reverse strand, counting down.
AGTGGAACGGATGCGCGCCAACGCACGCTCCTCCGCGCGTCGATTCAGCGACGAGGAGGTCACCCGCGAGTGGGCGGCCGAACTGCAGCGGGCTGCTCGGCGGAAGCGCGTCAAACCGAGCCTGCGCGCCTGAGCACGCGGCGGAAGCGCTGCGCACCCGGCGGCTCGCGAGCATGCTCGCCTGCCGCCCGGCCGCGACGACTCAGCGGTACGAGTTGGCGGACAGCGCCGCCCGCTGAGCAGCAGATTCCTCGACGGCGACGTCGTCGATGACGACGTCCTGCACGGGTTTCGGCTGCCGGACTGCGTCAAGCTGCTTGGTGGCGCGCGCGCCCAACCAGCGCGCAATGCGGTGCGAGGGTCGTTCGACGATCTGGTAGAAGCCGGCCGCGACGATGATGCTGAGCGGAATGCCGATGACGCCGACGAGCCACCAGCGCTCGTCGCCGAGTGCGAACGCGAGGGTCGCCAAGAGCGGTGCGTGTACGAGGTAGAGGCTGAAGGAGATCTTGCCGAGCCAGCGAGGGACCGACCACTCGAGCACGCGTGCGGCAGTTGCGCAGCCGATCGCGAGCAGGATCAGTCCCGCCGCGCCGGCTCCAGAGAGTCCCCAGAGCGCTTTGCCCGCGGGCGATCCGCTGTCGACGAGCGGACGGGCGATCCAGCTGGCGACGAGGAGGCCGGCTGAGCCGATGGCCACGACGCTCCAGAGCCAGGGGCGCGGTCGCACCGACCATGCGCGGATGTCGTCGAGCCGAACCGCCATGAGGCTGCCGAGGAGGAACGCGGGCAAGTAGACGAGCGCGTCGTTGCCGACCACTCGGCCGATGACCATGAGCGCGATGAACGCACCCGCAGCGATCCACGCGTGGCGACGGATCGCCACGACGATCGCGACGCCGAGCGGCAGGAGAGCCGAGAAGATGAGCTCCCAACGGAGTGACCACAGCGTGTTGACGATGTTGTAGCTCGCCGGGGTGAGGGTGGCTTCCCGCAGGAAGGCCAGGGGCGTGACCGACGTCGCGTTCGCATTGATGATCCACGCGTCCGGCGTCACGGCCGATGGGTCTCGGTGGAAGATGCCGATGAGGAGCGTCGCGAAGACGAGCGCACCCCAGACCGGGAGGTAGAGCCTGGCGAAGCGTGAGACGAGGAATCCGACCCAGGACACTCCCCCCTTCAGAACGGGCAGCGCCACGACGAGACCGCTCAGGACGAAGAAGACCTGAACCGCTTCCGTGCCAGCGAAGGCGAGCTTGAGCGGCGATTCCGTGGCGACCGTCCAAGCCGTGCCGGAGAAGCCCGATCCGGCGAACGGTCGGGCGAGCAGGGACACGTGGTAGAACACCACCACGAGCGCGGCCACTCCGCGCATGCCGTCGAGCGCATGCAGGCGACCCGTTGCGACTGGACTCATCGCACCGACGCTAGCGGTCCCGCCTGGGCGGAACCTCCATGCACCCTGAACGGGGTGATCCCGAGCCGACCGCGACGCGACCTGCCGCTCCGGCCCGAGGTCAGTCGTCGGAGTCGTCGTCCGCGTCTGGCTTCCGCTTGGGGTCCCTGGCCGTCTTCGGATCCGAGGCGTGCAGGGCGGCGAAACGCTCCCACTCCCCCATGAGCGTCTCGACGGCCTCATGGAAGCGCCGGGTCGGCGCGCCTGGCGTCGGGTCGCCGAAGTAGTGCTGCACCCAGTAGTGGAGGCGCGCGACCGTTTCCGGATCCTCGAGCAGACGGTCGACTTCCGACACGACCGATGTAACCTGCGTCGTCGTCAACCACTCGCACGCGGAGAGGTATCCGCCCGTGTCGATCTCCGCCTCGGGGTTGAGCGGCCGGGTGATGAACAACGGCTTCCCGCTCGCGAGACGGTCGTAGACCATGGCGGAGATGTCGACGACGGCGGCATCTGCGGCGGACAGCTGCCAACCGAGCTCGGCTCCCGTGTCATACACGTGCTGCGCAGACGGGTCGGTGCGGTTGGCCGCCTCGATCGTCGCGATGATCCGTCGGTTCGCTGCCGCGTACGCCGGATCGAGCACACCGCTGCGCGGGTGCGGGCGGTAGATGACCCGGTGACGACCCGATGCCACGAGGCCTTCGACGAGGCCGACCCCGTGCGAGGCGATGGAGCCGTAGGCGGCTGCGGGGCGGTCGCCCTCCCAGGTGGGCGCGTAGAGCACGACGGTGCGGTCGTCCGGCGTGTAGGGCAGCGTTCCCGAGTAGTGGTCGGCCTGCGGTCGGCCGATCTGGATGGCGCGCTTGTCGAAGTCGTAGTCCCAGAGCACCTTCTCGAGACGTTCCTTGGCCGCGGCACCGGCGATCAGGCTGTAGTCGTACGCCTTGAACTGGTTCGTGGTCATGTACATCTTGTCGCTCTCGCCATGATTGATGAACACATGCCATCTGGCGCCGTACCGGAACATCTGGAAGTTCTTGGCGTTCTGATTGACGTAGAACACGATGCGGATGTCCTGCTCATCGAGCGTCTGCTCGAGCGCGGCCACCGTGCGCACGTACGCCGTGGGGATGGGCGACTCCTCGAAGAGCTGCGTCGCCGCGGTCGCGCCGCGGCTGAGGATCACCACGGGCCACGTCTTCGAGAGCTCCTCGAGCGGTTTGTACCACTGGCGGATCTGGTAGAGGTTCACCGCGCCGTCGGCGAAGTACACGGCGATCTTGAATCGGCCCCGCTCGATGTCGGGCGCCGCCGCGATCTTCTGCGCGAGGACCCCCCGCGCTTTGCGGTTCGCGAACAGTTCACGCGCGAGCGTGAGCGCGCGCTTCCCGTCTTTCAGCAATCCCATGTCAGACCCAGCACCGTTCCAGCGTAGCCGCGCCACATCACGGTCCGATCACGCCGGAAGCGGCCGGCCCGTGGACGTCGACAGGTGAGGACAACGCCGACGACTCAGATGACCGGAGGCTGCTCAGATGACCGGAGGACGACCTGCCCGCGTCATCCGCCACACGGTGCGCCATCGCATCGGCCGCCGACCGCCTGGAGCGGTCCGCCAGCCTTCCCGCCATCCGCCGAACCACGGGCGCAGCGCCTCGGGCTTCCGCCACCAGCGGAGGATCTGGATGCCGGTCCACGAGCCGACGTAGATCGGGATGAGGATCACCGGGAGGTTGCGCCGGGCGAGCCAAACGCGGTTGCGGGCGTTCAGACGGTAGTAGTCTGCGTGGCGCGTCGGCTCCGTCGCCGGGTGGTTCGCTTCGAGGACGCCGTCGTACCAAGCGCGTTTCCCCTGATCCCAGACGCGCCACGCGAGCTCGATGCCCTCGTGAGCGTAGAAGAACGGTTCTGCCCAGCCGTCCACGGCGTCGAAGACGGGCCGCGGCAGGAGAACGGCGGCTTCGAGGCAGGAGAAGACGTCGCTCGAGTGCGTGGCGTCCTTGTCCCGTGTGCGCGGGACCCAGCGCGTCGGCGCGGGCTTCCCGGTCGGATCGGCGAGCCGGGGCTGGATCAGGCCGATGCCGGGGTCCGCATCGATCCGTCCGATCGCCTCGCGCAGGAATGCGGGGTCCGGCAGGAACGCGTCGTCGTCGAGGAAGAACACGAACTCCCCCGAGACCTTCGCCGCTCCGCGGTTCCGACCAGCCGGGATGCCGAGGTTCTCGGCGAGTGCGAGTCCGGCGACGCCCTCCGGCAGTCCTTCGGGCACCCACCCGTTGCCGACGACCACGATGTCGAGCTCGACGCCACTCTGGACGAGGAGGCTGCGAAGTCCCCTGGCGAGGTCGTCCGGCCTGGTCCCCTGCGTGAGCACGACGACCCCGACACTCCGATCCGGCTGAGGAGCGGCCATGCTCACGCCTTCAGCCTCTGCGAGGTCATGATGGCGACGAAGTGGCCGATGAGCGTCAGGAACGCGAGTGGGACGAGGATGGCGAGCGTCCAGCGCATCGCGTCGACGTCGCCGATGAAGAGTCCGACGATCGCACCGACGAAGATGACCATGGTGAGTTCGACCGAGTGGAAGAGGCGGTGGAACGGCAGGAACTTCGCGACCCGGCGGGCGAGGGCGAGTGCGCCGCCTCGCGGAGCCGATTCCGCTTCCGAGTAGGTGAGCTTCGGAGCGCCGTAGTTCGCCCGCGCCACCCGGACCATGTCGTTGAGGGCCTTGTTCAGGACGATGAGCAAGGCGAGCAGGACGCCGAGCGTCATCCAGCCGTAGTCGGCAGGGGCGTCCACGGGCCAGCCGGCGGCGCGGATGCCGAGGGCGATCGCGACGAGGGACTCGGTGGAGTAGTGCCCGACCGCGTCGAGGAATGCACCCGCCGGGCTCGATGTGCGCCGCCAGCGGGCGACCTCGCCGTCGCAGCAGTCGACGAGCATCTGCGTCTGACCGAGCACGAGCGCGAGCGCCGCTCCCCCGATGCCGGGGATGAGTAGGGCCGCGGCCGTCGCCCAGCCGGTGAGGATCATGAGCCCCGTCACGCCGTTCGCACTGATGCTCGTACGGAGGAGCAGCCACGTCACGTACGGCGAGAGGTCCCGCAGGTAGAGGTTGGCCGTCCAGTGCTCGGCGTTGCGGCGGCTGCGCACCTCCGGCGGCTGCGCGATGGCACGGAGTTCGGCGATGGTGCGCGGACGCACCGGTCGGTCATCGTGCTGATCGGACACCGGTGGGTCCCCCTCGTTGATTCTTGAGCGCCGAGATGTCCTTGGCGAGCGTCAGATAGCCGAGGATGAAGCCGACGCCCCAGCAGAAGTGGATGCACGGGAGGACGACGAGCATCCAGAGGCTCGTCCGCCACCCGTCGCGACCGGTGACGAGGAAGCTCGCGGCGAGCACGATGAGCGCGTACGCGACAGGCGCGGCGAAGCCGATGAGCAGCCACGGAGTGGCGCCTATTGCCGCCTGCACGAGCCCGGCGATGCCGAGGAGGGTGCCGATCGTGATCCCGAGGACGAGGACGGGCGGCGCGAAGTAGCGCAGCGTGCCGCGTGTGGGGAAGCTGCGACTGAGTTCGCCGCGCCACAGACCGGTGGAGAAGAACTGTCTGGCGAGGGCTTTCACGGTGGGCCGCGGCCGGTAGACGACGCGGAGCTGCGGGGTGAACCAGACGAGGCCGCCCGCCTGCTTGATCCGGCGATTGAGTTCCCAGTCCTGACCGCGTTTGACCCGCTCGTCGAACATGCCGACGCGACGGAGCATCTCCCTGCGGAAGACGCCGAGGTAGACGGTGTCGGCCGGCCCTTCGGCGCCGCCGACGTGATGCGGGGTGCCGCCGAGGCCGACGCGCGAACCGTACGCCCGCGCAACGGCCTTCTCGAAGCTCGTTCGCCCCTGCGCGTCCATGATGCCGCCGACGTTGTCCGCGCCCGTGCGCAGCATCGCCTCGACCGCGTTGCTCACGTAGTCGGTCGGCAGCTCGGAGTGCGCATCGACGCGGACGACGATGGGGTACTGCGATGCGGAGATCGCGAGGTTGAGACCGGCGGGCGTCGACCCGACGCGGTTCTCGATGACCCGGATCCGCCGATCGGCTCGAGAGAGCTCCTCGACGAGTTCGTTGGTCCCATCGATGCTCGGTCCGACGGCGATCGTGACCTCGAACGGTCCGGGATAGTCCTGCGCGAGGAGGCTGTGCACCGCCGCCCGTACATGACGGACGTCGTTCAGTACCGGCATCACATAGGAGACGCCGGGCACCGATCGGTCGTCAGGCCCAGTCGCGTCGTTCGGCATGCAGTTTCACTCCGTGAATCGTTCGGTCGAGCCTACCAGCCGGGTCTCGTCGTCGGCCGCCCACGACAGCGCCCGCGCGGAGCGTGTCCGCGCGGGCGCTTGCTTGGGTGTTGTCAGTTTAGAGGGCGAGTGTTCCCAACGTCACGTCGACGGTCTTGGTGTCGCTGCCGCGAACGAACGTGAGCTTCGCAGAGGCTCCACCGGCGAGCGCACGGACCTGAGCGGTGAGGTCGTTCGCACTGCCGATCGGCACACCGTTGAACTCGGTCACGATGTCGCCGGCCTGGAGCCCTGCCTTCTCGGCGGCCCCGTTCGCGGTCGGCTTGTCGATGAGTGCACCGGCGACCTTGCTGTTCGGGTCGCTCGCGGCGTCCTTGACGGTCGCACCGAGGAGGCCGTGGGTCGCTTTGCCGTCCTTGATGATCTCATCGGCGACGCGCTTGGCGATGTTCGACGGGATGGCGAAGCCGACGCCGATGCTGCCGCCCTGAGCACCGGACTCGCTGCTGCTGCCCGCGCTCGCGATGGCGACGTTGACGCCGATGAGCTTGCCCTTGTCGTCGAGCAGCGCTCCACCCGAGTTGCCCGGGTTGATGGCGGCGTCGGTCTGGATGACCGCGATCGAGATCGACCCGTTGTTCTGCGTCTGGGTCTGCGACTTGTCCTGGCCGGGCACGTCGAAGTTCCACAGGTCGAACGGGTTCTGTCCGTCGTTGCCGTCGGACTTGCCGTCCGAGGAGCCGGTGTCCGGAACCGCGGACGATGCGACCGTGATGCTGCGGTTGAGCGCGCTCACGATGCCGTCGGTCACGGTGCCGGAGAGACCGAGCGGCGCGCCGATGGCGACCGCGGTGTCACCCACGTTGAGCTTGTCGGAGTTCGCGAACTCCATGGGCGTAAGTCCGGATGCGTCCTGGAGCTTGACGACGGCGAGGTCGTAGATCGGGTCCGTTCCGACGACCTTGGCCTGGTAGATCTTGCCGTTGGCGTCGGTCACCTGGATGGTGGGGTCCGCGATCTGGCCGTCGAGGGTCACGACGTGCGTGTTGGTGAGCACGTAGCCGTCGTCGCTCAGGACGATGCCGGAGCCGGTGCCCGCGCTCTTGCCCGACTGGACGGAGAGCGTCACGACGCTCGGCCCGGCCGTCGCGGCGATCGCGGTCGTCAGGTTGACGTTGCCTGTGTCGTTGATCGTGAAGGCTTTGGAGCCGGCTCCGGTCTCGGAGACGTTCGACTTCGTCGCGTTCGTGACCCACAACGTCGCTCCGGCTCCGGAGGCGCCGCCGATGAGAGCGCCGACGGCGAGCATCGCGACCATGCCGGCGATGCCGCGGTTCGACTTCGACTTGGCGGGAGCGGACGGCGGGGTTCCGCCGTGCGACGCCGACGCGTACGGGTTCGGCTGACCGGGGTGCACGGGCTGTCCGGGCTGCTGGTGCGAGGCGTACGGGTTGTGCTGGCCCTGACCAGGGCCCTGCTGACCGTGCTGGGGCTGCCCGAAGGCAGCGCCTTGCTGGTGCGAGCCTGCGTAGTTCGGCGCGCCCTGCTGCTGTCCCTGCTGGCCGCCGGGGAGGACGGTCGAGGGCGGTAGCACGGTGGACGGCGGGTAGTAGCGCGGGGGCTCCGGCTGGGACGGTGCCTGGTAGCCGCCGTACGGGGGCTGCGGCTGAGCGGGCTGCTGGGGCTGGCCCTGCTGGTTCTGCGGCGTGGCCTCCGGGTAGGCGGTCGTTCCCTGGCCCGCGGCCGGGACGTGGCCGATGATCTCTGTGGTGTGGTCTGCTGCGGCCTGCTGGCCGGGGGTGCTCTCCTGCGACTGCGCAGGCGTGGCGGATGCTGAGGTCTCTTCCGCAGCGGGCGTGTTCGCGTCGTCGCGTGCCGTGCCGGCGGTGTGACCGTCGTTCGGCGCAGCGCCGTCAGCTGGGGAGGTCTCGGGCTGTTCGGCTGGCTGCTGTCCGTTGGGGGTGTCGGTCATGGTGGTTCTGCTCCTTCCAAGCAGAGTCAGCTTCCCGTGCCAAGCTGTGTGTTTCATTTGGGCTGGCTGTATACCGCCTTCGGCTTCGCCGCCGTTTCACCGGTCCGCGGGAACCGCGTCTCGCGGGATCGGTCCCGCGACGTCGCCGAGCGGCGGGATCCCGTTCTCATGCCCTAGCGTGGTGGCACGGCGGGCACGGCTCCACGTGCCGACGGCACGATGAGACGAGGCATGTGGTGGCAGTGACGGGACCGTGGCGGCGCACCGCCGCCGGCGCAGGACTCGTGAACGCGTCAGGCGCCATCGCGGCGACGATCTTCGCGGAGATGAGCGCGCTCGCGCAGCGCACGGGCGCCATCAACCTCGGTCAGGGCTTTCCGGACGAGGACGGTCCAGGAGCGGTGCTCGACGAGGCTGTCGCCGCGATCCGACGGGGTGACAACCAGTACCCGCCTGGACTCGGAACCCCCGATCTCCGACTCGCCGTCGCTGAACACCAGGCGAGGTTCTACGGCCTCTCCCCCGATCCCGACCGCGAGGTGCTCATCACGGCCGGCGCGACCGAGGCACTCGCTGCGACACTGCTCGCACTCGTCGAACCCGGCGACGAAGTCCTCACCTTCGAGCCCTTCTACGACGCGTACGGAGGATTGATCGGGCTGACGGGTGGGCGGCACCGCACGGTCGGGCTCCGGGCGCCCGACTTCCAGCCGGACCACGATGAGCTCCGCGCGGCCGTTTCGGACCGCACCCGGGTCATCCTGATCAACAACCCGCACAACCCGACGGGCGCCGTGTTCGATCGCGCGACCCTCGAACTCGTCGTCGAGCTCGCGGAACGCCACGACGCCGTCATCGTGACCGATGAGGTCTACGAACACCTCGTCTTCGGCGTGCAGCACATCCCCGTCGCCACGATTCCCGGGGCCGCAGCGCGCACCGTGACGATCTCCTCCGGCGGGAAGACGTTCAACACGACGGGGTGGAAGGTGGGCTGGCTCACCGCGCCGCCGGAGCTGGTGACGGCGATCACGACCGTCAAGCAGTTCCTCACCTATGTGAACGCGGCGCCGTTCCAGCCGGCCATGGCGGTTGGCCTTCGGCTCCCCGACGCGTACTTCCGGGGCGTCGCGGATGGGCTCGCTGCGAAACGCGACCTCCTTCAGGCCGGTCTCGACCGGGCCGGCTTCGCGACGTTCCGTCCGGACGGCACCTACTTCATCGTCGCCGACGCTGCAGCCATCGGCCACCGGGACGCCGCCGCATTCTGCCGAGAACTTCCCGAGCTCGCGGGCGTCGTCGCCGTGCCGCTCACGGCCTTCTGCCACGACGCAGGGAATCCCGCATACGCCTCGCTCGTGCGCTTCGCCTTCTGCAAACGCACCGAGGTGCTCGAACGAGCCGCCGAGCAGCTGGCGGTGCTCGGGCGCTGACGCGCGGCGCCGTGGTCAGCGCGGCGCAGCGCAGTCAGCGCGATCAGCGCGGCGCGACGACGAACCGTCGAAGCTCGAGCGCGGGGTTCACGGCACGGACGGCCGCGATCCGATCGGTGGACGCGTGAGCGACGATCACCCCGTCCTCCTCGCCGAGGCCGGCAAGCTGCACGCCCATCGGGTCGACGATCATGCTCGCCCCCACCCCGATCGGCGGACTGTGATCGGCGGCAGCGACGTAGACCGTGTTCTCGATGGCGCGCGCCGTCAACAGCGTGCGCCAGTGGTGCTCCTTGAGCGGTCCGCGCACCCACTCCGAGGGGATGAGCACAACATCCGCTCCCGCATCGACGAGGCGTCTCGTCGATTCAGGGAACCGCAGGTCGTAACACGTCTGCAGTCCGAACCGCAGGCCTCCAGCGGCGAACGTCTCCGGCGTCGCGATGACACCGGGCACGACCCAGTCCGACTCCCGCTGCCCGAACGCGTCGTAGAGGTGGATCTTCCGATAGACCGCTTCGAGCGCGCCGTCGGGTCCGAGCGCGACGAGGGCGTTCGCGAAGTGGTCCGGGATGCCGGTGCGTTCGACGAGCCCGGCCACGACGTGGATGCCGAGCGTCCGCGCCAGGCGTCCGAGTGATTCGACGAACGGCCCGTCGACGGGCTGGGCGTGCTCCGCGAAGGAGGCGTCCATGTCCGGGCGAAAGTAGGAGGAGTACTCGGGGAAGACCACGACGGCCGCGCCGAGCTCCACGGCGCGATCAGCGAGCGCGCGCATCGAGGACAGGTTCTCCTCGGGGTCCGTCCCCGGACGGAACTGGGCGACGGCGATCCCCACTGCTGCGGTGTGCGACATGGACCCAGCCTACGGGCGGAACGACGCGAGGCGCCCGGTCATGGACCGGACGCCTCGTGGCGCAGCAGCGCTGCGATCGTGCTGGAGCGCCTACTTCGTCAAGGTGTCGACGTAGTCCTGGTTCTCGCTCATCCACTTCTCGACGACGGGACCGAAGTCCTTCGTGTCACCGGAGTTGAACATCGCGTTCTCCAGGGAGAACAGCAGCTCGGAGTCGAACGAGAAGTCCTTCATCCAACCGGCGAGCTTCGGGTAGTCCTTGTCGAAGTCCGTGCGGCTGAAGCTGTGGATGCCCTCCGCCTTGCCGAGCGTGCCCTTGGGGTCCTCGAGGTCGCGGACCGGGAAGGCGTCGTACGCCCAGTGCGGACGCCACAGCGTGACGGCGATGTTCTCGCCGTTGTCGGTGGCGGCCTTGAGCTCGGCGAGCATGGCGGGCGTTCCCGAGGTCAGGAAGTCCATCTTCTCGAGGCCGTAGCCCGGGATGACCTCGTCCTGCATGGCCTCGGTGAGACCGGCGCCCGGGTCGATGCCGACGATGCGGTTGTCGAACAGGTCCGCCTTGTCGGCGAGCTCGTCGAGCGAGGTGATGGGGGCGTCCTCGTTCACCGCGACGGTGAGCTTGGCGTCGTTGTTCCAGGCGCCGAGGTCGACGACGTCCTTGCCGAACTTCTCGATGTAGCTCTTGTGCGTGGTGGGCAGCCAGACGTCGAGCGTCAGGTCGTAGTCGCCCGTGCTCAGGCCGGAGAAGACCGGTGCGGGCTCCGCCTCCTCGAGCGTGACGTTGTAGCCCTGCTTCTCGAGCACGGCCTTCCAGAGCTCGGATGCTGCGATGCCTTCGTCCCAACCGCTGAACACGGCGATCGTGACGTCCTTCTTGTCACCGTTCTCGAGTGTCTCGGCTGCGCCTGCTGAACAACCGGAGATCGCGAGCAGAGCTGCGACCCCTCCGGCGATGGCTGCGAATCGACTGCGGTGCTTCATCTGTGTTTCCTTTCGGCCCGCGCTGTGCACGGGCATTGGGGGTGCGTCAGGTGAGAGTTCTGGTCAGGCGGGTTGCGGGACCGCCTGCGGTTCGGCCGGAGCGGGCTCGTCGACGCCCTTCGGCTGCTGGCTGGGCGCCGCGGGCTTCGCACGCTTCGTTCGTTTGCGTCCCGTGCCGAGCGATGCGGTGAGCCGGTCGAGGAAGATCGCGAGAATCACGACCGACAGGCCCGCTTCGGAACCGAGCTTGATGTCGATGCGGGAGAGGCTCTTGACCACTTCCCCACCGAGTCCGCCGGCGCCGACCATGCCGGAGATGACGACCATCGAGAGCGACAGCATGATGACCTGGTTCACGCCGGCCATGATGTTCGGCAGCGCGAGCGGGATCTGGATCTGTCGCAGGATGCGCCACGAGGATGCTCCGAAGGCGTTGCCTGCCTCGACGACCTCACGGTCGACGTTGCGGATTCCGAGTTCGGTGAGGCGGACTCCCGGTGCGAGCGCGAAGACGATCGTCGCCACGATTCCGGGGACGACGCCGACGCGGAAGAGGATGATCGCGGGGATCAGGTAGACGAACGCCGGCATGGTCTGCATGAAGTCGAGGATCGGCCGCATGATCGCGGAGGCCGCCTTCGATTTGGCGGCGAGGATGCCGAGCGGCACGCTGAGCACGATCGCGATGAGGCTCGCCACGATCACGAGGGCGAGCGTGTCCATCGCGTTCTCCCACTGCTGGACGCCCACGATCACGAGGAGTCCGACAGCGGTTCCGACGCCGAAGATCCAGCCCCTGACGAACCAGCCGATGGCCACGGCGATGATGATGATCGCCCAGAACGGCGGCGAGGTCAGCACCGTGTCGATCCCCGTGTACAGGCCCTGGAAGACGGCGCGGATGACGTCGAAGACCGGACGGAAGAACTCCGTGATGAAGTCCACGAAGCCTTCGACCCAGGTGCCGATCGGCGGACGGAGGATGGGGTCGTACCAGTTGGAGCTCTGGCTGATGAGCGCGGTGCCGAGGTTCATCGGAGGCTCCCTTCGGTTGCAGTGGCCGGTTCGACGGCGGGCTCCGCGGCGGGTGCGCCCTCGTCCTGCACGGGTTTGCCCGGCTCTTCGACGGTGGACCGCAGGGTCGCGGTGATGAGCTCGATGGGAACGGTCGACGGCGGTTCGACGAGACGGATCTCGTCGGTGTTCGTCGTGACGTTGCCGACCGCGGCGAGGAGGGTGACGCGAGGCACGACGCCGAGGAGGCGGTTGCGCTCATCGACGACGGCGACGGGCAGCGAGCTCTCGACCGCGGACTCGAAGAGGTCGACGAGCTGGGTGTCGCCCGTGACGGTAGCCGGGTCGGCGATGATGACGCTCGCGAGTTCGCGTTCGCCTGCCCGCACCTGGCGCAGCACGTCCTTGTCGCGGACGACGCCGAGGAGCGTGCGTCCCGGACCGACGACGAATGCGGCGGATGTCTGCAGGTCGCGCATGATGCGGAGGGCGGCGCGCGGTCCGGCCGAAGCCGAGACGACCGCTCGAGCCGGCTCCATCACGCCGGCCGCGGTGAGCACCCGTGCACGGTCGACGTCCTGCACGAACTGGGCGACGTAGTCGTTCGCCGGGTCGGTGAGGATGTCGTTCGGGGTGCCGACCTGCACGATGCGGCCGTCGCGCATGACCGCGATCCGGTCGCCGAGGAACATGGCCTCGTTGAGGTCGTGCGTGATGAAGATGATGGTCTTGCCGAGCTCCGCCTGCAGTTCGACGAGCTGCTCCTGCATCTCGCGGCGGATGAGCGGGTCGAGCGCGGAGAACGCTTCGTCCATCAGCAGGATGTCGGTGTCGGCGACGAGGGCGCGGGCGAGGCCGACACGCTGCTGCATGCCGCCGGAGAGCTCACCGGGGAGCTTGTCCTCCCAGCCGGACAGCCCGACGCGCTCGATGACCGCCATGGCGCGCGTCTTGCGCTCCTCGGCGGGGACCCCGGTCACTTCGAGGCCGTATGCGGCGTTCTCGAGAACGGTGCGGTGCGGCAGGAGCGCGAAGTGCTGGAACACCATCGAGATGTTCTGCTGGCGCACCTGGCGGAGCTGCTTGGCGGAGACCCCGGTGATCGGGATCCCATTGATGCTGACACTGCCGGCGGTGGGTTCCAGCAGGCCGTTCAGCATTCTGATCAGGGTCGATTTCCCCGATCCGGAGAGGCCCATGACGACGAAGATCTCGCCGGCCCGCACCTCGAACGACGCGTCGATGACGGCAGCCGTTCCGGTGGATCCGAGCGCGTCTCGCGCAGCCCCTCCTTGGAGGCGTTTGACCGCTTCCTTCGGTTTGCGCCCGAAGACTTTGTAGAGTCCACGTGCGGCAACAGCAATAGTTTCGGTCATTTCACTCCCGGCGACGCATGAGCAAGCTGCTCACGGGTCTTCCTGTTCGTAGTCAGGCCGGGTCGAACGGGCTCAGATCTGCCCCGCACGCACGCTGGTCACCAGCTGGCAGGCTCAGATCACGCGGGGCGGAAACGCCCACCGCGTGCGTTCGACCGTACGTCCATCCCGCCGTCGTCGGGCAACAGGGAGATGAGCGCGGACTCGATGCTTCGGCCTTTTCAGGCCGTCGTCAACGCTAACGAGGATGGGTGCCCGTGGCGAATCGAGAATCCCCCGAACGGAGGACAGGGCACCGGGGCGGTCGACGGTTTTGCGCTGTGATCAGGGGCGCACCAGGCAGGGCTTCGTTACCTGTTCGTTATCAAATTTGTCTGAATGACTGGAGTATCAGAGCGTGTCCGCCACTGGAGGACCGTGATGATGGTGATCGAAGACCACGCTCGTCCTCGTCGACGCGACGGCGGGATCGGCGGAGAGGTGCTCGACGACGAAGTCGCGGACGTGCGCACTATCCCTGGCCGCAACGTGGATGATGAAGTCCTCGGAACCGCCCAGGAAGAAGAGTTGGACGACATCGGGGAGCGCCCTGATCGAGTCGCTGAACTCGGCGATCCGCTGCCTGGCGCCGGCGCGGATGTTCACGGCGATGAGCGCCTGCAGCCCGAGCCCGATCGCCGCCGGCTCGATGCTCGCGGTGAACCCTGTGATCACACCCCGATCGACGAGCGAACGCACCCGGGCGACGCACGTCGACGGGGCGATGCCGACGGCCTCCGCCATGCTCGCGTTCGTGGCCCTCGCGTTCGCCTGGAGGATGCGGAGCAGGGCGCGATCGATGTCGTCGAGGTCCGCCGGGAAGCGCAGATTGTTCGCCACGAGGGTCTCCGATCGACTGAAAACTGATCTTTCCTGCAATCTTGACATATGATTCCGCAGATTCCACGGCGGAAATCTCTTCGAAACGAACAATATGCAGAATTGGAGAGTAATCGGAACGCAGAGCCGCGTCGTCGACGCGCTACGAGAGGACTCCAGATGCGTGTCGGCATCCCCACCGAGATCAAGAACAACGAGAACCGAGTCGCCGCGACTCCCGCCGGCGTGCACGAGCTCGTCCGCAGAGGTCACGAGGTCCTCGTCCAGCGCGGCGCGGGCATCGGATCGGGCAACGGCGACGACGCCTACCTGACCGCGGGCGCACGACTCGTGGAGACCGCGGACGAGGTCTGGGCCGAGGCCGAACTGCTCCTCAAGGTCAAGGAGCCCATCGCCTCCGAGTACCCGATGCTGCGTTCGGACCAGATCCTCTTCACCTACCTCCACCTCGCCGCGTCGCGGGCCTGCACCGATGCGATCCTCACCTCCGGCACGACCGCGATCGCCTACGAGACCGTCCAGCTGCCGAACCGCTCACTGCCGCTCCTGCAGCCCATGAGCGAGGTCGCCGGACGCCTCGCCACGCAGGTCGGCGCGTACCACCTCATGCGGGCTGCGGGCGGCCGCGGCATCCTCCTCGGCGGCGTCCCGGGCACCCCCAAGGCGAAGGTCGTGGTCATCGGCGGCGGTGTGGCCGGTGAGCACGCGGCCGCGAACGCCCTCGGTATGCAGGCCGACGTCACGATCGTCGACGTGTCGCTCCCCCGCCTCCGCCAGCTCGAGGTGCAGTTCGGCGGAGCCGTCCAGACGCGCGCGTCCTCCGCTTACGAGATCGCGAACCTGCTCACGGACGCGGACCTCGTCATCGGCTCCGTGCTCATCCCCGGCCGGCAGGCGCCCAAGCTCGTGACGGATGAGATGGTCGCCGCGATGAAGCCGGGATCGGTACTCGTCGACATCGCGATCGACCAGGGCGGCTGCTTCGAGGGTTCGCACCCCACCACCCACGACGACCCGACGTTCACCGTGCACAACAGCCTCTACTACTGCGTCGCGAACATGCCGGGGGCCGTGCCGGAGACCTCGACGCGCGCCCTCACGAACGCGACGCTCCCCTACGTCATCGCACTCGCGGACAAGGGGTGGCGCCAGGCGATCACTGACGACTCCGCGCTGGCGGCCGGCGTGAACGCGCACGGAGGCATCATCACGAACGAGGGCGTCGCTGCCGCGTTCGACCTGCCGTCGCTCTCGCCGCTCGCTGCGGCAGAGGCCGCCCTCGTCTGACCCGGCCCCGGTCACTGAGCCGCACCCGATCACGGAGCCACACCCGGTCACTGAGCCACACCCGGTCACTGAGCCTGTCGAAGTGCCCCACGACATCGCCCCGCCCTTCGACAAGCTCAGGGACCGGAACAGGCAAGCTCAGGGACCGGAACAGGCAAGCACAGGGACCGGAAGAGACGAGCTCACGGACCAGTGACGAAACGGCGGGGCCCACGCATCGTGGACCCCGCCGTTCGCGGATGGTGCAGTGACCGACTAGCGGCCGGTGCCCGACCGTTCGAGCCCGTCGTCGACGGGGTCGTTGTCGGCCACAGTCGAGACCGCGTCAGCATCGGCTGCCGCAGCGCCCTCCGCGGCAGCGGCCTGGCCTGCACCTGCCGGAGCGAGCGCAGCGGTCGAGACGCCTTCGATGTCGAGGGACTCGGGGAGCGCGTCACGCTCGATCGTGGTGGCGAGCGGCTTCTCCTGCACGAACAGCAGCAGGATCACGGCGACGACCACGAGCGGGACCATGTAGAGGAACACGGGCGTCAGAGCGTCGTTGTAGCTCGAGATCACGATGTCGCGAACCGGCTTCGGCAGCGCACGGACGGCCGCCGGCGTGAACGAGTTGCTGTCCGCTCCGCCGCCTGCTCCTCCGCCGAGACGCGTCCCAAGGAGATCCGTGAGCTTCGCGACGAACAGGCTGCCGACGATCGCGGAGCCGAGCGAGGCGCCGATCTGGCGGAAGTAGTTGTTCGAGGCGGTCGCCGTCCCCACCTGTGAGACGGGGAAGGAGTTCTGCACGATGAGGATGAGGATCTGCATGCTCATGCCGAGCCCGAGGCCCATGACCGCGAGGAAGGTGCAGAGGATCCAGATCGGCAGCTCCGGCGTCATCGTGGAGAGCAGCACGAGTGCCACGGCCACGATCGTGGTGCCGACGATCGGCATCCACTTGTACCGACCGGTCTTGGAGACGAGCTGGCCCGTGACGATCGAGCTGATGAGCAGAGCCGCCATCATCGGGATCATGAGGAAGCCGGCCTCGGTCGCGTTCACCCCGGTCACCATCTGGAGGTAGGTGGGGAGGTAGGCGAGGGCGCCGAACATCGCGATGCCCGTGATGAGTCCTGCGATCGTGGTCAGGTTGAAGTTGCGGTCGCGGAAGAGCGTGAGCGGCATGATCGGCTCGGCGGCCTTGCGCTCGACGAGCACGAAGGCGATGGCTGCGACGATCGTTCCCGCGATGAGCGAGATGATCGTGACGGAGTCCCAGTCGTACGTGCTGCCGCCCCAGGTCGTCACGAGGACGAGACCGGTCGAGGCGAGCGCGAGGAGGCCCATGCCCGCGAAGTCGAGCTTCGGACGGTCGTGCTCCACCTTCGGCAGGCGCAGGAAGAACGCGGCGGAGGCGATCGCGAGGATGCCGAGGGGGATGTTCATCCAGAACGCCCAGCGCCAGCCGATGCCTTCCGTGAACCAGCCGCCGAGGAGCGGACCGGCGACGGACGAGAGGGCGAAGACGCCACCCATGATGCCCATGTAGCGACCGCGCTCACGGGCGGGGACGACGTCGGCGATGATCGCCTGCGAGAGGATCATCAGCCCACCGCCGCCGAGGCCCTGGATCGCGCGACCCGTGATGAGCCACGTCATGTCGGTCGCCATGCCACCGACGATGGAACCGGCGATGAAGAGGGCGATCGCACCGATGAACAGGCCCTTGCGACCGATGAGGTCGCCGAGCTTGCCGTAGACCGGCAGCATGATCGTGGACGCGAGGATGTACGCCGTGGTGACCCACAGCATGTGGTCGACGCCGTTGAGCTCGCCGACGATGGTCGGGAGGGCGGTCGAGAAGATCGTCTGGTCGAGCGATGCGAGCAGCATCGTGACCATGAGTCCTGCGAAGATCAGCAGGATGTGGCGTTTTGAGCCGTTCGCGGCACCGGCGTTCGCCGATCCGGAGGGCTCGCTTGATGCGGACACCGTGGATACGGCGCCCGTGGAGGTGTTGGTCATCGAAGTCTTTCGCTGGTGGTTCGGACGAGGGCGATGGTTCGCCGCTCGAAGAGGTGGGGGTCGTCCGGGCCGTCGTGGACGAGCCACTCCCTCGCCACGACACGCATGGCGCTGAAGCAGTACCCGAGGATCACTTCGGCTGTGGATCGATCGATCTCCGGTACGCCGGGGATGGGATCGCGGTGCGCGAGGAGCTCGTACGCCGCGGTGATCAGTTGTTCATTCACCCGGTTCATCTGAGCGAGCTGGCGGCTGATGAGTTGCGGATAGCGCTGGAGGATCTCCACACGGTTCCGGTGGGCCGCCGTGTCACTGATGGCCGGCCCGAAGACGGTGAAGAGGAGTCCGACGACGGCTTCGACCGAGTCGGCGCCATCGTATCTGGCCGCGTGTTCGCGCAGCAGTTCGTCGTCGATCTCGATCGGCTGGGTGCCGAGGATCGCGTCTTCCTTACTGTCGAAGTAGTTGAAGAAGGTGCGGGAGGAGACGCCGGCCCGTTCGCTGATCGCATCGATGGTGGCGTTCTCGATGCCGTCGTCCAGGGCGAGCCGGACGGCGGCTTCTTCGAGGTTGCGTCGCGTCTCGATGCGTTTGCGGTCCCGGAGGCCGAGGGCCCCGGGTCCTGCGCAGTTCGCGTCATGACGATTGGTTGACATGCGTCAATTATTGCAGTGTTCGCATTTTTGCACAAATGCATTTTTGCAGGAGTGCAGCAATTTCTCAGCTTGCTCCGCGTACGCATCCGCGATCGCCAGCGCCAGCGCCAGCTACATCGGCACATCGGCGAGCGCATTCACCGGGCACAACGAAAACATCCCGCCCCTCGAAAGGGACGGGATGTTTTCTTCTGTTGCAGGGGCAGGATTTGAACCTACGACCTCTGGGTTATGAGCCCAGCGAGCTACCGAACTGCTCCACCCTGCGTCACAAGAGAAAGACTATCACGCAGCTTCGGAGCACGCGAATCGAGCGCCCCCAACCGTTCACCTCGGGCGTGTCGGCGTCAAGCGCAACTCCTTCGATTCGAGCACGGCAAACCTGGTCGCCCCCGGAATTCCGCGGACGACCAGGTTTGCCTCTGCCGATATGAAGGAGTTACGCGCGATGAACTAGAGGATCGCCATTGCCTTGACCGCACGACGTTCGTCCATGGCCCGGTACCCGTCCGGGATCCCGTCGAGGGCCGTCGTGAAGTCAAAGACGCGTCCGGGATCGATCAGACCTGCAAGGACGTCCGCGAGGAGTTCCGGCAGGTAGGCCCGAACCGGCGCCACTCCCCCGCTGAGGCCGATGTTGCGGTCGAACATGTCACGGATCGGCAGCTCCACGCCGTGCGGGACGCCGACGAACCCGACCGTCGAGCCGGGACGCGCGATGGCGAACGCCGTCGACATCGCCTGCCCCGTTCCCACGCATTCGAGCGATGCGTCCACGCCCACGCCATCGGTCAGGTCGAGAACCGCGGCGACGGCTTCGTCCCCACGCACCGAGACGATCTCGGTGGCGCCGAACTCGCGTGCGATCGCCTGCCGTTCCGGGTGGCGGCTGAGCGCGATGATGCGCCCTGCACCCAAGCGCTTCGCAGCGAGCACGCCGGAGAGTCCCACTGCTCCGTCACCGACGACCGCGACGGTCGACCCCTGGACGACACCCGCGGAGACCGCCGCGTGATGCCCGGTCCCGAACACATCGGACAGTGCGAGCAGCGACGGCAGCCTGCTGTCGTCCGGGCGACCGCCCGGCACCGTCACGAGCGTCGCATCGGCGAACGGGACTCGGACGAACTCGCCCTGCCCGCCGTCGTTCCCGCCCGCGCCCCAGATCCCGCCGTGCTTGCACACGCTCGTCATGCCGACCAGGCAGTCCGGACACGTTCCGTCGTTGTAGGTGAACGGCGCGATGACGAAGTCCCCGACGGCGAGCGAGGCGACCGCGGACCCCGACTGCTCGACCGTCCCGATGAACTCGTGGCCGATCGGGCTGCCCGCGTGGCGCGGCGTCTCTCCGCGGTACGGCCACAGGTCGCTCCCGCACACGCACGTCGCCGCGACCCGCACGATCACATCGGTGTCGTGGACGAGAACGGGGTCCGGGCGGTCGACGAGCGTGACGTCCCCGGGCGCGTTGAACTGGATCGCCTTCATCGGATGGTTCCTCCACTCGGTTTCCGGGCGACGATCGACAACGCCAACGGCAACCACCGCGCGTCCTCTCGCCACCCCCACATGCCCTCGCCCAGCGGGACGAGCGCGTCGAACATCTTCCACGGCACTTCGTAGTGCTCAGCGAGGCGGTCGATCGTGAGACCGGTCGCGCGCAACGATCCGAAGAGCTCCGAGACCGGATGCATCCACTCCCACGTCGTGCTGTTCGCGAGTCTCGCATCACCGTCCGCGTAGTCGGAGGGGTCGTCGATCACGTCCGGAGTCGTCTTCCCGTAGGGGAATGCGAAGTCCAGCATCCGCACGCGCTCGGCGCCGTCGTCGC
This sequence comes from Plantibacter lichenum, assembly GCF_050587525.1. Classification (NCBI taxonomy): domain Bacteria; kingdom Bacillati; phylum Actinomycetota; class Actinomycetes; order Micrococcales; family Microbacteriaceae; genus Plantibacter; species Plantibacter lichenum. The sequence goes on along the minus strand of NZ_JBOBFT010000008.1, from coordinate 43,723 downwards.
CTGCTTCCACGGCGCCGCCCTCGAAGACGTACGCCGTCGGGTGCCCGTCGGCGTAGTAGAGGACGCCGCCCGGCTTCAGATACCACTCGATGATCCGCGCCCACTCGGCGATGTCGGGCAGCCAGCCGGTCGTTCCCCACGTGATGTAGACGACGTCGAACGATTCCGGCTCCGGCAGGATGTGCCGCGCGTCGTAGACGTTGGCCTCGATGAAGCGCGCATGGTCCGACAGCCCCAGCTCGCGCGCGAGGTTCCGAGCGGCCAGGACGGCCTCATGGGAGAAGTCGATCCCGACGACGGTCGCTCCCCGCTGTGCGAGCGACAGCGTGTCCGCCCCGAAGTGGCATTGGAGGTGCAGGATCCGTTGGTCGGCAAACTGCTCGCTCGCGTCGGCACCGTCGGCCACCGGGAACAGCTCGGCGAGCTCGTGTTCCTCGAGACGGTTGAGCCCGCCCCGTCCTGCACGGAGACGGGTCAGGTCGTAGCCGCCGCTCCCCAGGTGGACGGCGACGCGCTCATCCCAATTGGCGAGGTTGCGGTCCAACCACTCTCCCTCGTGCCGATCGACGGTCTGTTCACCGGTCATCGTTGTTCTGTCCTTCGGATCGTTCGTTCGGCGAGGTCGTCTCGTCGCTCGGTGTGTGTGCGGCTCGGCGCTCGATGTCCGGCCGGAGACGACGACGGCCGCACCTGATCCAGGTGCGGCCGTCGTCGGTCATACGTCGTGCATCAGCCGTTGATCAGCGCCAGGGCCGAGGCCAGTGCGGAGTTCAGCTTGGCGTCGGCGGCGCCGTACGCGGTCCAGTCGCCGGCCTTGAGGGCGGCGTCCTTGTCGAGCATGGCCTGCTTGGCGTCGTTCAGGAACGAACGGAGCTGCGCATCCTTCGCCGGGTCACCGGTCGTCGGAGTCGTGGATCCGTCGGAGCCAGTGTCGGAACCGGTCCCGGTGTCCCCGGTGCCCGCTCCGGCGCCGGAGTCTCCCGGCACACCGGTGTCACCGGCGGCCGCACCCGAGTCACCGCCGAAGAGTACGTCGAGCGCCTCGTCGAGGGTGTTCTCGAACGCGATCTTGTCGCCGAAGGCGACGAGCACCTTCTGCAGCAGCGGGAAGCGCGTGTCACCGGTCGACTGGACGTACACCGGCTGGACGTAGAGCAGACCGCCACCGACGGGCAGTGTCAGCAGGTTGCCGTTCAAGACGTCCGTCTGACCCTGTTTCAGGATGTTGATCTGACTCGAGACGCTCGGGTCCGAGTTGAAACTGTTCTGCACTTGCCCGGGACCGGGAACGGTGTCGTCCTTCGGCAGCGTCAGGAGCTTGATCTTGCCGTAGCCGTCGCCTCGTTTGCCGGCCGTGTCGCCGGCATCGGCATCGACGGCCAGGTAGCCGGTCAACACGTTCCTCGACTTCTCACCGCCCTGACGGGGGATGTACGTCGAGTACAGCGAGAACGACGGTTCCTTCTGACCGGGCAACTGCATGGTCAGGTAGTACGGCGGCTGGAACGTCTTGCTCGTCTCGGTCGACTGCGGGTCGTTGGGTGTGACCCACGCGTCCTCGCTCGAGTAGAACGAACCGGCGTTCGTGACGTGGTACTGGCCGAGGATTGCGCGCTGCACCTTGAAGAGGTCGGCCGGGTACCGGACGTGGCTCATCAGGTCGCCAGACATGTCGGACATCGGCTTCACCGTCGAGGGGAAGATCTTCTGCCAGGTCTTGAGGACCGGGTCCTTGTCGTCCCAGCTGTAGAGCGTGACCTTGCCGTCGTAGGCGTCGACCGTGGCCTTCACCGAGTTGCGGATGTAGTTGATGTCGTCGAGGGCGTAGTTCTGCACGGGCGTCACCGAGTCGGAGATCGTGTCCGAGAGGCTCACGGTCTTCGAGTACGGGTAGTTCGCGCTCGTGGTGTAGCCGTCGACGATCCAGACGATCTTGCCGTCCACGACCGAGGGGTACGGGTCGGAGTCGAGCGTCAGGTACGGCGCGACCTTCTCCACACGGGTGAGCGGGTCGCGGTCGTAGAGGATCTGCGACTGGTTGTTGACCGAGTCGGAGAGGAAGATCTGCTCCGACTGGAACTTGAGCGCGTAGATGAGCTTCTTGAAGACGTTGTCGAGCTTGGGCCCGCCGTCGCCGTCGAAGGTCGTGTAGGTCTGCGATTCACCCTGCGTGCCCGACGGGTAGTCGAGTTCGACGGGCGAGGCGCCCTTGGGGGCTCCGACGATCGAGTACTTGGGCGACTGCTCACCGAAGTACACGCGCGGCTCGAACTTGCCGAGGGCGCCGGAGGTGGGGATGCCGGACTCGAAGAACACGGGCTCACCGGAGGCGGAGCGCTGGTTGCCGTACGCGGCGACCATGCCGTACCCGTGCGTGTAGACGACCGTGTTGTTGACCCACGATTGGGCGTTATCGAGACCGCCAAGGTCCAGTTCACGGACGGCGACGACGGCGTCCTGGGTCTTGCCGTCGATCGTGTAACGGTCGACGTCGAGCTTCTTGCCGAACGAGTAGAACTGCTTGAACTGCTCGAGCTGCGCCACCGAGTCGCTCACGAGCGACGGGTCGATGATGCGGATGTTGGCGGTCGTCTCGGCGTCCTGACGCAGAGCGCCGGGGTTCGCCGTCGTGGTGGCGTCGTACTCCTCTTCCTCCACGTTCGACACGTCATAGGCGTCGCGTGTGAGGTCGATGTTGCGCTGGATGTACGGCGTCTCGAGCTGCTTGGCGTTCGGCTCCACCTGGAAGCGCTGGACGATCCACGGGTAGAGGCTGCCGATGATGAGCGAGGACACGATGAGGAGCGCGGTGCCGACGAGCGGCAGGCGCCAGCGTCCCGTGAACGCGGTCACGATGAAGAGGACGGCGACGAGCGCGGCGATGCCGGCGAGGATGATGCGCCCGGGGATCGTCGCGAAGACGTCGGTGTAGGCGGCGCCCGTGATGAGCGTGCCGGTGTCGTTGAGCGTCGTGTACTGGTCGAGCCAGAGGCTGACCGCCTGCAGGAGCAGGTAGAGGCCGGCCATGATCGAGATCTGGACGCGCGCGGCCATCGAGATCCACACTTCACGGCTGACGACGCGGATGCCTCCGTAGAGGTAGGCGACGACGACCGTGGCGATGAGGCCGATGAGGATCACGGCCGACGCGAAGGCGACCACGGCGCGGTAGAACGGCAGGTCGAACAGGTAGAACGACATGTCGAGGTGGAACTGGGGGTCGGTCGTGCCGGAGGGCACGCCGTTCAGCCAGAGCAGCGCGAGCTGCCAACGGGACGCCGCGGCGACGCCGCCGAAGAGACCGAAGAGCGCGGGGATGCCGTAGGTGGCGAGACGACGGAGCGGCTCGACGACCTGCTGGTAGCGGTCGACCTGCGAACTGAGCTTCGCGTAGACGGGGCGGAGCCGGTACGAGATCTCGATCGCGGCCCAGACGGGGACGGCCATGCCGGCGAACCCGATGAGGAACATGGCGATCGCGGCGATCCACTGCGTCGTCAGGACACCCGTGTACCCGAGCTGGTCGAACCAGAGGTAGTCGGAGTAGAACCCGGCGAAGACGAAGAACGCCACGAGGAGCGCTGCGATGATCGCGACGGTGATCGCTATCGGGGCGCGTCTGCGCGGTGCGGACAGGGGCTTCTCTGCTGCGGATGTCACGTATGGCCTCTTCAGGTAGCGGTCGTCCGTCCATCCTAGATCGCCCGGGCTGAGAGAGCGCCGAACAGGATCAGCTAGCTGAACACGTGGGGAGCTTGCTCGTGTCGCCGTGATCGGCGATCGCCGTGAGTGCGGCGATCGAATCGTCGAGCGTGTTCACCGCGAAGACCTTCAGGCCGTCCGGGATGTGCCCGACGACCTCGTTGCAGTTCGAGGCAGGTGCGAGGAACCAGTCCGCGCCCGCGTCCTTGGCGCCGAACATCTTCTGCCGGATGCCGCCGATGCCGCCGACCGTGCCGGAGGCGTCGATCGTGCCGGTCCCGGCGATGTGCTCTCCCCCGGTGAGCTCGCCCGGCGTGAGCTTGTCGATCATGCCGAGTGCGAACATCATGCCGGCGCTCGGGCCGCCGACGTTGTCGAGCTGGATCGAGATGTCGACCGGGAAGTCGTAGTTGACGGCCGTGCCGATGCCGACGACGGCGCTCGTCGTGCCGTCCGCCGCGGTCGCCGTGGTCGGCACGATCTCGACCGTGCTCGCGACGCCGTCGCGGACGATGTCGAACGTCGCCGCCTTGTCCGTGCCGTTGTCCTGGATGATGGAGCGCAGGTTGTCGAGGCCCGTGACCGGCGTGCCGTTCACGGAGACGATCTCGTCCTTGAGCTTGAGCTTGCCGTCGGCCGGGGACTTCTCCGAGACGGCCGCGACGGCGACGTGCTCCGGGACCGTGTAGTCGAGGTGGCGAAGGGCCGCGGCGACCGCGTCCTGCTGCGAGTCGACCATGAGCGCGGCGTTCTGCTGGTCACGCTGCTTGCTCGTGACCCCCGGCGGGTAGTAGACGGACATCGGGACGACCGCGCGGCTCGAGTCGAACCAGGCGGAGACGACGTCGAGCCAGCCGGGGCTGCGCTGCGGGTTGCCGACGACCTGCACGGTCAGCATGTCGAGTGCGCCGGTGGTCTTGTAGGTCTCCGTGTCGTGCACTTCGATGAGCGGCACCTTGTCGCCGTCGTTCTCGACCGTGCCGAGCACGTTGAACACGGGGCCCGGCTGTTCGATGACGTACGGGGCGGGAACCGCGGACAGGACGCCGAGGATCACGAGGGATCCGATGAGTGCGCCCCAACCGAATCGTCCCCGTCGACGACGGGGACGGATGTTCGCTGGTGCCGACAACGAGGTGTTCTGGGCATCGTCGGCAAAGAGCGACATGCGTTCCTTTCGGGACTGTTCGCGGTGGGCTGAAACCCGACCAACCATACCCCGGCCAATGTCCAGCGAGGTGCGACTAGCGTAGACAGAGCAGCTAGGAGCTATCTGAGAGGCGGCTGACGTGCCAGAGGAACCCGACAAGAGTCCGGAGGACGAGTTCCGCGACATGCTGCGCGAACTGATGTCCGGAAACGGCTCGTTCGACGCGAGCCAACTGGCCGGCGCCGCCGGCCTGCCCAATGATCCCGCAAGCCTCGCAGCGCTCATGGCGCAGCTTCAGGGCGCCATCCAGAACGGTGGTGGCGGCATCAATTGGGATCTCGCCCTGCAGCAGGCGAAGACCATCGCATCGGAGGGATCCGAGGACACCTCGCCGGCCCGTCGCGAGCAGCTCGAGCAGGCATTCCACATCGCATCGCTGTGGCTCGCCGACGTCACGTACGTGGCCGAGCTCTCGAGCGAACCACAGCTGTTCACGCGCGCCAGATGGGCCACGAAGACCATGCCCGTCTGGACCCAGCTGGCCGAGCCGGTCGCCACGAGCATCGCCAACGCCCTCACGGACGTCCTCAGTGAGCGTGCTCCGGAGGAACTGCGCGGCGTGATCGCCAACGCCGGACAACTCGTCCGCGGCGTCGGCGGCACGCTGTTCGCTCTGCAGCTCGGCCAGGTCGTCGGGCAGCTGGCCCGCGAGGTCGTCTCCGGCGGTGACGTCGGGCTCCCCCTGCTCGATGAGAACGAGGCCGCTCTCGTCCCGCAGAACGTCGCGGAGTTCGGTGACGGACTCGACATCTCGGACGACCAGATCCAGATCTACCTCGCGGTCCGTGAATTGGCGCACGCTCGCCTGTTCCGCCACGCGAAGTGGCTGCGGCTGCACCTCATCTCCTCCATCACGGAGTTCGCGCGCGGCATCCGCATCGACACCGACCGACTGGAGGAGCTCGCCGAGAGCTTCGACCCGTCGAACCCGGAGGAACTGCGCGACGCCATGGTGAGCGGTTCGCTCATCCCGGCCCGTACGGAACAGCAGGAGGCGAGCCTCGCGAGGCTCGAGACGACGCTCGCCCTCATCGAGGGCTGGGTCGATGTCGTCACCGCTGCCGCGACGGTCCGTCTGCCGAAGTCCGCGTCGATCGCGGAGACGGTCCGTCGTCGTCGTGCCGCTGGTGGGCCCGCCGAGCAGGCCCTCGGCGCGCTCGTCGGTCTCGAACTCCGCCCCCGCCGGCTCCGTGAGGCTGCGGCCATGTGGCAGCGCGTGACCGACGCGGTGGGCGCCGAGCAACGCGACACCCTCTGGTCGCACCCCGACCTCGTCCCCACAGGCGACGACGTCGACGCACCGGACGCCCTCGTCGCACGCATGGAAGCCGTCTCGCGCGGCGAACAGCCCGCCCAGGACGAGATGGACCTCGCGCTGGAGGATCTCCTCCGCGGGGAAGCCGATGCCGCGGACGGCGCCGCAGAGGTCGACTCCGCCACAGGTGCTGCGTCCGACGCGGATTCCGGTTCGGGCTCCGAGTCGAGTTCCGCATCGGATCCCACCGACGATCCGAAGCGGGATGACGGCCGGACCGGCACGGACGGCCCGCCCGTCTGAGCACGGCACCACACGATTCGGTGCGCCGCCCGGCTTCGGCAGGGCGGCGCACTCGTGTATGCGGGCCCGTCCGCGCTGACGATGGTCGTCCGGCGGAGCCGCCTGTGGAGAGTCCGCACGCCGCATCGGCCGATCACGCGAAGATCGGGTGATGATCAAACGGATCCCCTCAAGCGTCCCGCTCGTCTGGCGCACGCCCAGGACCCTCCAGTTCGGCGTTGACGAAGCGCTCGTCGTCCTCGAGGGGGTCGACACCGCGACGGAGCGGATCGTCGCCGCACTGCAGAGCGGCGTCGACTCCCGCCTGTCCGATCGTTTGGCCGGGATGGTCGGCACGACGGCCGCTCAGGCCGCTTCGGTCATCGCGGCGCTCGGTCCCGTCATCGAATCCGCGCCGGAACGATCCGATGCTGCGCCGAACGCGTGCGCACTCCCCCGGCGAGCCCGCGTCGTCGTCGACGGCGACGGGCCGACAGCAGGGCGGCTCCGCACCCTGCTCGGACCGCACGTCGACCTCGTCGACCGCCGAGACGAAGTCGTCGACGTCGCCGTCCTGTCGGCGCAGTACGTCATCCGGCCCGGCCGGTACGCGCGCTGGCTGCGCGACGACGTGCCCCACCTGCCCATCGTCTTCGGCGACCGGGTGGCCCGCATCGGCCCGTTCGTCGTGCCCGGCTCGTCGCCGTGCCTCTACTGCCTCGATCGCGCGCACGTCGATGCCGACCCCGCCTGGCCGGCGATCGCTTCACAACTCCTGGCCCGCACCTCCCCCATCGAGACGGCGCTCGTCAGCGCGGAGTGCGCCACCCGCGTGGCCCGCATCCTCCTCGACGCATCAGGCGCATCGGCGCACGCCCTCAGATCGAGTCAGGTGGTGATCGATGCGGGAACGGGCGTCGTCACGCTGAACGGCGTCCGGCCGCACTCGCGGTGCGCATGCCGATCTCTGCCAGGAACCGAGACGGATCTCGACGACCACCCCGCGACTGCGACTCCGACCACGACAGGCTCAGCCGGGACCGCGACCGTGTGATGCCGACGTAGAGCAGTCGCCGCTCCTCGTCAGCCTGATCGAAGGTCTTCGCGTAGGAGATCGGGAGATACCCCTCGGACAGGCCGATGAGGTGCACGGCGTCCCATTCGAGGCCCTTCGCCGAGTGCAGGGTCGCGAGGGTGACCGCCTCGACGGTCGGCTCGTGCTGAGCGGCCTGGCGGATGAGCAGCTCGTCAGTGAACGCGCGGAACGTCGTATCGGGCGCCGCCTGGTCGACGAGCCCCATGATCGCGTTGAGGGACTCCCACCGGTCGCGCACGGCGCCGCCGGCTTCCGGCGGGTCCTGGCTCCACCCGAGGGACCGCAGGACGTCGCTCACCGATTTGAAGAGCGGCTCCCCGCTGATCGACACCGATGCGGCACGCAGCTGCAGAAGCGCTTGACGCACCTCCGGGAGTTCGAAGAACCGCTTGGAACCGTGCATGACGTAGCTCACACCCGCTTCCGTGAGCGCCGTCTCGAGCGCTGCGGCCTGCACGTTGATGCGGTACAGGATGGCGATCTCTGACGGCTGCACACCGGCGGCGATCTGATCGAGGATGAGCGATGCGACGCCGCGCGCCTCCGAGAGCTCGTTCGGGTAGGAGCGGAGCTCTACGGCCGGTTCATCGGTCGCGGCTGCAATGGAGCCCGGGGCGCCGACTTCGGATCTGACGGCGGACAGCTGCAGTGCGCCGGGGCGACCCCGCATGAGCGCGTTCGCCGCGCCGACGACGGGCGCAGAGGACCGGTAGTTGCGTTCGAGGCGCACGACCGTGGCATCGCTGTACCGGTTGGGGAAGTCGAGCAGGTAGTCCGCTTTGGCGCCCGCGAAGGAGTAGATCGTCTGGCTCGCGTCGCCGACGACGCACACGTCGCGCCTGCCGCCCAGCCACAATTCGAGGAGGCGGTGCTGGAGCGGCGAGACGTCCTGGTACTCGTCGACGACGAAGAAGCGGTACTGCTCGTGGACCTGCATCGCCACCGACGGCTCGGCCTCGATCATGCCTGCGCACGCGAGCAGGACGTCCTCGAAGTCGATGCGTCGACGTTCGTCCTTCAGCTGTTCGTAGGTGCGCTGGAGGTCCACGAGCTGGGACATGTCGAGCTGTTGGACCGCCGGGCGGCCGGCGGCCGCGTACTGGTCGAGGGTGAGGCCGGAGACCTTGCGCCACTCGATCTCCGCCGCGACGTCGCGAAGCGTAGCCGTGTCGACGCGGAGCTTCAGTCGTTCGGCCGCGTGGCCGAGCACTCGACCCTTGCTCTCGACGAGGCCGGGGACCTGGCCTCCGACGACCTGCGGCCAGAAGAAGTTCAGCTGCGAGAGCGCCGAAGCATGGAAGGTCCGCGCGGACACGCCTTCCGCGCCCAGCCCGCGCAAGCGGCCACGGAGTTCCGCCGCGGCACGGCTCGTGAAGGTGAGCGCCATGACGCGCGACGCCGTATAGGTCCCGGTGGCGACACCGTAGGCGATGCGATGCGTGATCGCCCGGGTCTTGCCCGTTCCTGCGCCGGCCAGCATGCACACGGGGCCCCGGAGGGCCTCAGCGGCGACCGCCTGGTCCGGATCGAGTCCGGCGAGGAGTTCTGCGGGAGAGCTCATCGGTCCCAGGTCCCGGACAACCAGTCGTCGATGACCGCACGCGCGATCGAGGACGGACCGGGCAGGATCACACCGCTGTCGGGGTTCTCCAACTCGTCCTTCGTGAACCAGCGCAGGTCGAGGATCTCCTCGCCGTCGGGCACGAGCAGCTCGGCGTCCTGCGTCTCGGCGAGCTGGGCGACGAACCCGAGCATGAGCGATCGAGGGAACGGCCACGGCTGCGAGCCGAGGTAGACGGGCGATTCGACGAGCATCCCGGACTCCTCGAAGACCTCGCGGACGACGGCCTGTTCGAGCGACTCACCGGCATCGACGTACCCGGCGAGCAGCGAGAAACGGTTGTGCTCCCACATGGCGTTCGAGCCGAGCAGGAGCCTGCCGTCGCGGTCGACGACCGCGACGATGACCGCCGGGTCCATGCGTGGGAACAGCTCGCTGTTGTCGACGGGGCAGTGGCGTCCCCACCCGGCATTCCGGATCGTGGTCTCGGAACCGCATTTGGGGCAGAAGCGGTCGGAGCGGTGCCAACCGGAGATCGCGAGCGCCGTCGCGAACATGCCGACGTCGCGGTCCGGCAGCAGATGTCCGCTGCGACGGAGATCGAGCCAGCGGTCGTCGCCGACGGCGACCTGCTCAGCGGATGCGGAGTCGAGCACCCACAGGAGGATGCCCGTCCCCGCGGCGAGGCCGGGCTCGTCGTCGATCGTGCGGCCGAGGTAGACGAGGAGCTCCGGCTCCGGAAGCCCGGCGCTCGTCACGAGGTCGAGTCGGCCACCGGCGACGAGGGCGCGTCGATCGCTCAGCACCATCACCCGGACGTTCGGGTCGTGCCGGAGACGGTCGAGCAGGTCCGGCTCGGAACGGACCTCGCCGTGCCGGTCGAGCCCGCCCCTCGCCAGAGGAAGACTGGCGAGCGCGCGAACCTGAATCGTCATGGACAACCTCTCCGAGGGCGTGGCGAGCAGAGACTCACCGGGACGGCCACGTACCCTGGATGTCATGGCCAGATCCCATCTCACTCTAGCCGCGTTGGCCACCTCGGCTGTGGCGGGCCTCGACCTCTCGCACTCGGCGCTGCACACCGCCGGAGGGGACGGGAGCTTCGATTCAGCGCGCCTCCGCGCCGCGGACGGACGCGAGCTCATCATCCGCGTGCCCACCTCGCAGCAGGCCGAGACGGAGCAGGGCGCCGACCTCATCGCGCTCCGCTCGCTCTCGCACGGCATCCGCAGCCGGCTCCCGTTCGACGCACCCGCCTACATCGGCCAGACCCCGCTCGACGGCACCCGCGCCGTGGTGTTCGCCTTCGTCTCCGGTCACCCGCTCGATGCCGCGGCCCTCGGCCACGACGAAGCGCTCGACGATTCGGTCGGCCGGGCCATCGCCGCCATCCATTCGCTCCCCACGTCCTTCGTCTCCGAGGCGGGCCTTCCCGTCCTCGGCGCAGACGAGCTCCGGGCCGACGCGAAGCGCATCGTCTCCCGCGCATCGGAGACTCGTCTCCTGCCGACAGCCGTCCGCGAACGCTGGCAGGCGGCCATCGACGACCACGCGCTCTGGCAGTTCCAGCCGACGGTCATTCACGGCGCACTCGCAGCCGATCGCATCCTGATCGCACGCGACGGCGATCGCCCGCACGTGTCCGGCGTCATCGAGTGGGGTTCGCTGCGCGTCGGCGACCCGGCCCTCGACCTGCACTGGATCGCGAGCCTCGGCGAGATCGGTGAGCGCACGCTCGCCGTCTACGCGTCCGCGTGCAGCCGCAACCCCGACAGCCTCGTCACGGTCCGCGCGCGCCTCTACGCCGAACTCGAAATCGCCAGATGGCTGCTCCACGGCCACGACATCCACGACTCGGAGATCGTCGACGACGCGGTGTCCATGCTCGACGGCCTCGTAGACAACGTCCTCGGGGACGTCAGCGACCCGCTCTCCGGCGTGACCGGCCCCGTGCTCGGCGTCGGCGAGGTCGAGACCATGCTCGACCAGACGCCCATCGCGTCATCCAGCGCCGGCATCGCCATGCAGACGGACACCTACGACCGCTCCGAACTCGAACGCGCGCTTGGCAAGGACGACTCGAGGTCCGGTCGCAGCCCGTTCGACGACGACGATTCGGACGAGCAGAACCGCACCGGTGCGCGCGGCTCCGACGCCGAAGCAACCGGTCAGTTCGACCTCTGGGGCACCTCCGAGGACGCGTCAGATGCCACCAAGCCCATCGACCCGACCCAGTCGGCGAGGAGTTCCTCCTCCGAATAGAGCCGCTCGGGACGCAGCCGGACGTCGTGCGACACGTAGTACAGCACGGCGTCGATGCGGTCCGGGTCGATCCCGCGGTGGTGCGAATACGCCAACCGGTAGAGCGCCAGCTGGTAGTACGCGTTCCGGCGTGCCTCATCCGTGTCCGGCACGGCACCCGTCTTCCAGTCGACGATCTCGAAGCGTCCATCGCGCTCGAACACGGCGTCGAGCTTGCAGATGATGACCTGTCCGGTATCGCCGAGCGGCACGTGGATCTCGGTCTCGACCTCCACGGGGCGGAGGCCGGCCCACTCCGAGGCGAGGAAGGTGGCGGCGACGTCCTCGAACGGCGTCCCCTCCGCATGATCGGCTGGATCGATGCTCTCCTCCCCCGGCAGCGGCTCGGTGAGCTCCTGCAGACCGTGCAGGCCGTAGTGCTCCTCGACCCATGAGTGGAAGCGCGTGCCGAGCCTCGTCTGGCGGAACGGCTTCTGCGGAACCGGGCGGCGCAGGCGTTCGAGCATGCCCTCCGGATCCGTCACGAACTCCTTGAAGCGGGAAGCCTGCACACGTGTGGGGAGCTCGGTGAGCGGCTGCGCCTGTTGGATGCGGCGCTGCTCCTCGAGCAGGAGGGCGAGATCGCGATCGAGCGGGCCGAGGTCGGTCCTGGCCGTGCCCTGGTGGAGCGCCACCCTCGCTCGGTCGAACGCCGCGGCGGCCTGTTCGACGAGCGGGCGGCGCGGACCGAGCGGATCCATCGGCCACTGCAGCACGCTCGTCGCTTCGTCGAGCGGATTCTCCTCGACCTCCGAGGCCTCGGGGAGCGCGTCGATGAGGCCGGCCTCTGCGAGCTCCACGAGGTACTGGCTGGGCTTCCTCGGCGTCTTCCCCGTGGACCAGAACGAACCGGTGAGCAGGAGTTCGAAGCGTGCACGGGTGACCGCGACGTACGCCAGCCGACGTTCCTCGTCGAGCGATCGGTCACGGAGCGCCGCCTTGAAATCAGGCAGCAGATGGTCGAACTCCTGCTGGGTCCGGGTGCCCTGCCAGGCCAGGCGCGGCAGTTCGGCGGCGTCACCACGGAAGTCGTACGGCAGTTTGCCGAGGGACACCCAGCCGAGGCCGTCCCGTGGGGCGGCGGGGAGCTCGCCTGTCACGAGTCGTGGAACGGCAACGTGGTCCCATTCGAGCCCCTTCGATCCGTGGATCGTGAGGAGTTGCACCGCGCCGTGGTCCGGCGGTTCAACGGCAGGCGCCATGTTGTCGCGTTTCAGCGCTTGGTCGATCCAGGACAGGAAACTGCCGAGCGTCGCGTCCTCATCGCTCGCCAGGAACGCCGTCAGCTGGTCGTGGAAGGCGTGCAGATTGGCCTCGGCTCGCGCGGTCGAGCCGCCGGACTCGTTCGCCATGACCTCGATGTCGAGGCGCAGTTCTCGTTCGATCGCTCGCACGAGGTCCGGCAGGCCGCTCCCCGCCCGCCTGCGGAGCCCCGCGAGCACGGACCCAGCCTCCTTGAGCCTCGTGACCGCTGCCTCGCTGAACTGCTCGATGAGCCGCGCGGGGACACGTTCCATCGCGAGGAAGTCGAGCGCGTCGATGATCGAGCGACCGTCGTCGTCTGCGACCGACTCCCGGAGTCGTGCCGCGAGCTCGGCATCGTGCCGACCGGTCCGCCAGTCGACGGCCTGCAGGTATCTGGCGACCTCAGTGAGGGTGCCGAGGTCTCGCACGCCGATCCGCCATCGGGGACCTGAGAGCAGACGGATGAGCGAGGATCCCGCTCCGGGATCGTGGATGACGCGGAGCGCGGCGACGACATCGACGACCTCCGGGGTGGAGAGCAGACCGCCGAGGCCGAGGATGTGGTGCGGGACGCCGCGTGCTTCGAGGGCCTGCGCGAATGCGGCCATCGGGCGGCGGGCCCGGAAGAGGATCGCGGCGGTGCTCATCGGGTCGCCCCCGCGCTTCGCGAGGAGCCGATCGGCGAACCAGTCGGCGACTGCTGCTGCTTCGTCGTCACGCGTCTCGAGGTACGCCGAGGAGACTCGGCCCGGGCCGGCGCCCGGTTTCGGCTCCAGGTCGAGGACGGTGATGCCGCTCGCCTCGACGCCGGTGGCCTGCAGCGGCCGGACGAGCACGTTCGCCGCTTCCAGGATGGCCCGGTCGTTCCGCCAACTCGTCGACAGGTTGAACTGGGTCGACTCCACGGTGCGGCCGAAGTCGAGGGAGAACCGGGCGAGGTTCGCCGCGCTCGCCCCGCGCCAGCCGTAAATGGATTGGTGCGGATCCCCGACGGCCATCACCGCGTGGTCCGCGAAGAGCGTGGACAGGAGCCTCGTCTGCACGACGGAGGTGTCCTGGTACTCGTCGAGGAGCACGGCTCGGTACCGCTGGCGCTGCGCTTGGACGACGCGAGGCGAGCGCTCGCACGCTTTGAGCGCGAGCGCGACCTGGTCGGAGAACTCCACGAGCCCCTGTCGGCGTTTCTCGTCCGCGTACCGCTCTGCCAGCTCGATGAGCACGGGCAACGCGGCGACGACCGCCACGGCGTCGTCCACGCTTCGGTAGTTCGCGGCCTTCCTGGTGGTCCCGGTCGGGAGGTTCGCCAGGCGGCTGAAGCGCTCGGCGAAGTCAACGACCTCTCCCGTCGTCCCTTCTATTTCTGCGAGTTCGTGGCTCAGCTCGAGGACCAGTTCCGTGACCGTGTCGACGCGTTTGCCGAGCGACGCCAGACGAACGTCGCCGTGCCTGACGACGATGCGGCGCGCGAGGCGCCAGGCCGATGCCTCGGAGAGCAGGACGGATTCCGGTTCGCGTCCGACGAGCAGCGCGTTGTCGCGGAAGAGCGCGTTCGCGAAGGAGTTGTAGGTGGAGACGTTCGGGCGGTCGAACAGTTCATCGTCCTCGGTCTCGAGGATGCCGACGGAGCGCAGCTTGTCGATGCGTTTCCCGATCCGCTGCCCCAACTCCCCCGCCGCCTTGCGCGTGAAGGTGAGGCCGAGGATCTCGCCCACGCTCACTTCGCGGTTGGCGAGGAGCCACACGACGCGCGATGCCATGGTCTCGGTCTTCCCGCTGCCGGCGCCAGCGACGACGAGCACGGGCGCCAACGGCGCTTCGATGACCGCGATCTGCTGATCGGTGGGGCGAGGGAGCTCGAGCGCTTCTGCGAGGGCGACGGCGGAGTAGGTGCTCATGAACTGACCGCTTTCACGACGTGGATGGCGCACTCGCCGAACGAGTAGGCGCCGTAGCAGTGGGTGCCGATGTGGGCGTCGAACACGGCGCTCGCCATGCCGATCGCATCGCGGCGGACCCGATCCCGGAACGCTTCGAGCTCCTCGTCGTCGAGCGGCGGCTGCGACGGTTCGTGGAACGGCTTCGTCTTCGTCCGTTTCGCGACGACGATGAGCTTCGCCCCCGCCGGGATGAGGTCCTCGGTTCCGGGGATGACTCCCTCCGCGAGCGCGAGCTGGTACGCGCCGAGCTGGGCGAGATCGGCGACGTCCTTGTCTGCCGTCGGAGCACTCGTACCGGTCTTGAGGTCAGCGATGACGACGCGGTCGGGGCCGCCGTCCGCGCCGCGTCGGCGTTCGACCCGGTCCACGGAACCGCTCAGGACGGCCGAGCCCTCGAGTCCTCCACCGAGTGGGATAGGGAGCGAGAACCGGCTCTCACGGCCGATCGCCGTGACACCGTTGCGCTCGGCGTCCTGGAGGTAGTCTGCGAGGCTCGCGACCATCTCGCGCGCCTTCGCCTTCGTGGCGACGCCGTCCCACCCCGCTTCGAAGCGCAGCTCGCCCCAGCGGGCGTCGACCGCTGCCCACAGGGACGCTTCATCGGAGGACTCGGCGTCCTCCAACGCCTTGTGGATGATCGTCCCGAGTCCGGAGGCCGCGTTGTTCGAGCCGCCGCCGAGCTGATCGATGACCCACTTGAGCGGGCATTCCTCGAAGGCCTCCATCCGGGACGGCGAGATCGGCAGGTCGCCGTCGGCGAGGTCTCGGAGCGGCGCGTCGGTGCTCGGCGCCGCGATGCCGTACCAGGATGCCGAGTCGGCCCCTGGCACCCCCTCGTCCGCGAGGATCGCGAGCGCGGCGGAGGCGATCTCGCGGTCCTCGGCGGTGATGCTCCGGCGGCCGTCGGTCAGCGTGCGACGGAGCGTGCCGACGAGGCCGCGCAGAGAGAGCGGCGGCAGCGCGGCGCGGTGCGCGTCCGGGGCAGGAAGGATGCTGAAGAACGGGCTCGGCTGCTCGTCCTCGTCGTCGACCGCCACCATGAGGAGCGCCGACGACGCCCGGGAGGCCGCCTGGGCGAAGAGCCGCAACTCGTCGTGGAGGACGGCCCGCCTCGCGTCGGTCGTGGCAGTGGAGACGCCTTCGAGGACGTCGACGAGCTCGGTCGCCCCGAGCAGGGTGTCGCGGACGCGGAGGTTCGGCCAGACGCCGTCCTGGAGGCCGGCGACCACGATCGTGTCCGCTTCGAGCCCGATCATGCTCGCCGGGGTGCCGATGACGACGGCCTGACGCAGGCCGCGCGGTGCGAGCGAGTCGTCGGCGACCTCCTGTTCGAGGAGTCGGTCGAGGAACACCGATGCCGGCGTGTCCGGCTCGGTCTCGACGAACGTCCGCGCCGAGTCCGCGAGCTGCGTGATCGCGTCGAGATTGCGGTTGGCCTCCTCCGCCGTCTGCCCGACGCCCTTCGACTGCTGCACCCACACGCGTTCGAGCCTGCTCCGCGACCACAGGCCCCAGATGAGTTCTTCGACCGAGGCGCCGGCGGCCGCCTCCTCGGCGGCCGTGGCGACGCTCGCGGCGATGGCGTGGGCCTTCGCGGCCGCCGGCGTCTCGAGGAGCGCGAGCGACGCCGGCACCGCGAACGCTTCGACGAGGAGCTCGTCGGCGTTGCGGTCGAGGCCCTGAGCGAGCTCCTCGTGGCGGAGGGCCGCGCGGAGTCGGCGGACACCGATGGCGTCCATGCCGCCGAGCGCGCCCTGCAGGAGTTCGATGACGGTCTCCGCGTCGAATTCGAGACGCCCGAGCGCGGCCTGCAAGGCGAGCAGCACGGCGCGGACCACCCGCTGGTCGCGGAGCGGTTCACCGCGCGTCGACGCGCTCGTGGGGACTTCGAGGGCGGCGAGACCACGTTCGAGTGCGGGGACGAGCCCACCGTTGCGCACGGCGACGGCCATCTCCGTCCAGGGGACCCCGTGCAGCACGTGCCGTTCGCGGAGGAACCTGGCGATCACCGCGATCTGCTCGGCGGCCGAGCCGACGAGGACGGTCGCGGCGGACGGCCCGGCGGGTCGGGCGAGCGCGGCCGAGCCGCCCGCGTCCGTCTCCGTCGATCCGGTCGACGACGCGTCCGCTTCCGACGATCCGGAGACCGCCTCCACCCGACGGTGGCGACCGGCCCCAGCAGTGCCGATGCGCCGGGTGATGTCGTCGACGACCGTGCGCAATGAGGCGTCACCGCGGTGCGCGTGTTCGAGCGCGAGCGTGGACACCGGAACGCCGAGCGCCTGTCCGAAACGGCCGAGCGCGTCGGCCCTGGCTCCGTGGAACGCGCCGGTCGTGATGTCCGGGTCGCCGAACGCGATGACCGTGATCCCGCGTGCCGCGAGCGCCCGGAGCAGCTGCAGCACGCCGTGCGTCGCCTCCTGGGCGTCGTCGACGAACACGACGCGGAGACCCGCGAACGCGTCGTCCGGTCGTTGCGGCTCCTCGAGGATGCGCACGGCTTCGGCGAGCGCGGACGCCGGGGTGAGGTGCCCCCGCCAGTCGTCGGCGAGGTACCCGCGGATGAATCCGGCTGCGGCGATCCACTCCTGGCGGTCGTGCTCGCGGCCGAGCCGTTCGAGGCGGTCCGGGTCGACGCCGTGCTCGACTCCCCGCTCCATGAGGTTGCGGAGTTCCGTGCGGAAGCCGCGGAGGATGCGCACCTCCGGTCCGAGCTCGGCAGGCCAGAGGTCGACCCCGGCCTCCTCATCGCCGAGGAGTCGGTCGGCGATGGTCTGGTCCTGCTCACCGCCCGTGAGGAGGCGTGGCCGCGCGCCACCGACGAAGGCGCCGGACGCGGCGATGACCTCCATGGCGACGGACACGGCGGTGCGGGCGAGCGCGCCGGGGGTGGCCTGCGCCACGCGGCGCTCCAACCGGTCGCGGAGGACCTGCGACGAGGTGCGGGACGCCGCGATGACGAGCACTTCGTCCGTGCCGTAGCCGCGGCCGTGGATGCGTTCCGCGACCGCTTCCACGAGCGTCTGGGTCTTCCCGGAGCCTGGGACGCCGAGGACCGCCGCCGACATGCCGTCCGGGAGGTCCAGGACGGCCCGCTGACTCGGGTCGAGCACGACACCGCTTCCGGCAGCAGCGGCTCCAGCAGCGGCAGGTGATTCGTCCAGCCTCGTGGCGCCGGACCGGTGCTCGGCGTCCTGGTTCGTCATGCATCGCACGTTACCCGAGGCCGCAGACATCGACGGGCCGCCGCGGCGGTGCCGGCCTGTTCGCTCACAGCTACCGCCGAACGGCTCCGGACACCCGGCGAACTCCCGTAGTCTGGGGCTACGCAACCGAAAGGCACTCAAGGTGGAAATTCGCATCGGAATCCTGAACAGCCCCCGCGAAATCGGATTCGAGACGTCCCAACCGGCGTCCGAGATCGAGAAGGCCGTCGCTGCTGCGCTCGAGTCTGACGCGAAAGTCCTGTCCCTCACGGACAGCAAGGGGAACAAGTACATCATCCCCACCGCCGGCATCGGCTACGTGGAGATCGGTAGCGAGGAGTCGCGCCGCGTCGGATTCGTGGGCTAGTCCCCATGGAACTCCTGTTCGTGGTGCTCGGCGCGGCCATCATCGGTCTCGCCGCCAGATACCTGCTCCCGCAGCGCGACCAGCACGGTGCAGCGCTGATCCCCGCCATCGCCACGGCGGCCGCCGCAATCGTGTGGGTCGCCCTCACGTGGGCCGGCATGCCGTGGGACGGCGCCTGGATCTGGGTCATCACCTTCGTGGCGTCCGCGCTCACCGCGGTCGCGGCCGACCTCGTCCTCGGACGAGTCCGCACGGCCAAGGACGCCGAGTTGCTCGAACGGCTCCAGAAGGCGCCCGTCGTCGTCTGACGTCGCCTCACCCAGCACGACACGAACGGCCGATCAGATTACTGATCGGCCGTTCGTCGTTGTCGCAGTGCTCAGGCGGTGAGTCCGCAGGGCTCAGGTGGCGAGTCCCCAGTGCTCAGGCGGTGAGGCCGAGCGCGTCCATCCGCCTCGTGTGGTTGGCGATGAGCTCCGTGTAGACGGGCTCGACGCGCGAGTCGTCCGGAAGCGACTTGCTCTCGGTGGAGAGCGCCGAACGCGCGACGAGCATCGTGTCGCCGAGGAGACGGCGTCCCCACATCGCGAGCGAGGAACTGCGCTTCGGTTCCGCCGCGATCACGCGGTGCAGGATGCCGGCGATGGGGTCCTCCCCCGGAGCCGGTGCGACGATCGCGGCCAGCTCGCGGGCATCGGCGCCATCGAGGCCGCTCGCGACCTCCACGAAGAACTCGTCGAGGAACCCGCGCGTCACGTAGACGCCGAGCAGGAGCTCGTCCCAGCTCTCGCCGCGGAGGATGCGCTGGAAATCGTCTCGCTGCGCCGCGTACGGTTGGAGGAGCGGTTCCGGGTCGTCGTGGCGACGGCGGAGTTGCGCGATGAGCTCGCGGTGCTTCGTCAGCGTGAGCGCTGCCGACGCGGCGAGGATCTCGCGATCCGCCTCGGTCGGCGCGTGCTCGACCGCGAGGCCGAGCGTGAGGAAGAAGCCGAGCTGCAGCTGCGCGACCTGGCCGAGGAACTCGTCGGTGCTCGGGGCGAGCTCGTGGAGGTCGACCTTCGTCGTCGACACGGTCTCGCCGCGTGAGCGCAACCGGGGCACATCCGTGCCGGGACGACGCCGACGGCGCCCAAACAAAACAACCACCCGCTCAGCCTAGTTGCACTTCCCCTCGCCCGTTCGCACCCGCCGGTCCGGCCACCCTGCGGGTGTCTGGCGGTCGTTCAGGGCCTCCCGGGTAGACTTGACCCGTCCCGGCGCTGGATCGGGACCCTACACCTGTGTGCAATCGAAGGTGTAGAACCACAATCGCACTGACAGGTACATACGTGACTTTCCGTGATCTCGGGGTCGACCAGGACATCGTCGACGCCCTCGCCGCCAAAGGCATTCTCGAACCGTTCCCCATTCAGGAACAGACCATCCCCCTCGGACTCTCCGGCCAGGACATCATCGGCCAGGCCAAGACCGGCACCGGCAAGACCTTCGGTTTCGGCATCCCGATCGTGCAGCGACTGGGCCTCGACCCCGCTCCCGGAGTGAAGACGCTCGTCGTCGTCCCCACGCGCGAACTCGCCGTCCAGGTCTCCGAAGACATCGAGATCCTCATCTCGAACCGCTCCACCACGCTCGTCTCCATCTACGGCGGCAAGGCGTACGAGGGCCAGATCGAACAGCTCAAGGCCGGCGCACAGATCGTCGTCGGCACCCCTGGCCGCCTCATCGACCTCAACAACCAGCGTCTGCTGGACCTGTCGAGCATCGAGGAGATGGTCCTCGACGAGGCCGACAAGATGCTCGACCTCGGCTTCCTCGCCGACATCGAGAAGCTCTTCTCGAAGACGCCGGCCGGCCGACACACGATGCTGTTCTCGGCGACGATGCCCGGTCCGATCGTCGCCCTCGCTCGTCGCTTCATGTCGAAGCCCATCCACATCCGCGCGTCGGATCCGGATGAGGGCCTCACGCAGGCGAACATCAAGCACCTCATCTACCGGGCGCACTCGCTCGACAAGGACGAGGTCATCGCCCGCATCCTCCAGGCCGAGGGCCGCGGCAAGACCGTCGTCTTCACGCGCACGAAGCGCGCGGCCGCCAAGCTCGTCGAAGAGCTGGCCGACCGCGGCTTCAACGCAGCGGCCGTGCACGGCGACCTCAACCAGGAGCAGCGCGAGCGCGCCATGGCCTCGTTCAAGGCCGGCAAGAAGGACGTCCTCATCGCGACCGACGTCGCGGCCCGTGGCATCGACGTCGACGACGTGACCCACGTCATCAACCACACGATCCCCGAGGACGAGAAGACCTACCTGCACCGCGTCGGTCGAACGGGCCGCGCAGGCAAGACCGGTATCGCCGTCACCTTCGTCGACTGGGACGACCTGCACAAGTGGGCGCTCATCAACAAGGCGCTCGAGTTTGGTCAGCCGGAACCGACCGAGACGTACTCGTCGAGCCCGCACCTGTTCAGCGACCTCGACATCCCAGAGGGGACGAAGGGCCGCCTGAAGTCGGCGAAGCCCGTCGAGGCCGCCCCTCGCCGCGAGTCCGGTTCGGGCGGAGGCTCCGGTTCGACCGGCGGCTCCGACCGTCAGTCCTCACGCTCGGGCGCGGCCCGCGGTCGCACCCGCACGCGCGGCCAGGGACAGCCCGCCTCCACGGACGCCGTCGAGCGCTCCGAGCCCGCGACCGGCACGCACGACGGCCAGGGCGCACAGCACCGCGACGGCAACAGTGCACCGCGCCGCCGCAACCGTACGCGTCGCTCGGCACCCCCGACCCCGACCGTCTGATCCAGCGGCCCCTCAGGGCCGAACCGCACGAAGCGCGCCTCCGGTACTCCGGGGCGCGCTTCGTCGTCGGCGGGATGGCGTGTGCGCGGCGACCGATCTCAGAGCAGTCGCGATCAGGGCGGCCGCTCCCAGAGCAGCCGCGATCACGGAAATCACGATCGAACCGTGTCGAACGGCTCGGGCGGACGACAACCGGCTCAGAGCGTCGCGGCGCCGTTCGGCACGACGGGGCTGGAGCCCGTCGCCTCGGCGACGATGCGCTCGACGACCTCGATGGCAGTCGTGTTCTCGCCCAGCCGGTTGGGCTTGCCCGTGCCGTGGTAGTCGCTCGACCCCGTGACGGCGAGGCCGAGCTCCGCAGCGATCCTGCGGACGACGAGCTTGCCCTCCTCGGTGTTCTCGCGGTGGTCGATCTCGAGACCGAAGAGTCCCGCGTCGGTGAGCGTCTTGAAGTACGCCTCCGGCAGCATCCGGTCGCGTCCAGCAGGGACGGGATGCGCGATGACGGGGACGCCTCCGGCCGCGCGGACCATGCGTACGGCCGTGAGCGGATCGGGAGCGTAGTGCGGCGCGTAATAGCCGCTCCGCGGGTGGAGGATGCCGTCGAACGCCTCGCCGCGCGTCTTCACGATGCCGAGGGCCACGAGTGCGTCGGCGATGTGCGGGCGTCCGACCGTCGTCCCCTCGGAGGTCTGCGCGAGGACGTCGGCCCAGGACAGCGGGTAGTCGGAGCCGATGCGGGCGACGATGCCCTCGGCTCGGCGCAGGCGTGATTCGCGAATCTTCGCGGTCTCCTTGACCAGCTCGCCGTTCAGTGGGTCGACGAGGTAGGCGAGCAGGTGCACGCTCCGCCACTCGTACTTGGTGCTGAGTTCCATGCCGGGGAGGAGGGTGAGGCCCTGTCGCTGCGCCTCCGCGCCGGCTTCCGCCCATCCCGCCGTGGAGTCGTGGTCGGTGATGGCGATCGTGCCGAGCCCGGCGGCCGCTGCAGCCCGCATGAGCTGCGTGGGCGTCTCGGTCCCGTCGGACACGCTCGAATGGGTGTGCAGATCCGCCGGACCCTGGATTCCACGAGCATTCACCACGCATCCACACTAGTCTCCGGTGAACCGCGCGGCGTACTCCCAGGGCCCCGACCTACGCTGACGAGGATGTGGAAAACACTGGGTGCCCTCGTCACGATCGTCATCGCGATCGTGCTCGCCGTGGCAGCCTGGCCCCAATTCTTCGGTCTGGAACAGACGCTCGGCGTTGCTCAGGTCGTCTCGCTGCGGGGCCTCGCGATCGTCGTCGCGGTCGTGCTCGCCATCGTCTTCCTCCTCTTCGCACTCGCCAAGCCACTGCGCGCGTTCGCCGGCACGATGGCCGGTCTCCTCATCCTCTTCGCCGTCGCATCGGCGATCGTGGTCGTGCAGCGCGGCATCACCCCTGACGGCACCCCGACGACGGGCCAGGACGACTCCTCGTCCGAGATCACGGTCCTCTCCTGGAACACGCTCGGGGACTCGGTCGACGCGAGCACGATCGCGGCCGTCGCCGTGAAGTACGGCGCGAACGTCATCGCCCTGCCGGAGACGACCGCTGAGACGGCCGACGCGGTCGCCACCGCCATGGCCGCTGCGGCTCGGCCGATGATCTCCCACACCGTCTCCTTCGGCACGGAGTTGAAAGCACGCTCCACGAGCCTGCTGATCAGCACTGGGCTCGGCGCGTACTCGGTCACCTCCCCCGACGTGCCGGGCGAGAACGCGAACACCTCCGTGCTCCCGAGCGTCGTCGCGGTGCCCGAGCACGGCAAGGGTCCGACGATCGTCGCCGTGCACGCCGTCGCACCGCTCCCGGCAGAGATGGACGCTTGGCGGTCCGATCTGCAGTGGCTCTCCGGCCTGTGCGCGGACGACACGAACGGCACGGCCGAGACGGGCGCAGGCAACACGATCCTCGCGGGCGACTTCAACGCCACGGTCGACAACATGTGGAAGCTCCGCACCGGCACGGGCGACTTCGGCACGTGCCACGACGCCGCCGTGGCAACCGGCACCGCAGGACTCGGCACCTGGCCCACCTCGGTCCCCACGCAGGTCGGCTCGCCCATCGACCACGTCATGTCGACGAACGAGTGGACGACCTCGAAACTCCGGGTCCTGACCGACTACGACCAGGCGGGCAGCGACCACCGACCGATCGTCGCCACCCTGCAGTCGCGCACCGCGCCCTGAAGCACCCCTGACGCACCCCTGATCCACGCCCAGCCACTGGTGAGACAATGGAGCCATGGCGAACAACGCAGACTCCACAGCGACATCAACCGCAGCAGACCCGGACCAGGCCACCATCCCGGCCGAGACTCCCGCTCAGGCGACGAACCCCGTCCAGGCCGAAGCGACCTCGAACCGCGCAGCAGCCTGGTCGGAAGGCTTCAAAGCCTTCATCGGCACGGGCTGGGCCGATCGTGATGAGCCGCTGCCACCGGCGCGCGACATCGCGCCGCTCACGGCCGCACGACGCGACAGGCTCTCGGCGGCGTTCCCCGGCAAGCGCCTCGTGCTGCCGGCCGGCGGCATGAGCCAGCGCTCGAACGACACCGATTACCTCTACCGTGCACACTCCGCGTTCTCCTACCTCACCGGCTGGGGCTCCGAGTCGGAGCCCGACAGCGTCCTCGTCTTCGAGCCGACCGAGACCGGACACGACGTCGTCCTCCACTTCCGCGAGCGCGCGGGCCGCGACACGGACGAGTTCTACACGAACGCCGCGATCGGCGAGTTCTGGATCGGCGCACGCCCCTCGCTCGCGCAGGTCGCGGCCGACCTCGGCGTCGGCACCGCCCACCTCGACGCCTTCAGCGCCGGAGGCGACGACCTCGTCCTCGACCGCGACGACGAACTCACGAGCTTCGTCTCCGCGATGCGACTCGTGAAGGACGACTACGAGATCGCACAGATGCGCCTCGCCGTCGACGCCACCGCTCGCGGCTTCGACGACGTCGTGGCCGATCTCCCGCGCATCGCGGCGCACCCCCGCGGCGAGCGCCTCGTCGAGGGCGTCTTCTACGGTCGCGCCCGTGCCGACGGCAACGGCGTCGGCTACGAGACGATCGCCGCGTCCGGCCCGCACGCGTGCATCCTGCACTGGACGCGCAACGACGGGCCCGTCGTCCCCGGCGACCTCATCCTCATCGACGCCGGCGTGGAGCTCGACAGCTACTACACGGCGGACATCACGCGGACGATCCCGGTCTCCGGTACCTTCACCGACGTGCAGCGCCGCGTCTACGAAGCGGTCCGTGAGGCGGCCGACGCCGCCTTCGCGATCGTGAAGCCCGGCATCCGCTTCCGCGAGGTCCACGCGACCGCGATGGCCGTCATCGCCAAGCGCACAGCGGAGTGGGGCCTCCTCCCCGTCACGGCGGAGGAAGCGCTCGAAGCCGACAACCAACAGCACCGCCGGTACATGGTGCACGGCACGAGCCACCACCTCGGCATCGACGTGCACGACTGCGCGCAGGCACGCCGCGAGATGTACTACGACGGCATCGTGGAGCCCGGCATGGTCTTCACGATCGAGCCCGGCCTGTACTTCCAGCCGGACGACCTCACGGTCCCGGCCGAGTACCGCGGCATCGGCGTCCGCATCGAGGACGACATCCTCGTAACCGCCGACGGCGCGGAGAACCTCTCCGCGGGCATCCCCCGCACGGCCGACGAGGTCGAAGCCTGGCTGGCCCGCTGAGCCGACCGGCCCGACGAGCTCCACCCCTGAACGACGCGAAACGGCGATGCACCCGGTGCATCGCCGTTTCGTCGTTCGTGCCGGAGCGCTGGCCCCTATTGCTGCGGGGCGCCCGCCTGCGGGTTCTCCAGGAGGTTCCGCGCCCGGTTCGCGAGCTCCGAACCGACGATGACGTCGTAGCTCGTCGCGACGACGAGGGTCGCCGAGGTGTAGTCCCGGCGACGACGTGTGACCGAATAGGACACGATGCCGAACAGCATGCCGAATGCGGCGCCCATGAGGACGGCTGCACCCAGCAGGACGAGGCTCGTCGCAGGGTTGAAGATGATGAGGACGAGACCGAGGAAGAGCCCGAGCCAGGCTCCGCTGACGGCTCCCGCACCGGCCGCGCGGCCATAGCTCAGCTTCCCAGTGACGCGCTCGACGCTCTTGAGGTCGGATCCGATGATCGACACCTCCCTCACCGGGAAGTCCGCGTGCGCGAGCGATGCGACGGCGAGCTGCGCCTCCTCGTAGGTGCCGAAGCTCGCGACCGTCTCGCCGCGGGGGATCGCGGCGAAGCTCGGCGCGTTCCGCTTCCTGAACATCCGTGGATCACTCATGCGTCAATCCTCTCATCCCGGCGCCGTCCTGCGCTGTGAGCGGGATCGGCTGCTGCGGAGCCCGGTTCCGTGAACCGACCGGTCCCCCGGCGGGTAGATTGGAACCGTGAGTGCCACCAGAGTGTTCGTCGCCAGGCTCGCCGGGTGCACCGTCTTCGACCCCGCGGGCGACCGTGTGGGCAAGGTGCGTGACGTGTTGGTCGTCTATCGCACTGCGAAACCCCCTCGGGTGGTGGGTCTCATCGTCGAGATCCCCGGGAAACGCAGGGTCTTCGTCTCGATCGGCCGGGTCACGAGCATCGGCAGCGGCCAGATCATCACGACCGGCCTCATCAACGTGCGCCGCTTCGAACAACGCGGCGGCGAGGTCCGTGTGATCGCGGAGCTCTTCGGTCGTCGCGTCGTGTTCCGCAACGGTTCCGGCGAGGCCTCGATCGAGGACGTCGCGATCGCGGAGAAGGGCCCGGGCGAGTGGGAGGTCGAGCAGCTGTTCGTCCGCCGCCCCAAGACGAGCGCGTCCCTCTTCGCCAAGGGCAGCACGACATTCGCCTCGTGGAGCGAGATCAGAGAGGAGCAGGAGGCCGGTGAGGCGCAGTCCGCCGAACAGCTCATCGCGACCTACGCGGACCTGAAGCCGGCCGACCTCGCCAGCACCCTCCTCGACCTCCCCCAGGACCGGATGATCGAGGTCGCCGAGGAACTCTCCGACGACCGCCTCGCCGATGCCCTCGAGGAGATGCCGGAGAGCGATCAGGTCAACATCCTCGCGCGCCTCGACGACGACCGGGCGGCGGACGTCCTCGACCAGATGCAGCCGGACGACGCAGCAGACCTCATCGCACAGCTTCCCGAGGACCGTGGCGAGCACCTCCTCGAGCTCATGGAGCCGGAGGAGGCGGAAGACGTCCGGATGCTGCTGCGCTTCGACCCGGAGACCGCCGGTGGGCTCATGACGACCGAGCCCATCATCCTGTCGGCCGATGCCACCGTCGCGGAGGCGCTCGCGTCCATCCGCCGGTCGGAGCTCGCCCCGGCCCTCGCGGCCGGCGTCTGCATCACCTTGCCGCCCTACGAGTCCCCCACGGGCCGGTTCCTCGGCATGGTGCACTTCCAGCGGATGCTCAGGTACCCGCCCCATGAACGCCTCGGCACGCTCCTCGACCAGAGTCTCGACCCCGCGCGCGTCGACACCTCGGCCGCCGAGGTCTCCCGCATCCTCGCGAGCTACAACCTCGTCCAGGTGCCCGTCGTCGACGAGGCGCACCGACTCCTCGGGGTGGTGACGATTGACGATGTGCTCGACTATCTGCTCCCCGACGACTGGCGAAGTATCGACGAGAACGACGAACAGGTAGCGCATTCACCGCAGAGGAGGACAGGTCATGGCACGAGGTAACCGCGCAGAAGTCCGGCTCGACGCCCCCAAGGGCCTCCGCGGCGGGGCGCGCTCCGGTCGTTCCCGCGGCTCCGACGACCGCTTCGGTCGGTTCACCGAGTGGATCGCCCGTGCGATGGGCACGCCCTGGTTCCTCTTCGGCCTCACGATGTTCGTCATCGCGTGGATGGCGTGGAACAGTCTCGGCCCCGAGTCCCTGCGGTTCGACTCCGTCGACCTCGGCTTCATCGCCCTGACCCTCGTGCTCTCCTTGCAGGCCTCCTACGCCGCTCCCCTGATCCTGCTCGCGCAGAACCGTCAGGACGACCGCGACCGCGTGCAGATCGAGCAGGACCGTCAGCGCGCCGAGCGCAACCTGGCCGACACCGAGTACCTCGCCCGCGAGGTCGTCGCCCTGCGCCTCTCACTCAAGGACATGGCGTCGAAGGACTTCATCCGCGCGGAACTGCGCTCCCTCCTCGAAGAACTCGAACGCGACAAGGCCGAGGAGGCTGGGGCGGAGGATCGGCGTGGCTGAACCGACTGCGTCCGCGGCTGCCGACGCGGTCCGGGTGTCGCTCGGGCGCGTCGTGGATCCGGAGATCCGCCGACCCATCACCGAGCTCGACATGGTCGGCGATGTCACCGTCTCCGCCGACGGCATCGCCTCGGTCGTCATCAAACTGACGATCGTCGGTTGTCCCGCCGCGACGACGATCGAACGTGATGTCCGCGAAGCGACGCTATCCACATCCGGCGTGACCGGCGCGGACATCGACGTCCAGGTGATGTCCGTCGCCGAACGCCAGGCGCTCACGGAGCGGCTCCGCGGCGGCAGAGCGGCGAGGACTGTGCAGTTCGGTGGGGACTCGCTCACCCGCGTCTACGCGATCACGAGCGGCAAGGGCGGCGTCGGCAAATCGACGATCACCGCGAACCTCGCGGTCGCACTCGCCGCGAAGGGCCTCCGCGTCGGACTCGTCGACGCCGACGTGCACGGCTTCTCCATCCCCGGCCTCTTGGGCCTCACCGTGAAGGGCGTCACGACCAAGCCGACGCAGGTCGACGACATGATCCTCCCGCCCGTCGCCCACGACGTGAAGGTCATCTCGATCGGCATGTTCCTCGACCAGTCCGAGGGCGGGGCGTCCGGCGCCGTCGCCTGGCGCGGGCCGATGCTGCATCGCACGATCCAGCAGTTCCTCACGGACGTGTACTTCGGCGATCTCGACGTGCTCCTCCTCGATCTGCCCCCGGGGACGGGCGACGTCGCGATCTCGGTGGGTCAGCTGCTCCCGGGTGCGGAGGTCATCGTCGTCACGACCCCGCAGCCCGCTGCCGCCGAGGTCGCGGAGCGCAGCGGCATCGTCGCTCGGCAGACCGGTCAGAGCGTCTACGGCGTCATCGAGAACATGGCGGGGATGGCCCAGCCCGACGGCTCGGTGCTCTCGCTGTTCGGAGAGGGCGGCGGCCAGGAGGTCGCCGACCGGCTGTCCGTCGGCCAGGAGCTTCCCGTCCCGCTCCTCGCGAGCGTTCCGCTCAGCATCGGCCTCCGCACGGGCGGCGACGACGGCCTCCCCGTGGTGCTCGGCCATCCGGAGGACCCCGCGGCCATGGCGATCCAGCGCGTCGCGGACCGACTCGCCACCCGGAGACGCGGCCTCGCCGGCCTGAAGCTCGGCGTCACCACCCGCTGAGTCGCGTCCTGGGCCACCGCCGCGCCGCCGCATCACGGCTCGACTTCAGGGTTCGACGAGCCTCGCGATGAGCTCGATGAGCAGCCGTTCGGCGATGTTCGACGGCACGGCTTCGATGAGGGCGAGCAGCGGCGCCATCTCGGACGGCATCGCACCACCGGCGCCGACCCCCAGCCGTTCGAGCAGCAGCCACGACGTCGCGCTATCGAGCGCTTCGGGCAGTGGTGCACCGCCGAGCGAAGCGCTCAAGCCTGCGAGCACCGCCTCCGGTTCGATCCGTGGAACGCCGCGCACCTCGTCGGCCGCCGCGATGAGCGCGGCGCCGAGCGGCTCGAGCACCTGCTCCGTCACGGGCGTGACCGTGAGGTGGGTCGTGTGCGGCAATCGTGTGCCGTCGCCCTGGATGAGACCCGGCTGCGATTGGATGAGCCAGCCGGACCGTTTGACGCGATCGGCCCAGTGATGCGGATCGACCCGGCGGTCCGGCGGCACGTCCTCGTCCGCGCAGACGGCGAACAGCGGCCCGGTCGGATCCCCGAGCACCCGGAGCCCGTCGATGCCGGAGACGAGCTCCTCGAGGGCGTCCGTGGCCCGGTGCGCGGCACCGACGAGCGTCGCGTAGCCCGTGTCGCCGAGGGCCTGGACGATCGCCCACGCCGCGGCGAGCGCGCCCGCCGATTTTGAGCCGAGCAGCGTCGGATTGACCACGGGGTACCCCGGCCAGTTCGAGAGCGCGAAGTACTGGTGCCGCTGCCGATCGCGGCCTCGCTGCAGGAGCACGGAGGCGCCTTTCGGCGAGTACCCGTACTTGTGGACGTCGGCCGAGATGCTCGTCACGCCACGGACGCGGAAGTCCCAGGCGGGCAGGGTTCGGTCGTCGCCGTCCGCGCGAGACACATCCCACCAGGGCAGCGCGAAGCCGCCGATGCACGCGTCGACGTGCAGGGCGATCCCGCGTTCCGCGCACGCGGCGGCGACCTCCTCGATCGGATCGAGCGCCGCGAACGGATAGCCGGGCGCGGAGCACACCACGAGCGCGACCCGGTCAGACAGTCGCGAGACGAGCGCGTCTGCGGTGAGGGTTCCCGTCGCCGCATCGACCGGCACGAGGTCGAGTTCGAGGCCGAAGGCCCATGCGGCCTTGTGGAAGGCGGCGTGCACGGTCGAGGGGGCGAGGAGCACGGGGGTCCCGGTCCCGCCCGCCGCTCGCCACACGTCGCGTGCGGTCTTCACCGCGAGCAGGCAGCTCTCCGTGCCGCCGCTCGTCACCGACCCGACGACCTCGGTGTCCGGGCCCGTGCCGTCACTCGGGACGTCGTCCCCGTCCACCGCTCTCCCGTGCAGCATCGCCCGCACGAACCAGACGATGTCCCGCTCCATCGCGGCGACCGAGGGGAACGTCGTCGGGTCGAGACCGTTGACCGACTGCACCGCGAGCATCGCCGAGGCCGCCAATTCGTCGAGCTCCGCGACACCCGGGTCGTACACGTAGGACAGCACGTGCCCGCCGTGGGTCGGCGCGTCGCGCTCTCGCAGGGTCGCCAATTCGGCGAGGACCTCAGACGGTAGGCGTTCGAACATCGATGTCGTCCTTTCGCAGACGGTACCTCGAGAGGCTCACGAGGCTGATGAGGACGAGGGCGGCCGGCAGGACGCTGAAGGAGAGGACGATGCCCGACACCGCTTCGGGAGGCTGCACGACGTCCACCCCGGCGGTCCGGACGAGGTATCCGGTGAGCGCCAGCACCACCGTGAGCAGGGTCGCTCCGAGCGCCATGCCGGTCGTCTCCCCCGCCGTCCACACGCCGCCGAACGATCCTGCCGATCCCGTTCCGTGCGTGGCGGCATCGTGCGTGATGACGTCCGGCAGCATCGCCATCGGGAGCGATTGCATTCCCGCGTAGCACGCGCCGGCGACAGCGACCGAGACGTAGAGCCAGGGACCTGGCGCCCACAGCAGGCCTGTGAGCGAGAGCGCGGCGACGGCGAAGACGGTGCTCGCGATGAAGAACCCGCGCTCCTTGCCGATGCGACGGGCGACCGCGCCCCACACGGGCGCGAACACGAACGCCGGTGCGATGAGCGCGAGGAACAGGAGGGTGACCGCGTCCTCGGAGTGCAGGACCCAGGTGGCGACGTAGTTCGCGGTCGCGAGCATGACCCCCGTCGCGAGTCCCTGCAGCAGGAAGGTGAGGAGGAGCGCACGGAACGGCTGGCTGCGGCGGAGGACCGCGATGCCCGTGCGGTAGTGATCGGCGATCCCTGCCTTCGTGGGCTGCATGTCAGACGGCGAGGTCGGCGCGCCCTTCGGCGCAACGGTCGCGGAGATGATCATGCCGCCGCCGATGACGGCGCCCGCGACGACCGCCATGATCGCATAGCCCTGGTGGGCGTCCGAACCCGCGCTGCGGAGGATCGGTCCGCCTGCACCGAACAGCAGGATCGCGAAGGTGAGGACCACGACGCGCCAGGTGAGGAGCCGCGTCCGCGCATCGTAGTCCTGCACGAGTTCCGCAGGCAGCGCGATGTATGGCACCTGGAACAGGCTGAACGCCGTCGCGCACAGGACGAATGCGACCATCACCCAGATCGCAGCAGCGATGGCCGGCGTGCCGACGGGGACGAGGAAAGTCAGCACGAAGAACACGGGCAGTGCGATGGCGCCCATGAGCATGAATCGTCGCCGCGAACCGGTGTGCGCGAGGCTGCGATCGCTCCTGGCCCCGATGACCGGGTCGATGAGGACGTCCCAGATCTTCGCGATCGTGACCACGAGACCCGCGAGCAGTGCCGAAACCCCGAGCGTGTCCGTCAGGTAGTAGACGAGCACGAGCCCCGGCAGCGTGGCGAACCCTCCCGTGCCGATCGAGCCGATGGCATACCGCGCCATGGTCCCGGCGGGGATCTTCGTGCGTGCCGGGATCGACCCAGGCGTCCGCTCCATCGCGTCCATGAACGCAGTGTAGCTGGGCGAGCCCGAGATGACGGTTGCCCCGCACGGGAGGCGGTGGCAGGCTCGGACTGATCCCGCCGCCGGGCTGACGACGGGCGAAACGGACGGAGCACGACATGGGACTGATCCACATCGACCTCTTCTCGACGCTCGACGGCGTCGCCCAGGCGCCAGGCGGACCGGACGAGGATCCGAGCGGCGGCTTCACCTACGGCGGCTGGCAGGCGCCGCTCATCGATCCAGTTGCCGGAGAGCAGGTCGCCGAGGGGATGGTGGGGATGGACGCGCTCCTCCTCGGGCGCCGAACCTACGACATCTTCGCCGCGTACTGGCCGAACATCGAGGAGGAGGGCCCTGACGGCGGCATCGCGCGCCTGTTCAACAGCATTCCGAAGTACGTCGCCTCGCGTCAGGAGCTCACGCTCGACTGGACCGGGTCGACACAGCTCGGCACGGACGTCGTGTCCGAGGTCCGCGCGTTGCGCGACCGGCATGAGCACGTGCACGTCATCGGCAGCCTCGACTTCGTGCAGACGCTCCTGTCCGAGCGGTTGTTCGATCGGCTCAACCTCTGGGTGCATCCGATCCTGCTCGGCGACGGCAAGAAGGTCTTCGCGGGCGGCGCGGTCCCGACGAACCTCACGCTCCTCGAGCCCGTCGTCGTCTCCGGGAAGGGCACGATCATGCAGCGCTACGCCCTCGCGGAGGGAACCCCCGCCGTGGGAGACATGACGACCGACCCCCACTGAGCTGTTTTCACAATTCAGGAAGTTCCGCACAATTCAGGACGATCCGGGGCGACACACCGCTCGATCGTCCTGAATTCTGAAAATCGTCCTGAATTCTGCAACCCGGTGGGCGAGCGGGGCGGACGAACGGGCTAGGTCGCCTCTGCGTCGAACGGCGGCACCACGGTCTCGCCAGCTGCGATGCGCTTCTGCCGGTCCGCCGACGACTGCGTGACGGACGGCGCGCCGACGACTGCGGGAACGGCGAGAGCGGCATCGTCTGCAGGCGCTTCGCCGATCGCGGCCGTCGGGGTCGCCGCGGCTGCCGCGACCGCCTGGGACGGCGAGTCGTCGAGCAGAGCTTCGCGGATGATGCGACGCGGGTCGTACTGGCGGGGGTCGAGTTTCTTCCAGTCGACGTCGTCGAACTCGGGACCCATCTCCTCGCGCATCCGGTCCTTGGCGCCCGTCGCCATGTCACGGACGGTCCGCACGAGACGCCCGAGTTGCGCTGCATAGTGCGGCAGCCGATCGGGGCCCAGCAGGAACACGGCAATGACCCCGATGATGAGGAGTTTGTCGAAGGTCAGACCGAACACGAGATCAGACTACAGCGCGAGCCTCGCCAGGAACGAACCTTCCAGCACCTACGCTGTGAGACGGAGGAATGCACCGTGTCTGAACAAGATCTCAACTGGAAGTACGTGGGCGACATCGTCGTGGAGAACGACGTCATCGCATCCGCGCGCGCCCATGCCCACGAACTCGGCGTCGAGCCGATTTCCGCGGCCGTCGGCGCCCAGTCGGCCGTCGTCGCTGCGGCGACCGCCGCCGAGCACATCGTCGAGATCGGCACGGGTACCGGCGTCTCCGGCCTGTGGCTGCTCCGCGGCGCGACGAACGCCATCCTCACGTCGATCGACACCGAGGTCGTCCATCAACAGCACGCGAAGAACGCGTTCTCGGACGCCGGCATCGCGCCCAACCGCATCCGCCTCATCACAGGCCGCGCGCTCGACGTGCTGCCGCGGATGAACGAGAACTCCTACGATCTCGTCTTCGTCGACGCGGATGCCGCATCGGTCATCGAGTACGTCGAGCACGGGCTGCGCCTCGCGCGCCCGGGTGGAACGGTTCTCGTCCCCCACGCGCTCTGGAAGGGGCGCGTCGCCGATCCTGCGCAGCGCGATGACACGACCGTCCTGTTCCGCACGCTCGTGCAGGAGATCTCCGCATCCGATGCCGTCGTCAGCGCGGTCTCAGCGGTGGGCGACGGTCTGCTGCAGATCACGAAGCTCGGCGTCTAACCAGCCACGGGTCGCTCCGCGGCGGCGAACCCTGCCCTGGGGTCATTCGACACGCGGGCGGTTCGGCACGCAGGCTGGCAGGCACGCAAGTGGGCCGGCACGCCGATGACAGGGCCACGCGCGCACGACGAATCAGCGGCCGTGACGACCGCTGTTCAGCGCGTTCCGTTGGCGAGCGCGCCCCACGACTCGAGAAGCCGCGCGCTCGGGCACAACGAAACGTGCCAGGAGAGGGTGGTGCAGCCGGTGTGTGGCCCGCGCCGAAGCGCAGGCCACACCGGTCAGTGATGTGGCGGGAGCTGAATCAGCTTCCGGCCACCACACCTGCGAGTGCATCGTGGAGCTCTTTCGCCTCGGCGTCGTTGACCGACACCACGAGACGTCCGCCGCCCTCAAGCGGCACTCGCACGATGATGAGCCGACCCTCCTTCACGGCCTCCATTGGCCCGTCTCCGGTGCGTGGCTTCATTGCTGCCATGCGAGTCCCCTCTCATATTGTGACTGTTCCCCATTATCCTGCATCGGAGTGCCGGACAATAATCGATGACGCGGCGCGGCAGATCACGGGATGGTCCAGTACGCGTTCGCGAGCCCGTACATCACGTAGATCCAGACCCATTGCAGAGCGAGGCTCACGACCACGACACTCACGCGATAGGCGCGATTCCGGGGCACCGCGATCGCCCCGAGCGCCGGGAAGATCGGGACGAGGAGCCGGAACACGCTCGTCTGCGGAAAGAACACCGCGAAGAGGTAGAGCAGGTAGCTCGCGATCCAGAAGCGGAGGTCGCTGCCGAGTCGCTTGACGGGCGGAGAGAACAACGCGGCAATCGTTGCCACGAGCAACAGAGCGACGATGATGTACCCCGCGGGCTTCCCGAACCAGAACGCACCGCTCTGGAACCACGCCGTGAACGGGACGAGCGGCCCGAAGCCGATGAACGCGGCGCGCCAGGCGAGTTCCGTCTGCAGGTAGGCGTCGGGCTGGCCCGTGGCGACGCCCGCGATGACCATCCATGCGAAGCCGCTGACGGTCGCGACGAACCCGACGGCGAGCACCAGCAGGATCTGGGAGGCCGGGAACGGATCCTGTTTGCGACGCACGATGCGGAGGATGAAGTGGCACCCCATGAGGAGGGCGAATGCGAGAACGCCCGGACGTGTGAACGCCATGACCGGGACGACGAGGAGGAGCCACGCGTAGCGGCGGCGCAGCAGCAGGAGCAGCGCGAGCGTGAGCAGCAGCATGAACATCGACTCGGCGTACGCGACCTGGAACAGCGGGCTGAGCGGTGCGATGCAGAGGAGGAGGACCGCGAACATCGCCGTACTGCCATGGAAGCGCATGCGCATCAGCCGGTAGAAGAGGAGTGCGGTGCCGAGTCCGCAGAGGACGGAGACGAGCACTGCGGCTGCCGGCCACGGGAGGAATGTCACAACGGACAACGCTTTCGCGACCGCCGAGTAGACGGGCATGAACGCCCACGCGCTCTCCGCAACGTGGCCCGTGGCATCGAGCGGCAGTGTTGCCGGATAGCCGTAGCTCGCGATCCACCAGTACCACTGGCCGTCCCACCCGACCGCGAGCGTGCCGAGGTCGGGGAATGCGCCGAACCGGGATCCGGTGCCCTGCATGAAGCTGGCGGCGAGGAACATCGCCGTGGTCACGAGGCGGGCGAGCCCGTAGACGATGACGACGCGGCCCCACCACGGGAGCCGCAGCCAGTGACGAGCCACGGAGGCGCGCGGCGGTTCGATCACTCGATCGTCCTCGACGCCTGGCGTCGTCCGCGGCCGGTCGGCCCCCACGCGCCCTACTCCCCCGAGCCGCTCAACCAGGCGCGCAGTCCGCGCTCGCATTCGACGATCTGCGCGGTCGCGACGCGTTCATCGTCGGCGTGCGCCTTGATCGGATCGCCGGGGCCGTAGTTGACCGCTGGAACGCCGAGTGCGGAGAAGCGGGCGACGTCGGTCCAGCCGTACTTGGGTTTCGCCTCGCCGCCGACCGCTGCGAGGAAGTCCCTCGCGATCGGGGCGTCCAGGCCTGGGCGAGCGCCCTCGGCGAGGTCGACGACGGTGACGTCGAAACCGTCGAACAGCTCGCGGACATGGGCGATCGCCTCCTCGCCGGTGCGGCTGGGCGCGAAGCGGTAGTTGACGTGCACCATGACCTCGTCGGGGATGACGTTGCCGGCGACGCCGCCCGTGATCCCGACGGCGTTCAGGCCCTCACGGTAGACGAGGCCGTCGACCTCGACCGATCGTGGTTCGTACGCGGCGAGGGTCGCGAGGGCCGGCGCGATGCCGTGGATCGCGTTGACGCCGACCCACGCTCGAGCGGAGTGGGCGCGGGTGCCATGCGCACGGACCTCGACGCGGAGTGTGCCGTTGCAGCCGCCTTCGACGGCCGAGTTGCTCGGTTCTCCGAGGATCGCGAAATCGCCGTCGAAGAGTTCGGGGCTGTTCCGCGCGAGCCGACCGAGGCCGTTCTTGTCGGAGGAGACCTCTTCGCCGTCGTACCACATCCAGGTCACATCGATCACGGGTGCCACGAGCTCCGCCGCGAGCTTCAGCTGCACGGCCACACCGGACTTCATGTCGACGGTCCCGCGGCCCCAGAGGTGCTCTGCGCCGTCGAACTCCTCGTAACGGCTCGGGAGGTTGTCGTTCACCGGGACCGTGTCGATGTGACCGGCGATGATGACGCGCTGCCCACGTCCCAGCTTGGTCGAGGCCACGACCGTGTCGCCGTCGCGGACGATCTCGAGGTGGTCGAACCCTGCGAGCGCCGCTTCGATCGCATCGGCGAGCGGCGTCTCGTTGCCGGACACCGATTCGATGTCGCACAGCGCTCTCGTGAGTTCCACGGACGATGCGGTCAGGTCGAGCACGGGGCGTTCGTCTGGCATGGCTCAAGTGTATTGGCCGCTACCCTGGGAGCATGACCGCTGCGCCCTCCGAAACCACTCGTCCGACGCATGCCTGGGGCTACGGGCTCGCCACCGTCGCAAGCGACGGCACCGTGCTCGACACCTGGTATCCCGAGCCCCGCCTGGGATCGATCCCCGCCGGTCGCGACCGCTGGATCGCCCCCGCCGAACTCGAGGCGCTCGCGACCGACGATGCCCGCCGTGGCGTGCGCGTCGACATCGTGACCGTCGAGATCGACCTCGAAGCCGGCCCGGCCACCACCTCGGACGCGTACCTGCGCCTCCACCTCCTCAGCCACCTCCTCGTGGCGCCGAACACGATCAACCTCGACGGGATCTTCGCGCACCTGCCGAATGTCGTCTGGACGAACGCCGGCCCCGTGCTCCCCGCCGACTTCGACCGACTGCGCCCGTCGCTTCTTCGTCACGGCATCCACGCGACCGGCATCGACAAGTTCCCGCGCCTGCTCGACTACGTGACGCCGGACAAGGTGCGGATCGCCGACGCGTCGCGCGTCCGCCTCGGTGCGCACCTCGCGCCCGGGACCACCGTGATGCACGAGGGCTTCGTCAACTTCAACGCCGGCACCCTCGGGGCCTCGATGGTCGAGGGCCGGATCTCGCAGGGCGTCGTCGTCGACGACGGCAGCGACATCGGCGGCGGCGCCTCCATCATGGGCACCCTGTCCGGTGGCGGCACGCAGCGGGTCTCGATCGGCAAGCGCGCGCTGCTCGGCGCGAACTCCGGCATCGGCATCTCGATCGGCGACGACACCGTCGTCGAGGCCGGGCTGTATGTCACGGCTGGCACGAAGGTCGTCCTCGCGGGCACCGCGGCACGCGCCGAGGGCGGACCGCAGACCGTCAAGGCCGTCGACCTGTCCGGGGTCGCGAACCTGCTGTTCCGCCGCAACTCGCTCACGGGCGCGGTCGAGGTCCTCCCCCGCTCCGGCAGCGGTGTGGAGCTCAACGCCGCGCTGCACGCCTGAGCGATACGCCGACCAGGACACCCTTCGACAAGCTCAGGGACCGGGAGCTCCGGGCACTGAGCGCCTCCGGTCGCTGAGCCCGTCCGGTCGCTGAGCCCGTCCGGTCGCTGAGCCCGTCCGGTCGCTGAGCCCGTCCGGTCGCTGAGCCTGTCCGGTCGCTGAGCCTGTCGAAGCGCACGAACACAGAACGGCCCGCAGTCCGAGGACTGCGGGCCGTTCTGTCGTTCCGGACGACTAGCGCGTGGGGAACTGACGTTCAGCGGAGCCCGTGTACAGCTGCTGCGGGCGTCCGATCTTCGTCTGCGGGTCGAGGTTCATCTCACGCCAGTGCGCGATCCAGCCGGGCAGGCGACCGATCGCGAACAGCACCGTGAACATACGGGTGGGGAAGCCCATCGCCTTGTAGATGACGCCCGTGTAGAAGTCGACGTTCGGGTAGAGCCTGCGCTCCTTGAAGTAGTCGTCTTCGAGCGCGATCTGCTCGAGCTCCTGCGCCAGATCGAGCAGCGGATCCTTCACGCCGAGTGCGGCGAGGACCTCACCGGCGCTCTCCTTGACGAGCTTGGCGCGCGGGTCGTAGTTCTTGTAGACGCGGTGACCGAAGCCCATGAGCTTCACACCGTCTTCCTTATTCTTGACGCGGTCGACGAAGCGCTGGACGCCCTCACCCGACTCCTGGATGCGGCCGAGCATCTGCAGAACGGCCTCGTTGGCGCCGCCGTGGAGCGGGCCGGAGAGGGCATTGATGCCCGCGGAGACCGACGCGTACAGGTTGGCGCCCGTGGAACCCACGAGGCGGACCGTGGACGTCGAAGCGTTCTGCTCGTGGTCGGCGTGCAGGATGAGCAGCAGGTCGAGCGCCTTCGAGAGGACGGGGTCGATCTCGTACGGCTCCGCGAGGTTGCCGAAGTTCAGCTTCAGGAAGTTGTCGACGAAGCTCAGCGAGTTGTCCGGGTAGAGGAACGCCTGCCCGACCGACTTCTTGTGCGCGTACGCAGCGATGACGGGGAGCTTCGCAAGGAGGCGCACCGTGGTCAGCTCGACGTGCTCCGGGTCGTGCGTGTTCGCATCGGACTCGTAGTACGTGGACATGGCCTGCAGCGCGCTCGACAGGACCGCCATCGGGTGGGCCGTGTGCGGCAGCGCGGAGAAGAAGCGCTTCAGGTCCTCGTGGAGCAGCGTGTGGCGACGGATCTTCTCATCGAACCCGCCGAGCTCATCGGCCGTGGGCAGCTCACCGTAGATGAGCAGCCAGGCGACCTCAAGGAACGTCGAGCCCTTCGCGAGCTGTTCGATGGGGTACCCGCGGTATCGCAGGATGCCCTGGTCGCCGTCGATGTAGGTGATGGCGGACTTGGTGGCCGCCGTGTTGACGAATCCGTAGTCGACGGTCGTGAGACCGGTCTGCCTCGTCAACGAGGAGATGTCGATGCTGGATGCGCCCTGGGTGCTGCTCTGGATCGGGAAATCGGCTGTGCCCCCCGGATGACTCAGGGTGACTTTCTGCGTCTCGGTGGAAGCCTGGTTCTCGACGTCGCCCACGGCGCCTCCTCATATCTTTGTGCGATAGGAACTCGGTATGTGCCATCGTGTGCGACGGCGCTGCCGCTTACAGCCTAAACCGCTCCAGCACCAACTGCTGTTTCCCACAGCAATCGGGGAACTCGGTTGGAGCTAACCTCGAACCTCTGCGAGGCTGCGGAGCCGATCGGCCGCTGCGGTGATCCGTTCGTCGGTCGCTGTGAGCGAGAGACGGACGTGCTCGGGGTAGGCGTCGCCGTAGAACAGGCCGGGGCCGGCGAGGATGCCGATGCTCGCGAGCCGTTCGATCGTCTCCCACGCGGGTCGTCCTTCGGTGATCCAGAGGTAGAGTCCCGCTTCGCTGCGGTCGATGCGGAAACCCGCTTCGACCACGGCCGGCACGAGGACGTCGCGGCGCCTGCGGTACCGCTCCTTCTGTTCGACGACGTGCGCGTCATCGCCGAGGGCGACGACCATGGCGGCCTGCAGCGGCGCGGGCAGCATGAGCCCGGCGTGCTTGCGCACGGTGACGAGTCGCTGCACGAGACCTGCGTCGCCGGCCGCGAACGCCGCACGGTAGCCCGCGAGGTTCGACTGTTTACTCAAGGAGTAGATCGACAGCACGCCCGTATGGTCGCCGTCGGTCACGCGCGGGTCCAGGACGGACGGAACAGCCGTGTGGACCCATTCGGCGTCCCAACCGAGCTCCGCGTAGCATTCGTCGCCCACGATCACGGCACCGAGTTCACGGGCGCGTTCGACCGCTCGGCGCAGCGCCTCCACGGAGAGGACGCGGCCGTCGGGGTTGCCCGGACTGTTGAGCCAGACGAGCCTGGTCGACTCCGGCCATTCGGCGGGGTCGTCGGACGGGAACGCGGTCGCGCCGGCGATCGCGGCGCCGACGGCATAGGTCGGATACGCCGCGACGGGGTGCACGACGGTGTCGCCCTCCCCCAGTCCCAACAGGAACGCGAGCAGCGCGACGAGTTCCTTCGACCCGATCGTCGGCAGCACCGACTCAGGGGTCAGCCCGCTGACTCCTCGACGACGCTCGAACCAATCGACGATGGCGGCGCGGAGCGCCGGGGTGCCGATCGTCGCCGGGTACGCGTGCGCGTCGGTCGCCTCGGCGAGTGCTTCACGAATGATCGCGGGCGTCTCGTCGACCGGCGAGCCGATCGACAGGTCGACGATGCCGCCCTCGTGGCGACGAGCCTGCTCGGCGAACGGGACCATGAGGTCCCACGGGTAGTCGGGCAGCGACTGCAGCGCCACGCGTCAGCCGTTGACCTGGGGCGGGAGCGCGGAGATGACGGGGTGATCGGACTTGATCACGCCGACCTTGGCCGCGCCGCCGGGCGATCCGATCTCGTCGAAGAACTCCACGTTGGCCTTGTAGTAGTCGGCCCATTCCTCGGGGAGGTCGTCCTCGTAGTAGATGGCTTCGACGGGGCAGACCGGCTCGCACGCACCGCAGTCGACGCATTCGTCGGGGTGGATGTAGAGCGAGCGTTCACCCTCGTAGATGCAGTCGACGGGACATTCGTCGATGCACGCGCGGTCCTTGACGTCCACGCACGGCAGGGCGATCACATAGGTCACTGGTCTCGAGGTCCCTTCACGAACTCTGGTCGATCAAGTCTACGCCCGGTCGGAGGGCGCGAACTCCGCTCCGTCGCCCACCGGTGTCGTGGGTCGCGGGGCTTCCGGGCGCACCGGCAGCTTCGGCCAGGCGAGCACGAGCACGGCGACGAGCGACGGCGCGATCGTCCAGATGAGCCCTGTGATCCCCTGGGGGATGAGCACGGAACCGCCGGAGCTGGGGAGGGTGAAGAGCCCGATGACGATGAGCATGCCGAGTGCGGCGGCCGCGACGGCGAGGCGGTCGCCGAGCACGATGCGGAGCCCCGTCAGGAGTCCGGCGATGCCGAGGACGCCGAGGATGAGGCCGAGGGGAACGGAGACACCGAGGACGACAGGAGTCCAGCCGTGCGCGACGGTGCCGATGCAGCCGTAGACGACGCCGACGATGAGCGACAGCACGATGCCCGTGACGCGGGATCCGACCGTCGTCTCGCGCGGTTCGTCATCGGCCCGGCGCTGCGAGGACCAGGTGCCCTCCGGCGACGCGTCCGGATCGGACTGGGCACCGACACCGTCCGGAGCGAGCCCCGCGTACTCGCCGTACCGGGGCGCCGGCGGGGCCGCAGGCTGGTCGCTCGGCTGGGCTGGCTGTACGGGGTCGGTCATGCGCCGATTCTAACTGGACACCATTGGAACCACCGGGTAGTGTCGAGTCGATAAGGCAAGCCTTACCAACTTCAGCCGTATTCCGCTCGCGATGCGATCCCGCAGCGAGCAGCCACCTCCCCGCAGCGACGGCCACCCCATGGCGACCGGCACTCGAACACGCCCGAAGGTCATCCACTTGCTCGCTAACTACCTCATCGGCCTCCGCGAAGGACTCGAAGCCGGCCTCATCGTCGGCATCCTCATCGCCTACCTCAACAAGCTCGGCCGACGCGACGTCCTGCCCCGGCTCTGGATCGGCATCGCGGTCGCCGTCCTCGTGTCCCTCGGCACCGGTGCGATCCTCACTTGGGGCCCCTACGGCCTGAGCTTCCAAGCGCAGGAGATCCTCGGAGGCTCGCTCTCCATCCTCGCCGTCGTCCTCGTCACCTGGATGATCTTCTGGATGGGCCGCAACGCCCGCGAGCTGAAGCACGACCTCCAGTCACGACTCGACGTGGCCGTCGCCGGCAGCGCCATCGGCATCGTCCTCCTCGGCTTCGTCAGCGTCGGGCGCGAAGGCATCGAGACGGCCCTCTTCATCTGGGCGAGCGTCAATTCCGGTGCGAACGCGACCCTCGGCACGATCGGCGCGTTCCTCGGCATCCTGACCTCCGTCGTGATCTCGTACCTGATCTACCGGGGCTTCGTACGGATCAACCTCGGCACCTTCTTCACCTGGACCGGGCTCTTCCTCATCGTCGTCGCTGCAGGCGTCCTCGCCTACGGCGTCGGCGACCTCCAGGAGGCCGGCGTCATTCCGGGCCACAACCACGCCGCATTCGACATCAGCCACATCGTCCCGCCCACGAGCTGGTACGGCACCGTGCTGGGCGGCGTCTTCAACTTCACACCGGCACCCACCTGGGCGCAGTTCATCGCCTGGGTCGCGTACCTCGTCATCACGCTCGCATGCTTCCTCCGCACCATCCGCAGGAAGCGCCCGAGCACCGCAGCGGCATCGGTTCCGAACAGCACGGAACCAGCGGCAGCGGACCGATGACCCCTCAGACACCCACCCCACCCACAACAGGAGCATCCATGCAGAAACGTCTACTGACCGGCCTCGCCGGCGCCGGGGTCCTCGCCCTCGCGCTGACCGGCTGCGTCCCCAACAACGCCGGCGGCGAAGCACTCACCGTCGACATCGCGGACGACAGCTGCGCCGTGTCGGCGAAGACGACCTCGGCCGGAGCCGTGACGTTCACGATCACCAACACGGGCACCGACGTCAACGAGTTCGAGATCCTCGCAGAGGACAAGCTCCGCATCGTCGGGGAGAAGGAGAACGTGACCCCCGGTCAGACCGTCTCCTACGTCGCACAGCTCCAGCCGGGCACCTACTACACGGCGTGCAAGTTCCAGCTCGTCGGTGCACCGATCGGCCTCGCCGAGTTCACCGTCACGGGCAAGGCCCCCGAGGTTTCCGCCGACGACAAGGCGCTCACGAAGCAGGCCGTCACGAACTACGTCGCCTACGTGAAGTCGCAGGTCGCCGAGCTCATCCCGCAGGTCAAGGCCTTCACCGACGCCTACGCCGCCGGCGACGACGAGACCGCACGCCAGCTCTTCGCGACGACCCGCGTCTCCTACGAGCGCATCGAGCCCACCGCCGAGGCGTTCGGCGACCTCGACCCGAAGATCGACTACCGCGAGGTCGACGCCGTCGCCGAGGGCCTCTCGTGGACCGGCTTCCACCGCATCGAGAAGGATCTGTGGCCGCCGGCTGCCGGGGCCCTCAACTCGGACGGCACGAGCGCGACCCTCGACTGGGCTCCCTCCACGCCTGACGAGCGCAAGACCTACGCCGACGGCCTCGTCACCGACACCCAGACCCTCTTCGACCTCGTGTCGAAGAAGGACTTCAGCGTGAGCCTCGGCGACATCAGCAATGGCGCGATCGGTCTCCTCGACGAGGTCGCGAAGGGCAAGATCACGGGTGAAGAGGACTGGTGGTCGCACACCGACCTCTACGACTTCGCCGCGAACGTGCAGGGCGCAGAGGTCGCTTTCGGCAACGTGCAGGACATCGCGTCGGGCAAGGGCGCAGAGGGTGAGAAGCTCGTGAAGCAGATCTCCACCGAGTTCGCCTCCCTCCAGGCCCTGCTCGCCAAGTACGGCAGCCTCGAGTCCTCGTTCGTCTCGTACGACACCGTGACGGAGGCGCAGCGCAAGGAGCTGTCC
Source organism: Plantibacter lichenum (assembly GCF_050587525.1). Lineage (NCBI taxonomy): Bacteria > Bacillati > Actinomycetota > Actinomycetes > Micrococcales > Microbacteriaceae > Plantibacter > Plantibacter lichenum. Next base: position 465 of record NZ_JBOBFT010000008.1, on the reverse strand, counting down.
GACCAGGTCAACGCACTGGCCGAGCCGCTCTCGAAGCTGACGCACACCGTCCTCGGCGTCGCCAAGCAGTAACGGTTCCGCGCACCGGGCGGGGTCGGACGCATCGTCCACCCCGCCCGTTCGCGGTTCGCTCCTTCTCCTGGGCCGTCCTGACGCGTTCGCGAGGACTGTCCGGCCTTCCTTCTCCGACCTCCCTCCGTGCGCGGCCCGCCTTCCGGGCCATGGTCGGTCGATCCACAACAGTCCTTCAGCGAAAGTGCGAGAGCATGGACACGATGAGCGAGCAGCCAGGCGAACAGCCCCAGTCCACGGGTGGCACGTCTGCCGCAACCCCGGCATCCGCGTCCAGCGCTGACGGCATCGCGGCTCAGCCCGACGTCGCAGCCCACGCGGGCGCAGCCCCCGCCACGCCCGCCGCACCGGCTCCGACGCGGGGCCTCTCCCGGCGTGGTCTGTTCGGACTCG